>NZ_RCBY01000030.1 GCF_003838195.1 Okeania hirsuta
CCGGACATGATATAACCATTAGATCAGGATAATAAAAAGGTCAGACTTCAAAAACTCCAAGTTTAGCATCTGCCATTGATATTTCACTTTACCCCACAGGTGATTTTTTAAGACTGTAGTTAAGTTAACCGCAATGTAATTATGAGGAATAGTTCCTCCAGTCATATCAAAAACTTGACCGTTCATATATTCATATTTAATCGGTTGTTTTTCCTCCCATTCCAGATATTCTTGAGAGGTCATTAGTTGGTTTTTAGGTTGGGCAGTCATTAAGTATATCTCCGAGTAAATTCGTAATTAATTTATTACTAAAGAAACATGATTTAAACCTAGTTATTTCCTGACAAATCATATTCTCTTAAATGCTTACAATAATAAAAAAGTATTGACACTTTGTAGGTTGGGTTGACAAAGGAAACCCAACAATAAGTTATATATGTTGAGTTGTACCTTAACGCAATCTACTGGACTGACACAGCTAAAAAGTTTATTGTTATAAGGTAGATTAGATGGCTAAAATCTAAGCTATCAGAATTGTTTCAAAATCGCTCATAACGAACCATTGCACCGTTTTAGATATCTTGCTCCACTGATTATCCGAGTATAATATAACTAATAAATCTAGAGGTAAAGATATGCCACGTTTATATGACCGAGCCTATAAAATATTAGAGGTAGAAGTTGACAAATGTGCTAAGGAAGATTTGGTTGGGGAAGTGGGAAAAAATATAGTAATGAAAAGATTGGATAAGTTAACTTTCCAATCAGGAGAACCCCTAAAAGAAGAAGAGTTAAGTTATTTAGTAAAAGACCAATTTCCTAATTTTAGTGAAACAGTTATTCAGAAAGCAGCTAAAGCAAATAAACCACCAGGAATGTTGAGTAAAATTGCCTGGATACCTGCTGCATTAGTAGGAATGGCAGGGATAGTTTGGGTAGCAAATTTACCTTATCCAATGATTCGTAAACCTGTGTCTAGAATAGCACCAATAATTTTGCTACCTAGTTATATAAATATGGATTATAACTATCGAGAGGCGATCGCTAATGTTGAACAAGCAGACCAATTAATTAATAAGGCAACTTCCAGCGCAGATATCAATTTTGGTGCTGAAAAAGTTGCTTTGGCGCAAAAACATCTTGATGAATTGCCTGTCTGGTTTTTGGGTTATTATCCTGAAAGATATTGTACCTTTTTCAGTTGTTCTTGGAAATTCACATTAGATGAATTTGAAACGGCGAGAAAACAGGTAGGGCGAATGGAGGCGAAGATATTTCAAGAAAAAAATGCTCAAACATTGTTAACGGAGGCGGAACAAAAAATTGCCACAGCTAAACAAGAATATCTCGAAGCTGCAACTTCAACAGAAAAAAATGAGGCGATCGCTAATTGGCAAACTGGCATAGATAAGTTAGGACAAATTCCACCCACTACTGTTGCTGCAAAAATGGCAAAACCACAATTAGCAGCAACCAAGCGAGATTTTCAAGCAGAGGTAGGTTTAGCTAATGGTAGTAAACGCAGTGATGTGATAATTGAAGCAGCTAGACAATTTGTTTTGCAAGCAGGCAAAATTTCTGAAAATGAACCTTATCCAGAACAAAAATTGCAACTAGCGGTGAGTTTATGGGAACAAGCAGTTAGTCAGTTGCAGAAAATTTCTGTAGATAACCCAAGTTATGTAGCAGCACAAACTAAATTGGCAGAATATCAGGTAAAACTGAGTGAAGCTAAAATGCGTTTAGAAGTAGAAAGGGAGTCAGGAACAGCTTTTAAGCGGGGTAAAGATTTAATAGCAGATTGGCAAAAATATGCTGTTGATAATTCTAGTCAAGGTTTACTTACTAGTAAGTTACAGGAAATTATTAATCAGTTAGAGAATGTTCAACCAGGAACAACTTATTATCAAGAAGCTCAAGAATTATTGAAATTTGCTAAGAATAAACAGAAAAATTTATAAGTTGAAATTAGAGGCAAACAGGGATTTTTTCACGGATGCACGGATGAGGTTTTTTATTCCAAATATTAGGTAGAATATTTTCCAAAATTCTCTACCTAATAGACATCTCCGATAATTAAAAATCAAATCAATTATCGTCCATAAATCATTAATTATTTCCCCCTACTCCCTACTTCCTACTCTCTCTTTTTCGGAGAGGTCTATATAGATAGGCGTTCAAAAGTCAAACTTCTGTTTCAAAATAAATCAGTATTTTTACAGATATTTTTACTTTATGCTGCTAAATTTATCAAGAAATATTGATAGTTTTGCTGATGACTAATTAAAAAATTACGCTTAAACTAAAAATGATTATAATCTAGAGGTTAAAATATGCCACGTCTCCATAACTATGCTTACGAAATATTAAGTGAAGAAATCAAAAAATTATCAAAAGAAGACCTCACAGGTGAAATAGGCCAGAAAATAGTTCTGAAGCGATTGGAAAAACTACGGATGCAATCTGGCGAACCTGCTAAATTAGAGGAATTACGAGAACTAATTGTAGACCAATATCCTACCTTTAGCGAAAAAGTTCTCAAAAAAGCAGCAAGGGAAAATCATCCCGCAGGAAAAGTAATTTTATTTCAGTTAGCAGGTTTAGCTGCTCTAGGAGTAGCTGGTTTAGTCTGGGTAGCAAATTTACCTTTTCCTATGGTTCGGAGACCAGTGGCAAGAGTAGCACCGATGGTATTGTTACCAAGCTACATAAGCATGGATCGTAACTACCGAGAGGCGATCGCTAAAACGGAACAAGCAGATCAACTGATCAATAAAGCAACTTCCAGCGCCGATATTAATTTGGGAACGCAGAGAGTTGCTGAAGCACAAAAACACTTAGATGGTTTACCAGTATGGTTTTTAGGTTATTATCCCCCAAGATATTGCACCTTTTTTAGTTGTACTTGGCGATTTACTCTAGATGAATTTGAAAGGGCGAGAAAAAGGGTAGGACAAATTGAGGCAAAGGCGTTTCAAGAAAAAAATGCTCAAACATTGTTAAAAGAGGCAGAGCAAACAGTTAAAATATCTAAACAGCAGTATCAGCAAGCGACAACTCCAACAGAAAAAAATGAGGCGATCGCTCAGTGGCAAGCAGCAATAGATAAGTTAGAACAAATTCCACCAACTACTCTCGCTGGAAAAATGGTGAAACCTAAATTAGCAGCGACTAAGCGAGATTTCAAAAAAGAGGCAGGTCTAACTCAGGGAAGTAAGCGGAGTTTCACTCTAATGGAAGTAGCCAAAAAATTTGGTTTTGAAGCAGCTAGAGCTTCCCAAAATGCACCCCATCCAGAACAACAGTGGCAACTGGTGGCGAGTTTATGGGAACAAGCAATTAGTCAATTGCAGAAAGTATCAGTAGATAACCCTAGTTATTTAGAAGCACAGACAAAATTAGCAGAATATCAAGTTAATTTAGCTAATGTGAAAATGCGACTACAGTTAGAAAAACAGTCAGGGCAAGCTTTTAAACAGGCTAAAAATTTGATAGCTGATTGGCAAAGGTATGCTGTTGATGATAATTCTAACCAGGGTCTACTTGCTAGTACAATTCAATCTATTATTAATCAGTTAGAGAATGTGAAACCAGGAACAACTTATTATCAAAAAGCTCAAGAATTATTGAAATTTGCTAAGAATAAACAGAAAAATTTATAAGTTTAAATTAGGGGAGCAAGACAGGGATTTTGTCGCGGATGCAGGGATAAACTTTTTATTAGGTAGGGGATTTTACGAAATCGTCTACCTATTTTTTTTATACATAGT
Organism: Okeania hirsuta; assembly: GCF_003838195.1. Taxonomy (GTDB): domain Bacteria; phylum Cyanobacteriota; class Cyanobacteriia; order Cyanobacteriales; family Microcoleaceae; genus Okeania; species Okeania hirsuta. Next base: position 3,771 of record NZ_RCBY01000030.1, read on the forward strand.
TTTTCTGTTGAGAAATTGAGAGATAATTAAAAGTTACTGCCAAAGTAAGCTCCTTTTTTGTGTTATATTGTCATATTATTATGTAATGCTCAAATATACCCATTCCTAGGAAGGAGCTTTTGGTTTATAGTTTCAACTAACTAACAATAGAAGAAATGATCAATAAAAACCTCCTAGAAAGAATCACTATTAACCCAAACATCTGTCACGGAAAACCCTGCCTCCTGGGATTGCGTTATCCCGTAGAATTTATACTAGAATTGCTGAGTAGTGGCATGACTATTGAGGAAATTCTTGAAGACTATGATGATTTAGAAAGAGACGATATCCTTGCTGCTTTACAGTAGACTGTTACCTTAAACTCAGAGATTATCTGAAATTGAAAAATCAATTAATAAATAACTAAGGAACAATAATTTTTATGTCAGACACAATCTTTTCTAATTGTTCTAAACCTACCTGAACTTTTGGGGGAGTTTCATCAAGCCATTGTTCATAATCTTGTTTTTCTAATAGCTTTAAAGCCGAATCAATAACTTCCTCAATATTGGTATATTTTCCCTTGGCAATTTGGGATTGAATAAACTTTTATTGTTGTGGACTTAAGATGATATTCATAACTACATAACCTGATTTTTTATTAAATTAAATCAATATTATTATGAGCAAAATCAAGCATTTCTTCAGCTTCATTAATAATGCATTGAGTCTGTTCTATTGTAATATTAGGATTAAGATTATAATCTGCTTCTGTACGTTTTTCTTGAGCATTAATTAAATAGCGATGATATTCTACAGGCAAACGTTTTGTCCTAGCAAATTCTCGACCAAAAGCAGAGATAACAGCAGAATGACTAGAAAATGTTAATCCTTCTCCTAACAAAAAAGCCTCCGCAATATAAAACATACTATAGTAAGCCCTCGCAGCAGCAAAAGCAGCCAAGTTATGATCGACTAAAAGTTGAGCAGCTTGTAAGCTCTCCCTAGCTTTTTGTAATCATTGTTGTTGTTCAATATTCACAGGAAAATACCTTCTTGATGAATATTCAATAATAAGGGACTTTTCTCTTGTTGAAATTGAGATTCACTCACATAAACACAACTTACTAACATCCCATATTCGATACATATATCGGAAATAAATTCAATGATTTTTTGATGCTTATTATCGAGATTATTATTTTCTTTTAAAACTACTAAAACATCAATATCTGAGTCAGGTTTTGCGTCACCCCTTGCTTGAGAACCAAATAAAATTAAACTAATGAAATTATCTTGATAAATTTGTTTAAATTCCTGCTTTACCCTGGTCAGAATTTCTCCTAACTTTTGATGTTGTCCTAAATTTTCAACTGTACATAAAGGAATATTGTCCATTTCAGATGATAACTCCCTTGTTTCAATATTCTAACTGCTAATTCTACTACTCAAAGCTAAATTTCCTAAACATTTATCTACCATAGCATAAGTAAGAATAAATTAGCTATATCATACCAAATCCAGTAGTATTGGTACAATTCAATATTGTCATAATTTGGAGACAAAACCCCTACTAAACAAAAAAAGATAAATGAGCGATCGCCATTCCGGTCAGCTAATAATTTAGTTATTATTATTTTGGGATTCAAGGAGCATTTAAAAACTATTAATCAAGCTCAAGCTACTTTTGACCTTAGTATTAATATGGTTAATTTATTTCCTAATATCGAGTTAGTTGAACCGAGTGAATATTTGAAAATGACTCTGAAACGTAATCTCAAAGTTGCTTTTGATAATAATACTGAAAAAGCTCGTTTCCTGACGGAATGCTCCGCAAACGGAGTTAATTATTGCACCATTGTTGATAGAAATTAGAGAAATATTTGATGGTAAAATTAGTTTGTTTTCTGGCAGAGATTTTAATGTCGATATTACCAGCGGACTAAATGGATTTTGTGACTATATTTTGAGTGCTTCAGAGTTCACTTTAGAAATAGAAGCTCCTGTAATCACAATAGTTGAAGCTAAAAATGAAAGTACAAACGTAGGTTTAGGTCAATGTATTGCAGAAATGGTAGCAGCACAAAGGTTTAACCAAGCAAGAAATAGAACAACTGAAAGTATTTATGGTGCTGTTACCACAGGACGTATCTGGCGCTTTCTCAAACTTTCTGGTCAAAATGTAGATATTAATAATGAGGAGTTAGTCATTGAAAATGCAGAAGATATAAATATTTCTAAGATTTTAGCAATTTTAAGTTTGCCTATTAAACAATTGAACAGTTAAATTTTCAGTCAACGGGTGGCAGATTTGGTTGCGGATTTGCGATCATCTTCCAATAACAAACACTAGGCACGTTGCATACAATATCCTTACTGGGTTATCATTTTGCCTATATAATATATTAAAAATTCCCCAATTAATCTGGAGGTAATTATGTCAGAAAAATTGACTATTCTGCCCCATGGAGATCCAGACACCAGTCACATGATTCTAGAGGATGATACTCCCTTGGATAGTTTTATTAATGAAAAACAACAACGTCTACTCACAACGGTATTTTATAGCGGTGCTAAAATACCGATAAATGTTCCTTTTATTGTTGCTGCCAATGTGGGTTTATTTTCTCATCTCCTAGATTCAGGAATTGTACCTGATGTCTTTTTAAGTTTGAATATTATTGGTGAGAAAGAATGGTGGGAACGTAATGTTAGCTCTTATTTATTCTGGGAATTTGGCAAAGCACCAGATATCGTAATAGAAATTGTTTCTCCGACTCCCGGTAATGAATTAGGAAGTAAATTAACGGACTATGCAAAGTTAGGAATTCCTTATGATGTTGTCTACGATCCATTGCAAAAACTTAGCGAAACTGTACTGCAAGTCTTTCAATTACAAATTAATTCTTACGTTCCTAAAAATGATGCTTGGTTTGCTCATGTTAATTTGGGATTAACTCTATGGAATGGTGTATTTGAAAATGTTAATGGTACTTGGTTACGTTGGTGCAATGGTGATGGGAATGTAATTAAAACAGGAGATGAAATAACAACAGCAAAAAATCTGGAAATTTCCCAAAAAGATGCTCAAATATCCCAAAAAGATGCTGAGATATCTCTAAAAGATGCTCAAATTAAACAGGGGTTATTATTAGCAATTGAAATGGGATTAAAACTCAAGTTTGGTGATGAATATGTGGAGATTTTATCAGATATTTCAAAAATAGATGATGTGAAATTGTTAGAGACAATAGTATCTCAAATTCCCCAAATTTCCTCAATAGATGAATTGCGAAAACTATTGAATAATTGATAATGGATAATTAATTGAATCTAGGTTTAAAGACTCTCCTTTTAAGGATAAAAAAGGGATTTATCAAATTAAGGTCTATTCAAATCAAGCCCTTTCCCCCTACATTTTTAAGCTGACCATAATCATACACAATTCTTAACAGACAATTCTTAATTCAGTACGCTACAAGAGAAGTTAATGTATTACAAAACAAATTAATTTCTTTAGGAGGATACACACTTATGTCTACAAATACACCAACTCTCGCAGGATTATACGTTGTATCCTCAGAGGAGAAACTGACTTTTCCTCTGAAACACACGGAAGTTAAAGCCAAAATAGCGGGCAACCTATCCCGCATCGAAGTAACTCAAAAATTTGAGAACTCATTCACCGAACCCCTAGAGGCAACTTACGTCTTCCCACTACCAGACGAAGCAGCAGTCGATGAAATGGAAATCAAAATAGGCGATCGCCTAATCAAAGGCAATATCAAAAAACGAGAAGAAGCAAAAAAAATCTATCAACAAGCTAAACAACAAGGTCGTACTGCTGGACTACTCGAACAACAGCGCGATAATATTTTCACTCAATCTCTTGCCAATATTAAACCAGGGGAGCAAATAGATGTGATTATTCGCTACACAGACTCCCTGAAGTTTGAAGGTGGGGATTATGAATTTGTCTTTCCAATGGTAGTCGGACCTCGTTATATTCCCGGAACACCTATAGATAGAAGTGGCGATACAGACCAAGTTCCCGATGCTAGTCAAATTACACCACCAATAGTTCCCCCGGCAACTCGTTCGGGACATGATATTGGTATGACAGTAGAAATAAACTGTGGGATGCCAATTTTTCAGGTGAATTCCATATCCCACCAAATTCAAACATCTGAGCGAAGAGAAATTGTTACGGTTAAATTAGGAAATGAAGACACCATCCCAAACAAAGACTTCATTCTCCGCTATAAAGTTGCTAGCGATCGTACCAAAGCAACAGTATTAACTCAAGCAGACGAACGTGGCGGATATTTTGCCGTTTATCTAATTCCCGCTTTACGGTATCGCAGTGATGAAATTGTGCCGAAAGATGTCGTTTTCCTCATGGATACTTCCGGTTCCCAAAGGGGAGAACCATTGTTGAAATGCCAGGAATTAATGCGCCGTTTTATCCACGGACTTAACCCCAACGACACTTTCACAATTATCGACTTTGCCAATACTGCCAGAAAACTGTCAGAACAACCTCTACCGAATACACCTAACAATATTGCCACTGCAATTAACTATATCAATAGATTAACTGCAAATGGTGGCACTGAATTATTGAATGGCATCGAGGAAGTTTTGAATTTTCCGCCTCCACCTGCGGGAAGACTACGGAGTATTGTGATGTTGACCGATGGTTATATTGGTAATGAAAAAGCAGTATTGGCAGAAGTGCAAGACCAACTCCAACCAGGAAACCGACTTTATAGTTTTGGTGTCGGTAGTTCGGTAAATCGATATTTGATTAACCGTTTAGCAGAAATTGGGCGGGGTATTGCCAGAGTTGTGCGACAGGATGAACCAAGTCAGGAAGTAGCAGAGAAATTTTTTCAGCAAATTAATAATCCAGTATTGACTCAAATTGAGGTTGAGTGGAATGGTCGGGGTGAAGTACCAGAAATTTATCCGGTGACAACTCCAGATTTATTTGCCGAGCAACCTTTGGTTTTGTTTGGGCAAAAACAGGATGCTGTGGGAGGTGAGTTACAGGTTAATGGTATTGCTGCTGGTGGGGAAATTTATCAGCAGACTTTCGATATTCATTTTGCTGATTCTGACAATATAGCAGTTGCTCAAATTTGGGCCAGGCAAAAGATTAAGCATTTGATGAATCAGATGTTTGATTATGATAAGAAGTCGGTGGTAAAAGAAGTGACGGAGACCGCTTTAAGTTATCAATTGTTGTCAGAATATACGGCGTTTGTTGCGGTGAGTGAAGAGGTGCGTGTTGAACCTGGTGGTAAGAGTATTTCGATGGAAGTTCCTGTGGAAATGCCAGAGGGAGTGAGTTATGAGGGGTTCGGTGCTGCACCTGAAAGATTTCGAGTAGACAATTATCCAGATCGTATCATGTCAACTTATTCCGACTCTCCGGACTTGCTGTGTCGGATGCTAGACAATGATTCAGATCGTATCATGTCAACTTATTCTGACTCTCCGGACTTGATGATGCAGCTATCGCAACTTCAAGCAATAGATTCGGTGGAGCAACAAGAGAAAATAGGGTCTTCGGGTATCAAGAAAGGAATTTCGAGATTCTTGAAACAAGGCGAACTACAGGAAACTGCTTCTACTAAAGAAGTAAGAATGCGCTACAACATTTCGGATAATGACTATCCAGTAAGACTTTCTCACATAGAGCGCGTTCTCAAAACTAACGATAAGGTTTTAGTTAAAATATTAGTCCGCGACCGAAAAATTCCTACTTCCGAGCAACTTCTGAAACGGATAGCGACAGACTTGAAGGAAGTTGCAAATGTGGAGGAAACTCCTAAAGTAGTAGGGAATTTTATGCGAATGGTACTTTCTCTCAAACAAAAAGATTCTGCAAACTCAACTGATACTCCTTTGCAAATTATCCAAGTTATCGGGTTAGATGCTGCAGGGCAAGAAAATCTCCAACAGCATCTACAAAATCTGAATATACCACCAAATATTCATGGTGAAATAGTTTTGGAATTGCAGGTGAAAGGCGATCGCGTACTTCGAGTAATTTTAGATGATGAAGTTTCCAGTTTGAAGGATAAAAAAATTATAGAGGAAATTAAGCGATCGCTGTTAAAATGGTGCGTTCCTTCTAGTGCTGCAGATCGGATTCAGATTACAATCAAAATTAGTTCGTAATATTCAGGAGTAGGGGGAATAGATTTTTTCTATCCCCCAATTTATAATGCAGAGGAAAATTCGTCTAATTGTCAGGATATTCAAGGCAAAATTTGTCTAATTAAATTGACCAAGACTATCCTTATCTACCCAATTAGATCATGTCCGCTTAATAGCGCGATAGAACTCCGTTCCGCTTACGCGACCAAAAACTTTCTTCTTCTTTTTCCCTCCTGACTCCTGAGTTCCCCTCTTGGGAGGGGGAGGGGCGAGGGGTGGGTTGACTCCTGACTCCTCCTTGCAACTGCTCAACCGGACATGATATTACTCTGGCAATATCTCAGTAACAGTTTCATAAAAATTAGTTTCTGGTGGTTTAGCAAATAAATGTGACATTTGTTCCAATGCCGCTTTATAAGCATCAGTTTGATTAGCATCCATATCTTCAACACCTTCCCAAAAAATTACAGCAATACCTTTATCTGTTCCTGGCAACTGCAATAAATAAGCTCCCTTAAAACCGTCGTTATAGGTAGCAACTGCTTTTTCATAAAGTTCCCTTGCTTCTTCAAACTTTCCTGGTTTAAATTCTCCCAAGGCAACATAAGCATATTTATGCTTCAAAAAATCCATAAAATCAGACATTTTTTCTCCTGATAGATAGGGTTTAATAGCAAATCAAAAGTCAAAAATAAGACTTCTTAACTTGATTAAAAGAGTATTTGTCAAATAAATATTAAATCATGTAGTAGACGGTTTCATCTTATATCATGTCCGGTTGAATACTTACACTTTGGAAGAAGGAAGGCATAAGGCAGAAGGCAGAAGGCAGAAGGCAGAAGGCAGAAGGCAGAAGGCAGAAGGCAGAAGGGAAGAAAAGATTAGAAGGGATAAAGTTTTTTTATCACGCTCTTATCCGGACATGATATTACAGCATATTTTATACCAAATTCAAGCAAGATTGTTACAGTAAAATATAGATGCTTAACGGAATTGAAAAATCTTCACTGTTTATTTCTTATACCTACCACCTACCACCTAACACCTAATACCTTGAATAGCCAATGTAGCAATATTTTTTGAAAATGGTATTAGTCAAATGATGTACAAGGTAAATGGTGAAAATCTTGTAGTGCAGGCATCTTGCCCGCTTCGGGGTGTACTTCATAGAGTCACAAAGTGCTGTAAATGTTGCAATAGATGGATAAACCCAACAAAAATCTTTCTCCCCTACTCCCACACTCCCCTACTCCCCCACTCCCCTACTCCCTATTCCCTACTCCCTGAAATAATATCCTCAGACAAAGATTTCCAGAAAGGATTATTTTTTCCTAAACGGGTTGTATTTGTCGCATCATGGATACTTCCCCTGAGATTCTGATAATATTTATCGTCCATAAAATTAATATTTAAACTAGCATCAGCTACTAACCTGCGGAATTTTTCCTGAGTATAATCTCTACCATTAATTAATGCTCCTAGAGGGTTTGAAACTAACAATTCTCCGTTGACTACTACGGAATTTACCATATTTGGCCACCAAGAATAACCGCTATATCCAAACATAGCTGGTACTTGAATAATCTGGTCATCACTTAAATTAAATTCCCGCTTCAATTTGTCAATTAATGGGTCTAATTTTTCCCGCTGCAAATAGAGATTATGCTGAATTAACTTCTGATTTTTTAGCGCTGCTCGTACCGTTGTTTGAGTACTTAAACCACGATTTATTGCCGCTTGTCCATATCCTTGTAGACTCAATTCTTCTAATAGTTTTACCCCTGCTTCTGGACTAACAATTAACATTAAAGGTTTGCCAAATTTACTAGGAATAAAACTAATAATTTCATCTACATGACGAATCATTAACCAAGAAGTATCAATATCTACTGGCGGACCCTGAATCTTTTGTGCTTTAATAAAATCAACGATTTCTGGATTCAGACCTACTTCACCTGCCTTACCATAATAAATTCTTCCCAGATCGTATCCTGGCAAAGGTGGTGTCACTTCTAGGTTGCCATAAGCATCTGCCCATCTATTTAGGGGATCGAGTTGTCTAGGTTTACCTACTTCAAACCAGCCAAAATCTTCTTTGAGCAGACTTCTAGCGTATTGGTCATTTTCCCCAGGACGGTTAGCTTTGAGTACCACATTCATATTATGGGTTTTACCTTGAGAGGGAAATTGCACATAACCTATTTCTTTAGTATCTTGCATCCAGGTGGTGCCACCAGAATTAATTTGAGCTTTAGCACCTGTTCTTTCGACGATCTGTTTGATTTTGGCCACAAATTCTTGATTGCCAAAACCACGTTCGCTGACATGAAGCTCTTTGACTGGAGCAGTATTGGGAGACATTAACCAGGGGACTACACCTATTTGAATACTATCAGAAGCAATTTGTCTACCATTTTTTTCAGCGATCGCTGTTAATTTAACGACTCCTTTCCAGTTGCGATCGGCGAACTGTTTAGCTTCCACACCTAATACTACTTTCTCTCTAGATATTAATGCTTCAGTACCAGAAATATCTACTGGTTGCCATCCGTATTCTGTTTTTTGGAATACATTAATATAGTCACTAGCATCTGTATCTGTTGAGATATAGATTTGAGCATCTTGATAATTTTCTGCTACTTGAATATTCACCAGCGCTAAGTCTGCTTCATCTGTTTTGCCATTAACTTCTCGATCGCGCCAGTCTGGTATTCGATCGCCATTATCATCATCGCTATTAAATAGCATCAATGCACCTTCTGATAAAGTCCATTTTTCTCTACTCGATCTGTCAGCTTCATCTAACTCTCCGTCTCTGTTGGTGTCGCCATATATGGTGAAACCAGGAGATAAACTATATGCAATGGGTGAATAATTGGTTGTATTATTGTCTGTGTCATCTTCTGTATTTTCTACCCATCTTCTTGCTGCTATGACTTTTTCATAGGAGGCAACTGCTAAATAACCCTGATATTCGATCATTTTTTCGATCGCTTTATCTGTAATTAACGAGTTTTGGGGAATTTGGCGCAGGTTGAAAATTGCCTCTAACCAAAGATTTTCTGCTTCTTGCCAAGTTTGGTAATTTGCCTGAATTGTTTTTCCTTTTTCTACTGCCTTACTTGCTTTGGCGATCGCTTGCTTCCAGCTTTGAAGCGCTTTTTCTTCTCTAATAATATTAGCTTCTACATTACGGAAGTTTTTCAGGGTTTTTTCATACTGTTGTAGGTGAAATTGGTATTGCCAGGGTTCTTCTACTTCTTGGAGAGTTGGCCTTTGAGAAACTTTATTCAGTTCAGCTTTTATTTCGTCTCTAAGCTGGTAAAGTTCTGATAGTGAATTTACTTTTCTTGTAGTTTTTAAGTTGTTGTTTATTGACTCGAGGGTTTCTAAAGGCGAAACTGCTGAGTTTGCTTGTTCTAGAAGTGAAGGTTGTGCCACTGCTTGAGGAACAGGCACCCAAATAATTGCTACTAATGCTCCAATGGTATTAACTAGAGCTATTTTGACATATCTAATCCAACACATAGTATACATCCTCATATATACTAATGGATTTTAGCGGATTTTTGGCAACTCAGAGGACTAATTTCCGATCTTCTCACATTTACTCTCCAGGAGTCTCGCCAAATAATTATTCCTTCACCAACACCTAAATTAATACCAAATTCATTTCTAAGTTGCATAGAATAATATTGTGATCGGGGTTAACTTTAGAGCGAGATAGACAAGTTAATAAATTTCTTCAAGAAGGAAGGACTGAAGTTGGAAAAAGGAAAAAATAATTTTGTGCTGCCTTAGATAAAATTGGTATAAAACCTTAATTTATCAAAATAATTGGGTCGCGCAACCCCGCCTTTTCAGGCGAAATATTTTTGGAGGGGGGATCAAATCCCCGTTACAAAAATAACTTTTGACTCTCTTGGTGCGCTACCAGGTGCGACTGGCGTCGTCGCGGGGTCGCACCGCTTCTGAGTTCTGACTTCTGACTTCGTTAAATTTCCGGTTGAGAGATTGTAATTCGTAAGGTATTACAGAATTTTGAAAAAATCTCTCTGTCAGTTCAGTTTTTTATACCTAAATTATAATTTTTCAACCGGAAATTATTTTAAGATTCTCTCACCCATTCCTGATTTGGTTTTGCCAAATTAGATGTTTCCACATTATTAGCACTGGAACTATTACTAGGTAACTCTAAGCAGTAACCAGCACCGTATACTGTTTTAATATACCGAGGATGGCGAGGATCTGGTTCCATCTTTGTTCTCAGATGTCTAATATGGACTCGGATCGTCTCAATATCATCATCTGGATCGTAACCCCAGACTTCCTTGAGAATTTCACTCGGAGATACTGTCTGGCCATGTCGTTGCAGTAAACAATGGAGTAACTCAAATTCTAAATGAGTTAGTTTGACTGTCTGCTCAAACCAAATAGCCTCAAACCTTTCAGGAACAAGAGTCAGAGGACCATAATTCAGAATTTCGCTATGTTTAGCTGCTTGTGGTATTCGATCTGTGCGTCGGAGTAGGGCACGCACTCGTGCCAGCATTTCTTCTACTTCAAAGGGTTTTGTCAGATAATCATCTGCTCCAGCATTAAAGCCTTCTACTTTATTTTGGGTGTGACTTAAAGCAGTTAACATCAGTACCGGAATATCGGCTGTCCGTTCATCACGACGCAGACGTTGACAAACTGTAAACCCATCTACCTTTGGTAGCATTAAATCTAATACTATCAGGTCTGGTAGTAGTTGGAGGGCTAGAGCTTGCCCTTTTATGCCATCTTCTGCTTGGCTAACTTCATAGCCAGCCATTTCTAGGTTGACAGCAACGAGTTCTGCGATCGCAGGATCGTCGTCAATGACGAGTATTCTAGGCATCATTTGCTACACTTACCTATAATTTTTTTTATTGTAATGTTTAATTAAGATTTTTAAGTTTATTCTCACATTTTGTTATAATTTTTTTTCAATACATAGCCCATTTTTAATTTTATTTTTCTACTTCTCTATAACATAATTTTGTCTTTTTGTCAAGTAAGGCAATTATAGAATATAGAAGAATATCTAAGTGGTTCTTTAACTAGCTCTTGGCGATCGGCTTTTAGCTATCAACTTGAGTTGAAATTCCCAGCTTGTAGACACTAGATAATTCAAGAGGGGTTGAAATTCTCTTTGAAATTGCATTTACTCGGTTTCAGTATAAATCTAAGCTGTTTGCGGAGCATTCCGTTTAGGAAATACTGACTGCACCAAATTGCTGTTTGAGGAGAATTCCCTCAGGAAATGCTTTTTAAATTAAGTCCTTGAATTTTAGTAAAGCTATTGTTTAATTTTGACTTAAGGCCAAGTAAATTTTAAGTAAACTTTTGCTCTCCAAATTTTTTGATAAAAGTAAAATATTGGGGATATAAAAGTTAAAAAAAAGCCATTGATTTAATTTAAAACTTTGTGCTTAAAATCTAGGAATTATAGGTAAAAATTGTGCTTGTTCTTTAAAATATTTCCATGCAATTGATTCCGGATCTTTTTGACTACTCCATTCTCCAAAATCAGGTTTTGTTTTCCGTTTACTGATAGTACTAGCATGAACATTGAGCCTAATTGCTAATTCCTTTTGGGTAAGAGGAGAAACTATTTCAGTAGCAGATTGAAGTAGGGAATTTTCTGGAATATCTTTTAGATGAGAATTATTTGGTAGTTGAGCCTCATAATTTGAATCTTTCGAGATTAATTGAGTATTGTTTTCTAAAATTTTATCCGTTGTTCTTCCAACTAGAGATACAGCAGTAGGAAAATAATATAATAAACCACCCTCTTGTGTAATTTCTAATTCAGCACCAAATTCTTTAGCTTGTTCATCAAGAAACTCTTGGACTATTTTTCCCGATAGTTGGGAGTTTATGGCTAAGTCTAAGGCTGTAATATACCCATTATTTTCCTGAATTAACTGATAGAATATGTTATTCAAATAATCTTTTTGTTGTTTTTGTTTTTCCTGATAACGCTTGACGAACCAGGTAACTCCAGAAGCAATAGCAATGATTGTGAATATACGCCAGGATAAACCTAGCATTAGCAATGCTAATCCAAAAGAAATTACAATGGGAAAATTATCTGTGGATTTATTATTATTGTTAATTTTTCTTGGTTGTTCGGGCATTTTAATGTTCTTGAGCCAACTTTTATACTTGTTAGGTATCACCAACATTTACTGTTAATATAGCTAAATATAGACATAATTAGTCAATACTTTTAGCGTATTTTTAATAAATCATGATGTAGTTGGGATAAATTTTTGTCAAGAATTAAGTCTATCAGACTAATTATTAATGTCATTGAAGTGATTTCTGAAGCCAAACAAATACAATACGAGTTAGAAGAAAATTTTGCTAGTATTGATATTGGTTTGAACACCTAGCTACACTTAGCTACATTAATATTTAATCAAGCTAGAATTATCGGTAGACTTCTGAAATTCATTGATCGATACTGTAAACTGTAACAAATTTAAAGTTAACTCTTCAATTTCTTCTGCCTGAAAATTAATTGAGGATCAAATCAAAAAACTAGCTAGTTAATAAATAATTTCACATTAATGATTACTTGAATATAACAGATCGCTTAGATAATTCATGTTCTCATCACTCACAAAAAAAATGGCATTATGAATAATTTTTCAAAATTAATAATGGTAACAAAATGTTAATTTAGGAAAAAAAATAATCAAAACTTTGTCAATATTCCCGATACTAGAGTTAATCTAAATATTATCGTATCAAGTATAAATTGCAATAATTAAAGCGATTTTAACCTAATAATTCTATACATCAAAAATTATTTTTATTGATAATGATTCAATTCCTATATATAAAATTAGTGAGAAAAAAGAAGTCTACTTTGAGTAGGTAAAAAAAGAGTAGTCCCAAATTATTAAATACCTGTCTTATTTAATAGACCTCTCCTCTTTAATTAGTTATGAAAAAACTGATTCTCTAACTTCAACGCCATCTTCCTGCTCACTTAATTTATCAATATTCAACCGGAAATGATATAACTATGTTTTTATAAAGTATACCTCCTTAGTTTGCAAGATTTTAAACAATGTTTCGTAAATTAAAAATTATTGGTGGCACCATTCTAGTCTATTTGTCCATCACTAGTTGTAGCCCTAGCAAAGTTCTTCAGTGTAATGAATTGATTGTTACTATTAACAAAGGAAATACTCTTGTCAATTCTGAAAATTCCTTTGATGCTGCGACAACTAATCAGCTAGGAGGAGATTTAGAAGCAATTTCTCAGGAGTTAGAAGCTCTCAAACTTGAGGATGAAACTCTTCAGCAGTTTCAAAAAGACTTAACTCGAACATTTAAAGAACTTTCTCAAGCTTTTCTTGAGATGAGTGTAGCTCTTAAAACTAGCACACAAGTTGAAGCTTCATTAGAGGGTAGAAAAAAATTTAATCAGGCTAAAAATCAACTTACTCAAACAGGCCAGCAAGCTAATAAGGTTGCTACAGAAAAAGATATTTTGTTAGATAAGCTGGTTACTTATTGTCAAGATAAATAAGTTTAGAGCACTTTACACCTAATAAATAATTTCTATTACCAAAAATATAGGGTCTCAAACCTTCCCTTTTAAGGGGATAGAAAGCGGTCGGTCTTCGGAACTTTCCTAAGGGTGGGATGGCGAGGAAACCTCGCCATATCCAATCGACCAAGATAAAGAAAATTCTGCATCTTCTCGCTTCTGTATTGCAGGAGATGCTGATAACTGTTAACGCAGTTCTTCCGAAGGAGGCTAACTGATAACTGAATTGACAGTTAAGTTTTAAGTGGTTTTTGTTAGGAAAAATATTGATTGGTAACTTCAATCAAACTATTAGTGATGAATTTCTAGCTCTAGTACATAATGTCCCATGCGTAACTGCTGAGACCATAGTTCATATTCTAAACGCAGATAATCTGGAACTGGTCTTCCCTGAACTACTAGGTTACGGGTAAAGTTACGCATTTGTAGCTGATAATGTAAATTGAATGACTCGTCTTGTAACCAATAACGACAGATGCCATATACTCCTCTTTCCCAGATATGGCGGTAACAATATTTACCGTTTCCTTGCATAGTCATAATGACTCGGGACGGGGAAACTTCTAGCCATAAAAGTCTTGGTTTTAAGACAGTTGGCAATATTGATGGCTCATCTATGTCTATACATGATGTTTCTTTGTCTGTAATTGCAGGTTCATGCAATAATATATGAAATTGATCGCGGTCTTTATGATATACAGTGGCCGCTGTTTCAACTATGGACCAAATTGGCAAGTCTGTTGATATTAATGATAGACTTACGGATTTGCGTTGATAAGTTAGCATCTGTTTTCTTAGGGTAAGTTGTAATTATTTAATGGTTGTTAGTTCTACAAAGATCAAAAATATTACTCTTGGTTAATAGCTTTTTCTTTCGCACGTAACCTTGGCCAAACTCTAATTTAGATTTAACTCTATTCTGACTCAGAATTTAAGCTATCGGAACATACAGCACTTTTAAGTAAGTTAGGTACACCTGCACAACAACAATATTTACTGATTAAGATCGTGATTAGATAATCTGTACTTCATCAACCTATAATATGCTATATATCTGTGGTTTGTTATTGATAGGTTTTATGGAACTCATAGATCAAATGTATAATTATAAGGTTTCTATTTATTGCGGAAACCCTACGCAAACATAATATTAAGATGAACTCAAGAAAGTCAAAACAAAGATGCCTTTGGCTGAAAAATTTAGCTGACAATTATTTCAAGCAATTACTTCATGTGAAGCAGTGTTAAATTATTTTAGTTAATTGTTATTAATTAATATAGAAGTAATATAGTATCAATCATATTCATCTCTCTCATCATTTTTTTGAAGTTTGTGAGATAAAAAAAATTAATAACACTTTGATATCAAGGTTAGGAAACTATTAAACATCATTGCATCATCAAATACTATGCGAATAAATATAGTAGTTAAAACAAAAAGCCAATTCACAATAGCAATTCACAATAACTTCTTTCTTAACTCCTGAATTCTGAGACTTGGGTCATTAACTCATGTTAAGATCTTAACTATTCCTATAGTAGCATATTTATGTAGTTGGACACAAGGGATAGTATTTATAAAAAAACTTTAAAATTATCTATACTAAAATATTGCCAGTAACCAGTCTAAGTAAATTTATTAATTTTAATTATATCTTTGTTTGTTTTTGTTACAATGTTTTAACTAAATATATTAAATAATCACTTGATGAGTTAAATTTTACTGCTTTAAATAATATTGAAGAAGGAAAAAGGAAGAAGGAAAAAGTGGATGGCGACTCAAACCACAACCAATTGTCAACACTCTGTAGACGGGGGGATAATCAACCCAAAAGAAAAAGATAAACCATCAAAGGTAATCAGAGAGTTGTTTGTCAGAGAAAAATAAATTGCTCGTGTTTTACAGTTTATTTATTAATGGTATAGTCGGTATTCAAAATTAAAGCAAGATAGTAAGTAGGATAGTTATAATTTAAATATATAAGCCTGAAAGAAAGAGGTTTTTGAGCTACTTTATTTTTTGCTGAAGAATTAACTAGGTATAATATTACTACATTAAATTAGATGAAATTATTTATTTTTTGTATATTTACTTTATTACTACTCATAGTAAACAATTTGATCGAATAATTTTAGATATAAGCTTGAGTGATTTAAAGACAGTATTTTGATGTTTGTCAGAATGCAATACTAAATTAATATTCAAAATTTGTCTCAAATCAACTAGAATAGCTACAAATAGACAAGAAAAAGACAAGATAAAGTCTAAAAGAAATCCTCAGAGGCTTTGACTCATCAGTTCTAATCGCCAAAACTTCCCTTAATGGTCATTTTAGTTAACAGTTAACAGTACCTCCTCCAATTTGTAGGGAGGCTTAAAATACTGAATTTTCTTTTCTCTTGGTCAACCTCTCTATACGGTTTTCCTAACTGATTTTTGCTAACAGTATAACAATTAGTAGTAAATTTTTTATTGGTATTTATAGCAAATATTGAGTTGCTTAGGATATTAGGATAGGGAGCGGGGAGTAGGGAGTGGGGACAATAAGGATATTTGCTTTGTGTAAGAAGATAGGTTTTTTCATCACTAATTATCAGGACTTGATATTAAATGAATTCTGCACAGGTATTTATTTACTCACCCTTCCCAGACTCCTATAAAATTGTGGCTGTGCAAATTTTGCAAATTTATAGTTAATTTTATGATACCTGCTGTAGTAACTACACAAATTACAAATAGTCAAGAAACTTTGATAATTCAAAGACCACAATCAGGTCTATGCCTCAAAGGTAACATTCAAATTCCTGGAGATAAATCAATTTCTCATCGGTCTCTTATGCTAGGAGCGATCGCTCAAGGAAAAACTACCATAAAAGGCTTGCTTCTAGGGGAAGATCCCCGCAGCAGTGCTAAATGTTTTTCACTTCTTGGGGCTGATATTTCTCAACTCAATACAGACTTGGTGGAGGTTCAGGGAGTTGGACTAGATAATCTCATAGAACCATCTCAGGTTTTGGACTGTGGTAATTCTGGCACTACAATGCGACTAATGTTGGGGATTTTGGCCTCCCATCCCGAACGTTTTTTTACTGTTACTGGAGATAGTTCCCTGGTCCAGCGTCCCATGTCCCGTGTGATTGAGCCTCTGACACAGATGGGCGCTCAAATCTGGGGTAGAAAAGGTGGCTCTTTAGCCCCATTGGCCATTCAGGGACAAAAGTTACGACCGATCCATTATCATTCTCCCATTGCTTCAGCCCAGGTAAAATCTTGTATTTTGTTTGCTGGTTTAATGACGGAAGGGAAAACTACGGTAACTGAACCTGCTCTTTCACGAGACCATAGTGAAAGAATGTTGCAAGCTTTTGGCGCTCAAATTAGTATCGACCCAGAAACAAATAGTGTAACTGTGACAGGTCCAGCTAAATTGCAAGGTCAAGATGTGGTTGTGCCTGGTGATATTAGTTCGGCAGCTTTTTGGTTAGTAGCAGCAGCTATTGTGCCTGGGTCAGAATTGGTAATTGAAAATGTTGGTGTTAATCCTACTCGCACAGGCATACTAGAAGCTTTGGAAATGATGCAGGCTAATATTATACAGGAAAATCAGCGGGTTGTTGCTGGAGAACCTGTGGCTGATTTACGAGTATGTTATAGTCCTTTGAAAGCTTGTGAAATTTCTGGTGCGATAATTCCACGACTTATTGATGAAATTCCTATTTTGGCAGTTGCTGCTATGTTTGCTGAGGGGACAACTGTGATTAAGGATGCGGCTGAGTTGCGGGTCAAAGAGAGCGATCGCTTGATGGCTATGGCCACTCAACTCCAGAAACTGGGAGCTAGAGTTACAGAATTACCGGATGGATTGGAAATTACTGGTGGTGTGGCCTTGACTGGTGGTGATGTTGAGAGTTATGGGGATCATCGAGTTGCTATGAGTTTGGCGATCGCTGCTCTTAATGTGACTAACACTACCAATATCCATCAGGCTGAAGCTGCAAGCATTTCTTATCCCAATTTTACTGCTACTCTGCAACAAATTTGTAGGTCATAGTAAAATTTCGGTAAGTGGGAAATCAGCTATTTGACTCCTAGGTCGGAGCTTACGCTATTAATAGCTAGATGGAAACTACTCGATGGATTTTCTCCGTAGTCAAAAAAATGTGTTTTAATTTACGAAAAACTTAAAAAGTAGCCTCACTGGTCTTTTATTCTGGAAAGAGTAGTTGTAATTGACACCATAAGCGTGAACGACTGCTGTATACATACTAGGATATGATACTGTTCAACAATTAATAATTAATTATTAATAATTAATTATTACCTCTCCTTTAAAACGGATAGGATTGACTCAAAGGAAAATTTTTATTTATTATCCCCTTAAAAGGGGAGGCTTTAAACCACAATTTTTCGGTAATGTGAAAATCGTGGTTTTAACCAATTTACAACTCCTAGGAAGAATCTACGGGAATTTATCTCGTGGAGTGTCAAATAAAGTAGTTAAAAAATTAAGACATTGGTTAATTTATTGAAAATGTAATTTCAAATTAATAACCAATGTCTTAATTGTTGGGGCTTTTTTTTATTTACTTGATGATTTTTCCCCTAAAAGTTGTTCTTTCCAAGCTTGAAGCTCTACGGATAACTCCTGGCGGTTAGAAGCACGAAGTAGATAGCGATATATAAACCACCCAGAATAGATAATACCAATTAACTCGAAAGTAGGGGCTAGCAGCGGGATATCATTTAATGATTCGATTACTGCCAACATTACCTTGAGAGTAACAATGACTCCTAGAATTAAGCCAAGAGTAACAATTGGCTTCTGATATTGTCCAAAGAAGCCAGATATAATAGCTGGTAGCTCTGATAATATTTCCAAGACTTGGTTTTTAATATCTTGGAACTGGTCGGATGTTTCTTCAGAATTGGATACTGTAGTTAGAGAACCTGGTTCTGTAGGGCTTACTCCTACTTCTTTTGTAGTATCTTTTTCTTCTTGCATAAT
This sequence comes from Okeania hirsuta, assembly GCF_003838195.1. Classification (GTDB taxonomy): domain Bacteria; phylum Cyanobacteriota; class Cyanobacteriia; order Cyanobacteriales; family Microcoleaceae; genus Okeania; species Okeania hirsuta. The sequence goes on from NZ_RCBY01000030.1 coordinate 22,512, forward strand.
TTAATGATGTCCCTTCAATTACTAAGGTAGTTATGATAAACATTTGAGTGAATCTTATGGTCAATATTCCAGAGTTTTAAAGGACATGGCCTACTCTTAACTCAAAGTTATCTTGATTTTTCAAACATAAACCTAAACCAGAAAATCTGACATTGCAAGAATAATCATATATGGATTTAGCATATCTAGTGGTCTATTATTATTTCTACAAATCTTAAATCCTACATTTCGCACGACGAAATGTAATATCATGTCCGGTTAAATACTTATAAATAACTACGGAGGAGTCAGGAGTCAGTCCTCAGGAGTCAGGAGAGAAAAAGAAGGAAAAGGAGAAGGCAGTTTTTGATTACAAAGCGACATGATATAAAACATCAAATTATAAAAATTTAAGAGTAACTATTGCAGAGTAAAGAAAAAAAGTTCTAACACTCCTATGTATGAGAAGAGTATTGCAGAAGAAAGCTGAGTAGTTCATATTATTAAGGCCATTAGTATCAAGTCTAAGTCACAAAAAATAGGTTTGATACTTTTGTTTTCTGAGCTTCAGGACTTTTTAAAATATCTACGCCAAATATATTTTGTGCAAGGTTTTATTGAAGTAAGATTTGTTCAAAATTTACTGTTTCTTTTCCACAACTATTTTCTGTTCTAATTTGAGCTACTTAATTTAACTTCTAAAATTATATTCAGCATTTTCATATATTAAATAGGTGGTAGTGGTGCATTGTTATGATGTCGTTCATTAATTGATAATGGATAATGGATAATTACCTCTGGTTAAAACCGTTACGGAATTGAATATAAGGAAATATCCTAGCACTTTTTTTCCCTTGAAAGGGTCGGCTAATAAAGCTGAATTATTTAATTAATAATTAATAATTATTAATTAGGGCTTGCTGATTAAATCTAAAAGTATTTACAGATAAAGATAAGCACCTTTTTGGGGCTTTTAAAAAGAGCGCCTGTTTCAGTCTAAAACCCTCAAAAAGTTAGTATTTTAGGCGCATAGTTGGGCAGAAAAATTATTCTTACAATTCTTACTCCTACCTCCTCGCTCATTCCCATTCTTCCCCTCCTGGGAGGGGTTAGGGGTGGGTTGTCTCCTGTCTCCTGTCTCCTGTATTCCTCTCCTGGGAGGGGAATATGGGGAGTCTGGGAGAAATTAAAATATATATCCTCGTTCTTCTTAATGTTGGTCAAGATTAAATTTAGATGAACCCACCCGCTCCGTCACCCCAATGACCTAAAATTAGTGGTAATTTCTGAATGACTTTGATGGAAGTATTTAACAATTACTAAATACTAATTTAGATGTTTCAGTTCTACATAAGATTGAGATGAAGGTTATAATTTTGAGACTAAATATTTTACATTTTCGACAGCTTCTTCATATCTATGTTTAGCTAAAGTAATTTCTTCTCCATCTGGCATTTTAAAAATTTCCCCTTTATCAGGAAGTTGATGTAAAGGAGTGCCGATAGATGCAGAGACTTTTCCTGAAGAATGAAAATCTTTGACATCGGTAACATAGGCATTTTGCCATGTAATGAGAGAATCTAATGAATTATCATTCCTAGTAAAATATTGAGGAAAACTTTGATATTGTTTATAGCAGAAATTAATTAATTCTTGTCTGATATATTTATAGGCCTTAGCTACACCTTTATGGCTTGTGTAATTGTTAAAAACAAATTGTTTGATTTTAGGTAATTTCAGCTCGAACTGCTTAACTTGCTTATTAAATGTGATAACTTTACTGGCATATTTTTTGAGAGATTCTGAAGGATATTGTTCATAAAGTAGCATTAAAATCCCTTTAATTCCTTCTAATGAAGTAAAATCAGCCATCATAGGAATTATTAAATAATCAGAAGAAAGTAATGCCATCTGTGTATAGATGGAAAAACTAGGATTGCAGTCTATGAAAACAACTAATTCTTTATATTTTTCTTTGTCAAACTCACTTCGACATAATCTTTTAATTGCTGTCATATGATTTTTCCATGCAGTAATATTTGCTGGATTAAGTACAGAATAATTAAGAGCTAACGACAAAGATTCTAAAAAAGAATCACCAGCAATTAAATACAGATTTTCTGGAATAGATTCATTATAGAGTGAGGCTCGAACTTTATAAGTAGAATTTTTTGGTAATGATTTAAAGTCAGCATTAGCTTTCAAAATCCAATAAATAAACCCTACTACATTACATCTTGTGTAAGTTCCTTGCAACTTTTGATTATTTTCATATCCTTCTTTTCCACCTCCAAGTAAAAGTTGATAAATGTTAGCTTGAGGACACATATCAATAACTAAAATTTGTGTCTCTGCATTATTTTAAGCATACAATATTTAAGCATTAGAACATAAAGTTGTTTGACCAAAACCACCTTTATTATTGTAAAAAGCATAAACTTTTATCGACATAAATACTTGCTCGTCAATTTATACTAAATTAGTATCTTATACTATAACAAATAATAGATATGTTGGCAAATTAAGCTCTAAAAATCTTGAAATTCTTTCAAAATTTTCATTGCCGAATAATTAAGGTTTAAAGCCTCTCCTTTCAAGGAGAAACAAGCGGTCGAGGGATGGCGTTAGCGGAGCGGGTCTGTAAGAACGGGTTTCCTCGCCATATCCAATCGACCAAGAGAGAAAAAAAAATCCCTTTTGCGTAAATCATCCCCTTGAAAATAAGAGGTAATTATTAATTATTAATGAGGGCTTGCTAATTAATTAGCAAAGTATTGACAGATAACGGTTTTAGCGTTTTAGGGTTTAAAAAAGTACCAGCTTTTGGGTGTAAAAAGCTCATGCATGCTAGTATTTTGGGATGATTATGGCAGAAAAATTGATAGATAATTCTTAACTCCTATCTCTTCGCTCATTCCCATTTTTCCTGTCTCCTGTCTCCTGTCTCCTGTCTCCTACCCCAGCAAAAATACTTTCCATACGCAAACCCTAATTATTAATTGTTGAAACTACTATATTTCTATAGAACCCCTAACCGTATCTTTATAAAGGTAGGGGTTTTTGACTAATAATTCAGAAGTCATAAGTTATACCAATTTATAAAATATTGCAAAGCGTGACAACACAGGGAAAAGGGAACAGGGAACAGGGAAAGAAAAACATAAATATTAAAGAGGAAAAAAGGTGGAAATTTTAGAATTTATGGGATTTATAATTTTTTCTTTTAGGAATAAATCAGAAATTAAGATGTAACTGCCTTTTTTGAATTTGGTATTAGGATATTGATATTTAATTTATATAGTTATAGATATCTCCAATAATCAAAAATAAAGTCAATTATTGCACTCTTATTCATCAATTATTTCCTCCTACTCCCTATTCCCTATGCATGAAGGAGATGCTTAATAGAACCCATTTGATATCTATAGATAAACTTTGGGTTTAAACTTCCTTAAACGCAAAGCATTACTTACCACAGAAACTGAACTAAAAGCCATTGCTGCACCAGCAATCATTGGATTTAATAACCAACCAAAAAAGGGATATAAAATACCTGCAGCAATAGGAATACTCAAAACATTATAAATATAGGCAAAAAATAGATTTTGACGAATATTTTTCATAGTGGCATGACTGAGTTGAATTGCCGTAACAATTCCCCACAAATCTCCAGAAATTAAAGTTAGATCGCTAGCTGCCATTGCCACATCTGTACCTGTACCAATAGCAATTCCTACATCTGCTTGAGCTAATGCTGGAGCATCATTAATTCCATCTCCTACCATCGCGACGATTTTATGTTTTTGTTTTGAACTATTTCTTTCTTGTTGAATAGATTGAATAATACTAGCTTTTTGGTCGGGACGTACTTCAGCAAAAATTCTTTTAATACCCACTTCAGAGGCGATCGCTTCTGCTGTTTTTTGGTTATCTCCTGTTAACATTACTACTTCTAATCCCATTTTTTGTAGAGCTTTAACTACATCCCCAGAAGATGGTTTAATTGCATCAGCAATTCCAATTAAACCTTCAATTTTTCCGTTAATAACTATTAAAGCAGTAGTTTTTGCTTCACTTTCCCATTGTTGGCGATTTGATTGTAAAGTTTGAGTATCAATTTTCAATTCATCCATCCATCTTTGTGTACCAATTTGTACCAACTTTCCTGATACATTTCCCTGTACTCCCATTCCTGCTACAGCTTCAAAATTAGTCACTTCTGGTAGGGGATTTTTTACTCCTTGAGATTGAGCATAATTAACTACAGCTTCCGCTAAAGGATGTTCTGAATTTTTTTCTAAAGCAGCAGCTATTGCTAATAGTTCAATTTCATTATTATTAGTGACACCTTTAACCGTAATATAGTTAGTAACACTAGGTTTTCCTTGAGTAATTGTTCCAGTTTTATCACAAACAATAGTAGTTAATTTATGTGCTAATTCTAAGCTATCTGCACCTTTAATTAAAACTCCATTTTCTGCTCCTTTCCCAGTACCAACCATAATAGAAGTGGGAGTTGCTAAACCCAAGGCACAAGGACAAGCAATAATTAAAACTCCTACCGTAGTAATCATGGCAAGAGTTACATTTCCCATGGTATTAAACCAAATAATAAAAGTTATAATAGCAATGGTTATTACTACAGGCACAAACCATCCAGTTATTTTATCTGCTAATTTTTGAATAGGTGCTTTACTGCATTGAGCATCTTTTACCAATTGTACAATTTGGGCTAATACTGTATCTTTACCAACTTTTGTGGCTTGAAATTTGAAACTTCCTGTTTTATTAATTGTTGCTCCGATTACCTCATCTCCTAGTTGTTTTTTAACAGGAATTGGTTCACCTGTCACCATAGATTCATCAATAGAAGATTCTCCTTCTACAACTTCTCCATCTACAGGAATTTTTTCTCCAGGGCGGACTAAAATTACATCTCCTACTACAACTTCTTGAATGGGAAGATCGCTCTCTTTTCCATTACGAATAACTCTAGCAGTTTTTGCTTGTAAACCCATTAATTTACGAATAGCTTCTGAAGTTTTTCCTCTAGCACGATTTTCCAATAGTTTTCCTAATAGGAGAAGGGTAATAATAACTGATGAAGCTTCATAATATACTTCTGCTTTTAAACCTTGAGTAATAAAAAAATTGGGGTTTAAAGTAGCAAATAAAGAATATAAATAAGCAGCACCTGTTCCTAAAGCAACTAAAGTATTCATATCCGCAGTATAATGTTTAAATGCTTTAAATGCTCCTACAAAAAAACTTTGACCACACCATAACTGTACAGGCAAACTCAAAAATAATTGCACCCAAGAATTATGCAGCCAACTAGGAATAAAAGGAATATATAATCCTATCATTGCAGGTAGGGAACCAATGAATAATAAACTACTAATAATTCCCCCAAGAATAACTTTACGGATTAACTCTTTTTCTTCTGCTTCCCTAACTTTTTTTTCAGTATCTTCTTCTTCTTCAGATTCTGCAAAAGCATAATAACCAGCTTTTATTACAGATTCTTGAATATGAGTTAAATTAGTTTCTTGAGAATAATAAGAAACTGTAGCTTGAGAGAGGGCAAAATTAACATTACATTCAATGACTCCTGATACTTCTTTAATTGCTTTTTCAACTCTATTTGCACAAGCAGCACAACTCATTCCCTGTAGACGAATACGAATAGTTTCCATCACTATAACCTCAAGATTTTTCAATAATTAATACACTTACTAATAAACGCTATATCTAATTTTATACAACTCAAATTTATCGGTCATTAAATTTATTCTGATTTTCTTTTTTTTTCTAGTGGGTTAATAATCTGATTAGGATTTCCAGTAGGATTAGTACTCAGTTTGTCTCTTGAGCAGAAAATACTCATCATTCTTTCTCATTGCCTGTTCCCTTTTCCTTATTTCCTAAAATCTACAATATCTCACAACTCAAATAAGATTGCTATATATTGATATTGCTACTTAAATATGAATTTAAGATGAAATGAGTTAGTGCAAGATGGCAGAAATAACTGACCAGTTACAAAATCCTAAAAGCCTTACCAATCAATACTTTTAACTTTTGAATTTTGACTTCCGCGTAGCGGCATTAGGTACAATAGAGAATAGGGTATTGAAACATTTTTACTACAAAATTTACATAAAATTAGAGTCAGTAATGAATTCTATATAGATACTTATATTTGATAGTTAACCTCAAAGAGAAACATCGCTATCGCCTATAAAATTTGTCTAATAATTTTATGATTTTCTCTGCACTAACAGCTCTGGCAATTGCTTTAATTAAGGTTTTAAAAATTAATTATTTTTCGTTAATTCTATCCATTTTAAGGAGAGCATTGACTAATCATGAAAAATTTTATTTATTATCGCCTTAAAATGGGAGACTTTATACCATTTCTCAAACACTTTTCTACATTTTGTTGAGTGGGGGAGAAGTAAAAAGTAAGAATAATTAACATTAACTGGGCTATTTTCAACAAAAAGGTGATTTTAATTGTTAAATACAGTATTTTTAGCTAGAAAAACTACATATTTTTAGCACAACAAGTAATACCAGTCTGATAAATGTTTGAGACTTTGTTGCCTATTCCCTGTTTCCTATAACTAGAGTTTTATAACATTCTTTTTTCAAAATCGTATAACAGAGATTAATCTAAAAATAAAATAGTATTTTACTATTATAAAAAATGTTGTAAATACTTACCTTCAAAATAGCGATCGCCAACCTCATTTCACACAAACAAGTATTTTTATCCCATAAAAATTATTGATATTTATGTTAGACTTAAAAAAAGTAATAAAGCACCATCATATTAGATTTAGATATGAATAATCCTAATAATACTGCTATTTCCTTTCATCATGTAAATAAAATTTATCCTAATAAAACAATTGCTTTGCAAGACATAAATTTTACAATTAATCATGGTAAATTTGTGACTTTTGTTGGTCCCTCTGGCTGTGGAAAAAGTACAGTATTGCGATTAATATCAAAATTAAGCGAAGTTAGTTCAGGAAAAGTTGAATCAAATATAGACCGGGATAAAAATGAATTAGCTTTTGTCTTTCAAGAACCAGCTTTAATGCCTTGGTCTAACGTTATTGATAACGTACATTTACCTCTAAAATTAATAGGAAAATCTCTCAGAGAATCTCGAACAATAGTACAAGAAGCCATTAATTTAGTAGGATTAGATGGTTTTGAACGTTCTTACCCACGACAACTATCAGGTGGGATGAAGATGCGAGTTTCTATTGCTAGAGCATTAGTAACTAACCCAAGAATTGTTTTAATGGATGAACCTTTTGGAGCTTTAGATGAAATGACTCGCAGTAAACTGAATAGCGATCTATTAAGGGTATGGCAAGAACGAAATTGGACTGTAGTTTTTGTCACTCACAATATTTATGAAGCGGTGTATTTATCTCAACAAGTAATTGTTATGGCTGCCCGCCCTGGTAGGGTAGTAGCAGATGTCAAAATAGATGTGAATTATCCTCGTAGTGAAGATTTCCGAATGTCACAGTTATGTAATGATTATTGTCGGGAAATTTCTAATTATTTGGAGATGGGAGTATCAGGTCATTATAGTAATTAGCATTTATATTTTAAGGAAGAAGGAAGAAGGAAGAAGGAAGAAAGTAGAAGGAAGAAAGTAGAAGGAAGAAGAAAAAATATTGCGTTGTCTGAATTTTAAGCTGTCAATCTGTCCTAACCTTTCCTTCGACTACTTTAACAAAAACAATTATAAATAATTGGATATTAAATAGTCTCTAGTTAAATACCGATAAAAAATGTTTGAAGAAGAAATAAAATTAACTATCAATTATCGTATACAAGATTATATAGAAGCAAATCGTATTGATTTTCGTAGTCGATTTATTTTCCAAATTCTACGATTTATTGCTCTATGTTATGTATTATTTTTAGCTTTATTCATTGCAGTCAGTCCTCATCCTAATTTTTATGCAATCTTCGTTTTGATTTTGTTTCTAGCATTTGTATTTTATGAATGGACCTGGCTGCCTTTTTTGTCTAAAAATTTATTTGAGAAGCAAATAAAATTTTTTAAGAATCAAGTTACTTTAATTTTTAAACAAGATGAAATTATTGAATTTTGTGCTTATCAAGAACTAAAACTTAGATGGTTTTACAAACATATTACAACACCTAAAATGCTGTTGATATTTATCAACCCACAAGGTTTTATAATAATTCCTAAAAAATATTGTTCTAGTGAAGAGCAATACGAAAAAATATGTTATCTAATAACTAAATTTCCTCAAGGTAATTAAACCATGTACCTACCACCTACCACCGCTCCACCTAGAAAATTATTTGTAGCAAACATTTATCATTTTCTTTGTGGGTTTAATACCCCACCGTCAACGGGGGTGTTCACGCATTACTTGGGGGAGCGAATCCCCATGTAATTTTCCTCCTGTCTCCTGTCTCCTGTCTCCTGTCTCCTTCTTCAACACCCTTGGTATAAGACTTCCCTGAATTAAATTTCATTATCCATATTCCTGATTGAAAGTCTCTGTTTTGCCTTTTTTTCTTTCCTCTTCAACTAAACATTAATCTTAAAATTACCTAGATATAGCAATACAAGAATTGGGCGCGGACATTTTTCAATCCTCAAACCTTTTTACAGTTTGCTATTCCCTATTCCCTATTCCCTATTCCCTAGCGCTATACTTTTCAACCAGTATTTGAGTATAACTATTCAAAGGAAAATCAAAAGCAACTTCAGGAGTAACCCACTCCCATCGCACAATTTCTTCATTAAGAGTTTTTACTCATTTAAAACAGTCAGAGCTTTTGTTGCGTATGTCGCAATAGGAGTTTTTACTCATTTAAAACAGTCAGAGCTTTTGTTGCGTATGTCGCAATAGGAGTTTTTACTCATTTAAAACAGTCAGAGCTTTTGTTGCGTATGTCGCAATAGGAGTTTTTACTCATTTAAAACAGTCAGAGCTTTTGTTGCGTATGTCGCAATAGAAGTTTTTACTCATTTAAGAGAGTCAGAGCTTTTGTTGCGTATGTCGCAATAGAAGTTTTTACTCATTTAAGAGAGTCAGAGCTTTTGTTGCGTATATTGCAATAGGAGTTTTTACTCATTTAAAACAGTCAGAGCTTTTGTTGCGTATGTCGCAATAGGAGTTTTTACTCATTTAAGAGAGTCAGAGCTTTTGTTGCGGATATTGCTTTTTAACTTTTGATTTTTGACTTCTGTGAAGCAGTACCAGATGTCCTAAACTATCTGAAATAATCATTATTTCTATCAAGGAACAATCATGCGACTATCTCAAATGTTATTAGTCACTCTCCGAGACGACCCCGCAGAAGCAGAAATTCCTAGCCACAAACTCCTCATCCGTGCTGGATATATTCGTCGCATCGGCAGTGGTCTCTACGCATATCTCCCTCTAATGTTGCGAGTCCTCAATAAAGTCTCCAAAATAGTCCGCGAAGAAATGGATGCTACTGGTGCCCAAGAATGTCTGCTTCCTCAACTTCAACCCGCCGACCTGTGGCGAGAGTCTGGTCGTTGGGATACTTATACTCAGGCTGAGGGTATTATGTTTTCTCTAATTGACCGTCAAAATCGGGAGTTAGGGTTAGGTCCCACCCATGAAGAGGTAATTACTACTGTTGCTAAAGATATGATTCGCTCCTATCGGCAGCTACCCCTACATCTCTATCAACTGCAAACTAAGTTCCGGGATGAAATTCGCCCCAGGTTTGGGTTAATGCGAGGCCGGGAATTTATTATGAAGGATGGCTATTCTTTCCATGCTGACCAGGAAAGTCTCAAAAAGACTTATCAGGATATGGATAAGGCTTATCGAAATATGTTACGTCGCAGTGGATTAGAATTTCGAGCGGTTGATGCTGACTCTGGGGCAATTGGTGGGTCTGGGTCTCAAGAATTTATGGTTTTGGCCGATGCTGGTGAGGATGAAATTCTCTATACCGAGGATGGCAAGTATGCAGCAAATTTGGAAAAAGCTGTTTCTATCCCACCTGATGCAGAAATTTCACCTTTTGAGAGTTATGAAAAATTGGAAACTCCTGGCACGGAGACTATTGAAAAGCTGTGCAAGTTTCTCAAATGTTCTCCTACTAATATTGTGAAAAATGTTTTATACCAGTCAGTCTATGACAATGGAATGACTGTTTTAGTTTTGGTGAATATCCGGGGAGACCAAGATGTTAATGATGTGAAGTTGTTGAATGAGTTGACTAAGTTGGCTGGAAATTATGAAGCAAAAACTGTTTTGGCTTTGACTGTGCCTGATGTGGAGGCTCAAAAGAAATGGGCAACTAAGTCTTTACCTTTGGGTTATATTGCTCCAGATTTGTCTGATGATTATATTACTTCTAGTAAAGAGGTAAGTTCTCAGTTCTTACGAATGGTAGACCAGACGGTCGTAAGCTTGACAAATTTCGCAACAGGTAGTAACGAATCTGGTTATCACGTTATGGGGGCAAATTGGGGTCAGGAATTTACTTTGCCAAAGTTGGTCGTGGATTTACGAAAGGCTGAAAAAGGCGATCGCTCTATCCATGACCCCAGTCAAACCTTAGAAACTGCTAGAGGTATTGAGGTTGGTCATATATTCCAGTTAGGGACGAAATATTCTGAAGCTATGGGGGCAACTTATACAAATGAGCAGGGTGAGGAAAAGCCTTTGGTGATGGGATGTTATGGTGTGGGTGTGTCCCGTTTGGCTCAGTCAGCAGTGGAACAGTCTTATGATAAGGATGGGATTATTTGGCCTGTGGCGATCGCTCCTTATCATGTGGTTATTTGTATTCCTAATATTAAGGATGCTCAACAAATGGAAGTGGCAGAAAGTCTCTATAAAGAATTAAATGAAGCTGGAATAGAGACTATTTTAGATGACCGAGATGAGCGAGCGGGTGTTAAATTCAAAGATGCAGATTTAATTGGAATTCCTTATCGAATAGTTACCGGGCGATCGCTCAAGTCAGGTAAAGTTGAATTGGTAGAAAGAGCGACTCATCAATCTCAGGAAATTCTGGTAGAGGAAGTATTATCTACTTTAAAAGACTTAATTGAGAAAGCATTAACTTAATTTACACTTTTCAGCAATAACTAGAATTTTGGTATTGCTGAAAAATATTTCTGCAAGACAAAGTTTAAGTAAGATGAGGGGGCGGGTGTTAAATTTAAAGATGTAGATTTAATAGGAATTCCCGATCGAATAGTTATAGCAATGAGCGCTGGTATATTTACAAATTGTAGTAGGGGCAAAAGAGCTAGAAGTCTTATATGATCGGCAATTTATTCCCCCTGTTCCCTGTTCCCTGTTCCCTGTTCCCTGCGCACAGCGCTATATATAGAATCCGGTTATATAGTATATGTTTATAACTATACTTCAATCTCTCGACACTTCCCCCTCTTCCCCAACTATATAATAAGTATTCAACCGGATTTGATATTACGGGGCGATCGTTAAAATCTGGCAAAGTTGAATTGTTGACGTACTCCCCGGCATAAATGCACGGGGATTCTCAAGCGGATGTTACGAAGCGGGATAAATCCACGCTTCTCCACCCTTTTTCCTGTTTCTTAGGCTCTTAACTAGACCGTTTCTAGTCCCCGTCAGACCGCCTCCCCAGGCAACTTCTTTAACGTCCAAGATGCGCCCCACCTCAGACACCCCTCTATTTCTCACAATCAGCGCGGAGGCCACGTCTCGATGAGTCATATAACCACATTCAGGACAAGAATGAACTCTAAAGCTGAGTTTTTTCTTCCCTGTATGAGCATTGCAATTGGGACAAATTTGAGAAGTATAATCTTTATTGACCTTCCCGAAATAGACTCCTCGCTTCCAACAAACCCATTGCAGGATGGTGACAAACTGACCGAAACCTGCATCTAAGGTATGTTTTCCCAACATTCTTTTGGCCCATGCCTGAAAATTAAGGTCTTCAACAAAAATCATTCCTGCTTGGTCACATAAATGATGGGCTAACTTAAAATGGAAGTCTTTTCGAGTATTGGCTATCGTTTCGTGTAAACGAGCAATAATCTTGCTTAACTTTTGCCAGTTATTTGACCCAATCTGTTTCTTCTGGAGTCTGCGTTGCAGTAATTTCATCTGGCGGTGCAAACTGTTAAAGAATCTGGGTCGTTTAATTAATTCTCCCTCTGATGTGGCTAGGAATTTATCGAGTCCCAAATCAATCCCAATGGGATCACCATGAGGGGGGACATCGGGAACATCCACATCACACTCTAAACAGAGAGTTTTGACTTAGTTAACAATTTACGTCATAACGCGGCACAATACGATAGTTGTCTCGAACAATAACTTAGTGAAATTTATCAAACCAAGAGCATTGACTTAATCAAAAAATAACGATATTATACGTTATAAACCGTACTATTAGACCGATTGTGTTTGCTGCGCACATGAAACACAAATAAATGAAATGAAATCCATTAGAACCAAGCTCAAACTGAATAACCAGCAAAAAACTCTGATGGCTCAACACGCGGGGTATAGCAGATGGTGCTATAACTGGGGTTTAAGTTTGTGGAATGCTGCATATATTCATGGTTACAAGCCTAATGCTCGAAAGCTAAGAGAGGTTTTTACCAATCACACAAAACCACTTTATCCTTGGATGAAAAACTTGTCCTCTAGGGTCTATCAATATGCTTTCATCAATTTAGGTGAAGCGTTCAAGAGGTTTTTTCAAGGGTTGGGTAAACACCCAAGGTTCAAGAAGAAAGGTAAACATGATTCCTTCACAATTGATAATTGTGGAAAACCAATAGAACTAAATGGATGGAATCATAAATTACCTTTTATTGGTATTGTTAAAACTTATGAACCAGTTGAAGCTACAACTAAAAAAATCACCATTAGTAGACAGGCAGGAGATTGGTACTTAAGTTGTAGCTATGAATTCACTCCTAATCCAACAGAAAAGACCACTGAAGTTGTAGGTGTTGATTTAGGTGTAAAAACCTTAGCAACTTTAAGCACGGGAGTTGTTTTCCCTGGCGCTAAATCTTACAAGAAATTTGAAAGCAAGCTCTCTAAGTTACAATACCTTAACCGCAATAAAAAGATTGGTTCAGCTAACTGGAAAAAGGCGCAACTTAAAATTGCCAAGCTACACACAAAGGTAGCTAATATCCGTAAAGACGTGCTTCATAAATTGACAACATATCTAGCTAAAAACCACAGCATTGTGTCAATTGAAGATTTGAATGTTCGCGGTATGTTGGCTAACCATAAGCTAGCTAAGTCTATAGCCGATCAAGGATTTTATGAATTCAGGCGACAACTTGAGTACAAGTGTGAGTGGTACGGCTCTGAATTAGTAGTCGTTGATAGATTCTTTCCATCATCAAAAACTTGCTCAAACTGCGGTCATGTCCAAGATATGCCGTTAAATGTAAGGACTTATGACTGCCCTGAGTGTGGCTTGTCAATAGACAGAGATTTAAACGCTAGTATTAATTTGAGAGATGCGGTCGGCTTGACCGTGAATGCCTGTGGATGAGTAGCCGCCGACGGCCTCAGTTGAAGCAGGAAGTAAACAGTAAAATGTCATGTTATGACGTTTTATATCGGTTTTATGAAGCAGAAGCTACATATAATTCTACATTAGGCAAATCTTCAAGGATTTGTAGATATAGTTCTTGGAGTTCTGTAACAGCTTTTATAGATGAATCTCCTTGTTGTATGAAATCATTTACTCCTGCCATTAATAAAATAATATCAGGAGTATCAGACTTGTTCCAAGCTTCATTATTAACTATTCCATCAATAGTTATACCTGGTCTGCCTTCATGTTTTAATGGTTCATTTCCCTGTGTTCCAACAAATTCAAAGTCAATATTTTCTTCTTTGAGATCAAAGTATAAAGATCCTCGATGAATCAGTGTATCAGTAATTGAATCTCCTAAAGGCATTATTTTTAAAGTAGCTGCTAAGGTAGCAGAACTTACAGTGGTAAGTAAAGATGTTGTCATCATTACTACTGATACTAAAGCTCTCTTGACTTGTTTCATTAGTGTCGTGAGTTAAGATTTTTATTGATTTAGTTGACATGGTTAACAATAACACTAATAAAACAATACCAAACCAGTATTTTTGCTGAACCTATTTGCTTTGTTGCACAAACAGAGCAAATAGGTTCATTAATTAATAATTAATAATTACCTGGTGGTTAAAACCGTTACATAATTGAATATATAAGGAAATTCAAGAGCACTTTTTTCTCCACAGCGAGTGAGAGGCTTTATCATTTTCTTTGTGGGTTTAATACCCCACCGTCAACGGGGGTGTTCAAAATTACTTGGGGTGAGAATCCCCATGTAATTTTCCTCCTGTCTCCTGTCTCCTGTCTCCTGTCTCCTTCTTCAAACCTTGATTTTTCGGTAAAAATATTGGAATTTTAGGGGTTATGAATTTATCAAAATAATTAGCTCTAAAACCATGCTTTTTAATCAGTTATCAGTTAAATCTTTTTTCTAGTTTGATCAAAAGAATAAAGTGAGAATTTAACTTCTGAATTATTACTTCTGACTTGATCAAAAACTTGATTTTTTCCTCTCAAATCACACAATCCCAAAAGTCCCAAAATTTACGTCAAAAATACTAATTTCAACAAGTACCTGCTAATTTCGACATAATAGAAGTAATATAGTTAACCTAAGAGAAAGTTATAATTCAGCTCCTCACTGCCATTGTGCCTAATTCTCAAGGAGGGACAAAATGAAAGAACAAAATCAAACTCGTAATTTATCTGTTGGTATTGTGGCCAGTGTTTGTGCATTGGCAGTGGCGGTAGGTGGTGGCATCGCCTTATGGACAAATTTACAATCAACCACCACAAAAACTTCTGATAATTCTCAGACTTTTACAACTCCCTCAACTCCAAAGTCGCCTGATGAGACTTTGCCTCCCCCACCTCCTGCTAAAGTTGAATCTCCAGACTCTGTTCCTTTATATGTGCCTCAACCCAAAGCAGTTACAGAAAAAACTGTAGAACTTTATTGGGTTAAAGACACTACTGGAGAAATTGATTTAGTTTCTTCTACAGTGAAATTAGAAACAGCAGACGAACCGGAAGCTATTTTAAAAGCTGCTTTTGACCGCTTGCTCGTAGGTCCAGCAAATACCGATGTCCTTAGTGCTATTCCCACAGGTACAAAAGTTCAAGCACTTACTGTTGAAAATAATGGGGTCTACATCGACTTATCTGAAGAATTTACTTCTGGAGGCGGTAGTGCTTCGATGATGAGTCGCTTAGGACAAGTTATTTATACTGCCTCTAGTTTAGAACCAGATGTAAAAGTGTGGATTTTTGTGGGTGGTAAACCTTTAAAAATGCTTGGGGGTGAAGGTTTAGAAGTATCTCAGCCCATTACTCGTGATAATTTTCAGCAAGAATTCCAATTTTAGATATCATATACCATTTTAGGGGCGGTTTTAAAGTAAACAAATAGTTCAAAGCCGCTCCTGACAAAGTCAATTTTTTCAGTATCTACTCAGAATCACGATTTACAGTATCAGGGGAAAAAGCAGGTAAACAAATAGCAATATATTCTGCTCCCTCAGCACCAGGTGTACTGTATTTTACCCATTCTCCCTTACGAGCTATTACTACTTGGCCAGCATTAACTTCTAACTGACCGCCTTCATACTCAACACATAGTTTTCCTTGAAGTACCAGAGTAAATTCATCAAATTCTGGCCTTTGACCTGGTTCCATCCAGCCACTAGGAGAGCGCATTTGGGCAACGCTAATAGCATCTGTTTGGCTATTGACATGACCAATATATTCGTCAATTTGCTTCGGTTTGTTACCTACAGGTTCAATCCGAGTAGGCTTTTCAATCAATTGTGGCATGATTTTTATACACTTTAGTTGGGGTTAACTAACATTAAAGGCTGATTATATTCTACGGGTTGCCCATTTTCGATTAAAATTTCCACTATTTGTCCAGAGACCTCTGCTTCAATCTCATTCATAACTTTCATCGCTTCAATAATACAAACTGTTTGGCCAGAAGTAATTCGATCGCCCACTTCTATAAATGGTGGCTCATCAGGAGCAGGAGCGCGGTAAAAAGTGCCCACAACTGGAGATAAAATTTCTTCAAATTTGTTTGAGATCGTAGGAGGTGCTCCTGAAGTTATAGGAGCAGTTTTTATCGCTGTTGTATCTAATGAGGTAGTACCAGGAGAAACAAATTCAGAAGGGTCAGTCCCATCGGAAGAAGGTAATGAGAGGCGATCGTTAAATAAAGTTCCTTTTCGTACCGTTAATTCCAAATCTCCACTTTTTAAAGTCAACTCCGAAATATTAGTTTGGTCTATTGCTGTTAGTAGTTCCCGCAGTTGATGTAAATCTAATTGCACTGTTTTTATATCCTCACTTAATCGGCGTTCAACTCAATTAATACTTAATAAAAAGAAGAGTTTATTACTGTTTTAGTATAGATGTAGAAGCGTGAAATTCAAAGCCATAAATTTTTTTTACTTACAGAAGTGAGGTTGAGATTTAGGTTTTAGCATAATTACTACTTATTAATAAAAAAATGTAGCAGTTTAAAGAAAAAGACAGGAAGCTTATTCCCTGCTAGGAATACTGAATTAGATATCCGATCAAACCCAAATTAAAATCAATTACAATAAATAAATTATCAATTTATCTTTTTTATTCCTCTCTTAAGTCTATCTTAATCTTCTAAAGGGGCTTTGTGCGGTGGTAATTATGCACATTTATTAAGCCCCCATAAAGATACCTCAGAATTACACAATCAATGCATAACTTACTTCTAAAATAAATCTAGTTTTCTGCTATTACTCTCTACCCAAATAAGAATCATTTCGAGTATCTATCTTAATCCGTTCTCCCTTAGATATAAATAAAGGAACCATAATTTGAGCTCCTGTTTCGACAATAGCAGGTTTACTACCACCAGTAGCAGTATCTCCTTTAACACCAGGGTCAGTGTCAATTACTTCTAAAGTTA
This sequence comes from Okeania hirsuta, assembly GCF_003838195.1. Classification (GTDB taxonomy): domain Bacteria; phylum Cyanobacteriota; class Cyanobacteriia; order Cyanobacteriales; family Microcoleaceae; genus Okeania; species Okeania hirsuta. The sequence continues at coordinate 39,550 of NZ_RCBY01000030.1, forward strand.
CTGAGTTGGGCAGTTCCACTTCTATTACTTGTTCGCCCCACTTAATCACATTAACCTCCATACCTTCGCTTAGATACTTAACACGCTCGCCAATTTGCTCTGAACTTAAACTGGCCTCCTCATAGGTTTCCATATCCATAAACACAAATTGGTCAGCATCTTTATAAGTATGCTGCATAAGTCTCTTATCCAAAGTAGCTTGAGGTACTGTTTCTCCTGCTCTAAATGTTCGTTCCACTACACTACCAGTTTGTGAATTTTTGAGCTTTGTTCGGACAAAAGCAGAACCTTTGCCTGGTTTAACGTGCAGAAATTCTACTACCCGCCAAACTGAACCATCCAATTCAATCGTCACACCGGGGCGAAAATCATTACTAGAAATCATATAACAACGTTATTGCGGTTTTTAATTAAATTATCAGATTAGAACTTAACATTAGACATCGTACAATATTCGGGAGTCAGAAAAATTGTCAAATATCGTGGGAGTAGAAAGCAATTTTTAGCACCTCGTCAAAATAATTTTATGTAAAATTTCTGATGTCTGGCGATCGAAATCAAAAGTTTTTTTGTCTGAGACATATTAAGGCATATAGTAGTACTTTCTGCTGTTAAGACAATAGACTTGAGTTATTTGCGCAGCATTCTGCTAGGAAAAGGCAACAACTCTAGAAGGCATTTTGCCTTAACCTTAAATGCGTAATGTCATCAGGACTTACGCAAAGTACGAAATTATACACCATCTGTAGGGGCAAACGGCCGTTTGCTGGCGCATAACTATAGTTAACGTCCCTACTATATGCGGTGGTTATGGGTAAGTCCTGATCATGTCCGGGTAATTAGTGATAAAAAAACTTTCTCCTTCTATTGTTCTTTCTTCCCTCCTGAGGACTGACTCCTGAATTCTGCTGAGTGATTTATTTATAACTGTTCAACCGGACATGATATAACTCTATATCTCTACTCTATTGCCTATTGCCATATATCAGCAAAACTATAGTGCTGCGCGCAGGCAACAGGCAGTAGGGAACAGCTCATTTGGGGGAATAAAAAGCTAATAATATAAGACTTTTAGCTATTGGACACCTCCTGCAATTTGTAAATATGCCAGCACACATTGCTATAAGTCGTGACCAAATCTAAAACCTAATTTTTGCCCCCAAAAATCCGATGAGTGTGGACAGCCATGTAATATTAGTAAGGGAACAAAAATTCATAAATATGCTAAATCTTCACAATTCCGTCATTAACACTTGTAAACGCTTGCTTAAAACTGGCATCCTAGCACTATTACTTTTCACTTTGTCTGTTGGTCTTAGTGCTGCTTGGTGGGACTTTGGTGGTAGCACAACAACTCGTGAAAGTCGTTTGCCCCAGGGCGATCCGATTACTGATGGTAAGGCATTATTGAGGTATGCTCTACCGATAGACAATGAACCAGTGCGTAAAATACAAAGGAGTCTGGAAGATATTGCTAATAGACTGCGAGCAAAACGTTGGTCTTCTGTTAGTAGTGATATTGCTGCTGCATCTAGGGTTCTTAATATTAGTAAGTCTCAGTTATTAGCTAGTGTTTCTGAGTCGAAACAATCTGAGGCAGAGGCCATAATTGAACAACTCAATCGGGGCATTATTAATATTCGAGAAGTTGCTGAAGCTAAAGATGGGGAACAAGTATTGGAGCAACGGGCACAACTACTGGTATTAGTGGGTCAGCTTGAAAAGTTGATGCTAGAAGGATTTCCGTTTGAAGTACCTTCAGAGTTTGCTAGTTTACCTCAACTCAAAGGTCGCGCTACTATTGAGATGGAAACGGAAAAGGGTTCTTTGACTTTGGTTGTTGATGGTTATAGTGCCCCTATTACTGCTGGTAATTTTGTAGATTTGGTTCAGAGGGGTTTTTATGATGGCCTAGAGTTTATTCGCTCAGAACAGTCTTATGTTTTGCAAACTGGAGACCCTCCTGGCCCAGAAGTTGGTTTTATTGACCCTGGTAGTGGTGAGTATCGTAGTATTCCACTGGAAATTTTGGTCAAGGGAGATCAGGAACCAATATATAGTTTTACTTTAGAAGAAATTGGTCGTTTTCGGGAGCAACCTGTTCTGCCTTTTTCTGCTTATGGTACAGTGGCAATGGCTCGTCCTGAATCTGAAAATGATGGTGGTTCTTCTCAATTTTTCTTTTTCTTATTCCAACCAGAATTAACGCCTGCAGGAGTAAATTTACTGGATGGTCGTTATACGGTTTTTGGTTATGTGGTGGAAGGGAAAAAGGTTTTGGAAAAATTAGGTAAAGGAGACAAAATTATTTCTGCTAAGGTAGTTGCTGGATTAGAAAATCTTGTTGAACCTGAAGCTTAAAATAGTTAGGTAAAACTTAGCCTAAAATTAGGGTAATTGGATAATTTAGCGACTAAAATCATCTTGAGATTTTCAGACTAAGCTACCAATTACTCTAATTAGTTTAAAGTTTAAATAATAAAAATTACAGTTATAAAAATAGGAAAAATTTAGGAAGAAGGAAGAAGGAAAAATCTGGCGTTGTCCTAGTTTTAAGCTTTTGATATGTCCGCACCTTTTCCTTCCACTGCTATTACAGTTGTTATAGGTAAAAAAAGTTTTACTATACATCTATAGTTTCATTTTCTCTTCTGGATTTTGCTATAGCTAATCTTCTAATTTTATCTCTCGGATTTTTGGTTTATTCTGATTTATTATTTCTTACTTATTTCTCTTTTTGATTAAATGGCTGTTATCGAATTCGTAATATTCACAGGATTAGGAATTGTATTAGGTGCATTTATATTTAATATATCTAATGACAGAGAACAAAAGCGTATTTTAGATGATGCCTTTTACAAATTATTAGAACTTCAAAATGGTAAAATTTCTCTAATTCAATTAGCTGCTGCGGCTAAAGTTGATGCTCAAATAGCTCAGAAATATCTTGAAGGTCAAGTACAAGTTTTCACTGCAACCTTAGAAATTGATGAACAAGGAGATACATTCTACAAATTTCCTAAACTTAGTTTACCTCCTGTTTTAGATAAACAACAATGGTAAGGAATTTAGGTATTAGGTCTTCGGTATTAGGTTTTCGGTGTTAAGTTTTAGGTCTTATACAAAATCCGGTTTAGTAACGAGATATTCAAAAAAATCAAAATCTTTGTCTGATAAGGATTTGAATATTTAGGTAACTACCCTATAATAACCGGATTTAGTATTAGGTATTAGATTTTAGGTATTAGATTTTAAATGTTAAGTTTTAAGTGTTTTACTAAGGGTAAAAAAAATTATACCATGTCCGGATGATGATGATTAAGTATAATAAAAATGTTTGATTGAATTTATTGAAGCGCTCTTGAGAGAAGATCTCAAATTTTTGCTTCCTTTATTTAACCTTTTTGATTTTTTTTAATATACTTATCTTGACTCTGCTACCTACTCCCTGTTACATGAATGTCGAAATATTTTATCAAATTGGTATTAGGAGAATTATTTCGGATTTAACGCTCCTAATCTTTGATAAGGCCAAAAGCGAATTATTGCCCTACCTATAATATTTTTCTTAGGCAAAAAACCCCAAACATGAGAGTCATTACTATTATTACGATTATCTCCCATCACAAAATATTGATTTTCAGGAACTTTGATTGAAATTGGTAAAGTATATTCAGGGGGTTCAGCAATATAATTTTCAGTCAGCGGTTGGTCATTTATATACACTAAACCATTCTCAATTTTAATAGTATCTCCTGGCAGACCAATAACTCTTTTAATAAAAGCTTGATTTTTAGCATAACCATAGCGTTGTAACTGTTGGGGTGGTTGAAAAACAATAATATCCCCTCTAACAGGTGGATGAAAATAATAAGAGACTTTTTCCACTACTAGGCGATCGCCTACTTCTAAAGTAGGTATCATTGAGTCTGAAGGTATATATCTTGGTTCTGCAATTAATATTCTGACTAATAAAGATAAAGATAAAGCGATCGCCAAAACTTTAATATTTTCTTTTTGTTGTTGCCATATTTTTAGCCACCAGGGAGTTATAGAGTTAGCTGTTATTGGTTGATTTAAGGATTCTTTTTCTGATGTCATATGATTTTATTCTTGAGTATTTCTATACTATAGCAAAACTCCTGGGAATGAGAATTTATCTATTCTAAATAGATATAGTAATCCTATTTGAGTTGCTGGTAAAAATATCTTTGAATTTAAGAAACAGGAAATAGGGGTAAAAGTTTGAGAGTTTTTATATATCCTGAAATTTTTTACAAATGATTTATGATTGCTATAATACTATGATTTTTCCCTACTATATACGTCAGCATTCAGCTATTAGCATTAAGCATTTCCGTTTGTCATGCGCTCGCATTCAGAACCATGAACATAATAACTTACTAAGGTTAGCTGATAACCTTTTTCTTTCGGTGCGAAATGCCGAAGCAAACATATTTCACTCTTTGGAAATTAATTTCTCCTTCGGTGCGATAATAAGTTAATAACTCATAGCTGATAGCTGAAGTCCGCAGTTCATCTGTAGAAGGTTCGCTGAAGGCTGTTTGCGCAGCATGACAAACGGAAATACTTACCTATGTACAATGCACATATTAAAATTGTTTATATAATCTGAAATATTAAAATATTTGCTATATATTTTCTCTTTTTTCAGGGTGTTATGTGAGATATTCCGTAGCGGTAATTATTCTATTTCATATAAAGTAATCATCAATAGTATAATTAGTGTGAATTTGTAATTTTTCACAAATTTACCACTCGACCTATTCTTTATAATTCTATGCTGATTCAATTCAGTGTTGGTAACTATTTATCTTTTAAAAAAATTGTCACTTTGAGTATGGTGACTACAGATTTAACTGCTAATAATAAAAGTGTTGATGAAAATAATGTTTTTCAAGTTGATGATGAATTAAATTTGCTGAAAAGTTGTGCTGTTTATGGCGCGAATGCTAGTGGCAAAAGTAATTTGGTTAAAGCAGCTGAGAAGTTATTAGAGCAACATAATCCACCTAATCCTGTTAATGATAATCCTTCCACAACTGTACATTTATTGGTTAAAGAACTGAATAAATTTGTTCGTCCATAGATGGGAAAGTAAGCACCTGGGCAAAAATTTATAGCAGTTTTGACTAATGACTATTGCGACATCCGCAACAGAGAGAGGAGGTAGATATTTTCTCCACCACAGACCTCAAGTTTTGGTGCTTCACAAAATAAAATGACTATTGCGACATCCGCAACACAGAGAGGAAGTAGATATTTTCTCCACCACAGACCTCAAGTTTTAGTACTTCAGAAAATGAAATGACTATTGCGGCATCCGCAACACAGAGGGGAGCTAGATATTTTTTCGATGCTTCAGAAAATGAAATGACTATTGCGACATCCGCAATAGAGAGAGGAGGTAGATATTTTCTCCACCACAGACCTCAAGTTTTGGTGCTTCACAAAATGAAATGACTATTGCGGCATTCGTAACAGAGAGGGGAGCTAGATATTTTTCCGATGTTTAAGAAAATGAAATGACTATTGCGACATTCGCAACACAGAGAGGAAGTAGATATTTTCTCCACCACAGACCTCAAGTTTTGGTGCTTCACAAAATGAAATGACTATTGCGACATTCGCAATAGTAGAGAGGAGGTAGATATTTTCCCTCCACATAATCCATATTATTCATTATTCAAAAATCTCTTCCCTTCTACCTCCTAACTTTAATGATAGTAGTCGAAAGAAAAGACGTGGACATATTAACAGCTTAAAACTCAGACAACGCCAGATTTTTCCTTATCTCCTAGATTGCTAAACACCTTCTTCCTTATCTACTTCTTCCTTTTCTACCTCTCTCCTTCCTCCTTATTTCTTCTTCCTTCTTTCTTCATTTTTTTACACAAACTTTATCTCGACCACCTTCTGTACAATCTTCAAACTTCAGTTTTCCAGCCAACATTTGTTGCTGAACTTCTTCCACTTTTTGCTGAACTTCTTCTGGCAAAACATCATTAAAACGACCCAACTTAGTAATATCTGGATTTTCAATTCCTAAAATATATTTTTCTCCCTTAACTTGATTATTTTTAACAAGATTAGCAACATAAGCGATCGCTCCTCCAACATCCTGCACTGCACTGGTTAGCACTGCTTTTGGCGCAACATCAAGCTGGTCAGTTGTATTACCCACCGCATAAATTCCTTTTTCTTGTGCCGTTTTCAAAACTGCTGGAGCAGCATTATCTAATAAGTGATAAATCACATCAACCCCAGTAGAAATTAAAGCCAAAGCTGCCTCCTTTCCTTTAGCAATATCATTAAAATCTCCAGTGTAACTAATTACAACTTCAACACTGTCATTTACTGACTTAGCACCTAACTCAAACGCCTTACCTTGTAAGTTAGTTCCTTTAAAAGATAAACCTGTAAGATAAGCAACTTTATTAGTCTTAGTCATCAAACCAGCAATTACACCAGCAAGATAACCCATTTGGAAATAATTTGTTGTCACCGAAGCGTAATTTTCACCAGCAATATTACCATTAACTCCCAAAAAAAATGTATCGGGAAATTGACTAGCTACTTGTTGAATAGCAGCATCAAATTGTCCGCCATGACCTACGACTAAATCGTAATTTTTCCTAGCAAAATCAGAAAGGGTTTCTACCTGGTCTGGTTGGGCAATATTTTCTACATAAATCATCTCACCATTGAGAATTTCGGCTGCTTTTTTTACCCCTTCATAACCAGATTGATTCCATCCTCCATCAGTAATAACTCCAGGTAAAGCAATGGCAATTTTAAAAGTTTCAGAATTATCTATAGAATCATTACTAGGATTTTCTGTCCGAATCATTGTAGAAGGAGAATCAGCACAAGCTTTTAATAATAAGCTAGTTATTAATGTTGCTGTACTATAGGAAATAAATGAGCGTCTATTTAATTTTTTAGTCATATTAAGGTAGTCCTATAAATTTAGTAATTTACTTTGGAGTTAAGGAGTAGAAAGTATCTCTAATTTAAAATTTAAAAGCAATAGTATTTATTAATGCAGAAGGAAGAAAGAAAAAGGAAAAATCTTGAATTGTCTTAATTTTCAGCTTTTGGTATGTCTGCCCTCTCTCCTTCGACTGCTATATCTACTAATAGTAAATTTTGGTATTTCTCTTAGTTCTATGTAGAAGGAAGAAACAACAAGGAAAAATCTTGAGTTGTCTGAGTTTTCAGCTTTTGATATATCCGCGCTCTTTCCTGAAACTGCTATATTTACCAATAGTAAATTTTGGTATTTCTCTTAGTTCTATGCAGAAGGAATAAATAACAAGGAAAAAGGAATAAATAAAAAGAAAAAATCTTGAGTTATCTGATTTTTAAGATGAGTGATATATCCACACCTTTTCCTGAGACTGCTATATTTACCAATAATAACTGTTGGTGTTTCTCCTAGTTCTATACAGAAGGAAGAAACAACAAGGAAAAATCTTGGGTTATCTGAGTTTTCAGCTTTTTATATTTCCGCGCTCTTTCCTGAAACTCCTATATCTACTAATAGTAAATTTTGGTATTTCTCCTAGTTCTATGCAGAAGGAATAAATAACAAGGAAAAATCTTGGGTTATCTGATTTTTAAGATGAGTGATATATCCGCGCTCTTTCCTGAAACTGCTATATTTACTATTGGTAAATTTTGGTATTTCTCTTAGTTCTATGCAGAAGGAATAAATAACAAGGAAAAAGGAATAAATAAAAAGAAAAAATCTTGAGTTATCTGATTTTTAAGATGAGTGATATATCCACACCTTTTCCTGAGACTGCTATATTTACCAATAATAACTGTTGGTGTTTCTCCTAGTTCTACACAGAAGGAAGAAACAACAAGGAAAAATCTTGGGTTATCTGAATTTTAAACTTTTGATATATCCGCACCTTTTCCGGAGACTGCTATATTTACCAATAGTAACTGTTGGTGTTTATCTCTGCCTTTAGCCTAAAAGCAACCAGTTCTTTGACGCAACTCAAATAAAATTACTACATCCACAAGATATTAGTTAATATAATTAAAATTAACATTTCATAGTGTAGCTAAAAATAGCGATCGCCTAGCCAAATCAATAACTAACTTATAAATAATAGTAATAAATTTAACTATATCTTTTTTTCAAGTCTCCCTCTTCCCAAATTTGGAGTTGCCTTTCAGCAGCAATAAAATTGTTAATTGATTTCGGCGGGTAAACAAAATGGTCATAAGCAAGAGCCATTTGTCTAGCTGCTTCTTGGTAAGAAACTTTTCCTATTCCTGTACCTAAACCTGGACAGACAACATTTTGAATTTGTTGCTTTTGCTGACGGTTGTGGTGTCGCACTGTCAGTAACATTGCCCACATTGCGATATAAGGAGTATCAGTGCCAGCAATGGACATAGGTACGCGCATAGTGGGGGTATGGGCAAGAAAAGGATGTTGGGGATGACCAGTTTCGACAATAGTAGATGTGCCAACTGGTTGTTCGCCCAGATATTCATCTAATATTTTTTGTTGAACCGAAGTCATTAAAAAATCACCAAAATATTTGACGATCGCTGCATCTATACCACCATCCATAAGTCCAAAAGAATTTCCTGGACTTACTAAACAGTCATATTCTGGTACAGTCTCGAAATAATTATTGATAATTTCTAGATTGGGTAAATAATGGAAATGTTCTTGAAAAGCATCATATATAGCGCTGTGCGCAGGCAACAGGCAACAGGCAACAGGCAACAGGGGGAATAAAAAAACCGATAATATCAGGCTTTTAGCTATTGGACAGTTACTGTAATTTGTAAATATGCCAGCGCACATTGCTATAAAGATCTATTTGGAGCAACTAAAATCAGTTTCATATTAGTCTATATTCTGGTAGCTTTAGAATTATCAATAACCCCAATAGGTTTTCAATTTGAAGAAGGAAAAATATCAGCCTTAAAAAATAATTTTTGGACAGATTTTGCGGGCGTTGAATTGATTCTCAAACATATTTTCTATTTCTTCCTCAACAAATTGTTAAATCATTTTTTTTATTTAATCAGGACTTACGCATAACCACCAAATATTGTAGGGGTTAACGGCCGTTAACTCCTACAAATGGTGTATATTTTTGTCTTTTGCGTAAGTTTTATCAATCTTGAATCTACCACTTTGACTAAAGAGTGAAACATACCTCGCACAACTTTTCAAGCAGAAATGGATTAAGTAAATAAATTAACTAAGAATATTTTTCATTTCTATTTTAAAAATATTTTCAATGGTTTTTCCGGCAGTTTTTTCATCCCAGTTAAGGATATTGAGAAAAGTTTCTGCTGAGTGAGTTTCTACAACATCAATACCCCATTCTCCTGTTTGTAGAGTATCAGGATAATCACTTAATGGAGGTGTTTTTTTCAAACCTCCCAGAATCAAAACATCAACAATTAAATCCTTGTCATTTTTTTGAATTATTCGCTTTTCTATTAAAGCTTCAGCACATTTTTTACCAACTTGAGGTGGGGAAAAAACTTGATTTTCAAATAAAATTTCTACCATCCAATGAGGATGATTTAATTGCCGACATTTAAGTTGTGGATATTTGCTTAAACCATTAATGAAAACTTGAGCAAATTCTTCCCTATTTAATTCAGGCAGGGTATTTTCTGAGAGTTCAAAATTATGGGAAAGCAACATTCGTCCAGTTTTAGATTCCGTCATTATTTTATTTATCCTATGTTCTAGAAATTTTAATTCACAATTTTATAGCAGAAGGAAGAAGGAAGAAGGAAGAAGGAAGAAGGAAGAAGGAGGAAGGAAAAATCTTACGTTGTCTTAGTTTTAAGCTTTTGACTTGTCCCCGCCCTTTCCTTCGACTGCTATATATTCTATTAGACCATAAATCAAAAACATAGATAAAATTGATGTCTCTATAAATTTCGGCATTGCTGAATTAAGGTATGAAAGTAGGTTTGTAGGGAATAAGGAATAGGAAACAGGGAACAGTTAATATTAACAAGTAGTTCAAACCATCCAAAATACAAAATTAAAAATATAAAATTATCAAATCATACCCAGAATCAGCAACGGCTAAATTTCCAATAAAAACGTATAAATCAGAGGAATTGATATTAGACAAAAATTATTATTTGAGTTGCTCCTAAATCTACCAATAAGCGAATTAGTTCAGTTTCTCTTTCTGCATAAAGTAAAGAGTCAAATACTTCTATAGGAATATATTTATTACTTTTCGATTTTAAGGGATGCACTCTATATAATTTTCCTGGTAATGGATGACCGGGAGGAAAGTCAAAATATTCTGGTATATCTGAGTAAGGAGTTTCTGTAATAAATTCTGACC
>NZ_RCBY01000300.1 GCF_003838195.1 Okeania hirsuta
CAGGAGTGAGAAATACCCTTAAACGAGCCCCCATGTGTAAATTTCCTCACTCATTTATAGATATATTATCCATATTTACTTATCTTTACATAGTTTGGTTTATTTATACCAACTTACTTATAAAATTTATCTAGAAAAATGTCTGAGAGAAAATTTTAGATTTTTATAGAAATACAATCCTATGGTGAGTTAAAAATTATTTCTAACTTATACCAATTTTATGTAAGGCTGTACAGAATTATGAAATTTATTAACTTGTCTGTCTCGATCTATAGTCAACTCTAATTAAAATATTATTCTATGCAACTTTATATGAATTTGGTATTACGACACTTACACAAATGTCAAATATACCAATTTTATTAGTTATTTGGTAGCAGAAGCAAGAAGCAAAAAGAAAAAATCTTGCGTTGTCTGAGTTTTAAGGTTTTTATCTTTCCTAACTTTTCTTCGACTACTATAATGTTTAGTACTCAAATTAATCTTAATAGCAGATAATTGATAGTTTATATATAACTATAGTATTATCTGCTGTTTTTTATTTTTTTTATTAATGCAAATTAGTTCTTGAGTTAGCAATACCTTGTTGCCAAGATTTATTTTTTGTGATTTTTGCACCTCTTTGGGCTAATGTTAATAGTAAATATACAGTAAATACATAACCAGTTGCTAGAATGGGAATAATTACAGGAATGTGATTGTAGTTCATGGTTTTATGAGATGGCGAGTAGTATTTAGATGTAAGTATTTCCTAGCTCAAAAGCTAAGGAATTAAAGATTAACTGAGTATTCTTTACTTAGTAATTAATTGAAATCAAGACTAAGAAAAACAATTATCATTTAATTTATTTTCAGAGCAAAATAAATTTATAGACAAAGTCTTGAACTCTTTGTATTCATGCAGATATTTTGATTTTTCAGTTCAAGACTTTGTCTATAAATTTATTTTGCTCTGAAAATAAATTAAATGATAATTGTTTTTCTTAGTCTTGATTTCAATTCTTTACTTAGTAATTAATTGAAATCAAGACTAAGAAAAACAATTATCATTTAATTTATTTTCAGAGCAAAATAAATTTATAGACAAAGTCTTGAACTCTTTGTATTCATGCAGATATTTTGATTTTTCAGTTCACATATTTGAACTTTTTTTTAAGTTACCTTGATGTACTTTTAGAGAAGAGGTTATTCAGATTTGAAGTTGTTGATAATTAATGAGTACGATTGGTAAGCTGGAATACTATCAATTGATCGCAATTATATTACTTAATTAAATCATCTATCGATCTAAAATTTTAGCCTGGAGCTATGTTTTAGTAACTAATAACACATAGATTTTTAGACCCTTAAGTTAACTCAATTTATGCACTTCAGTCATTGGTAAATATATCTCAGACAAACTATGCAGCTATTAAGTTATCTTCAATTATCATTAATTAGTTAGATAGAGTACCTGATAGCTTAATTGATATAACCTGCATGGTAAAAACTTTCAGGTTAATTTGGATCAAATATGATGAAGACTAAATTATATGTATTCCAGCTCAGAAGTTTTTGACTATTCTCTTCACCAATAGGTAACTTTTAACTATTGAGGAATTTTTGGTCTATTTACTTTTTTAATTCACAATGTAACTATTATCTCTTTTTACTCTAAATAGTTATATTAGATTGAGTCAATCTTTAATAGTGAAAAATTATTCTCTACTATTCCTAGCCAATCTTGATAATTAGGTAAATTGAGAGATAAATCTATAATAAGTCTAGTTCCTTACAGGATTACTCACGATTAACCTATTATAGTCAACAATTTTGAGTACTTGAATTATTAAAGTTGTTACTATTAAACTAACACAGTCAATACTATTTGTATATAGTATTTTGAGAGTTACTTAACAATTAGATACAATCTACTATAGAAACCGACTTTATTTATCAAAAAAACAAAAAATGATTTAAAAAAATCAACTTTACCTATATTAAGGATGGTTGACTTAGAATAAGAATATAATATGTAAAATTTTGTTAACTTGTAGCTTTATTGGCTAATCCATGACCACTTCAACTCTCCTATTTTCACCAGTAGAAGCAGACCTAAAACTGCTAACAGATAACTTAAAACAATTGGTAGGTGCTCGTCACCCAATCCTGTACGCAGCAGCAGAACATCTATTCCGCGTACAGGGAAAGCGAGTGAGACCAGCTATCGTCTTTTTAATTTCACGGACTACCATGCCAAATCAGGAAATTAGTCCTAAACATCGTCGTTTAGCAGAAATCACAGAAATGATCCACACTGCAAGCTTAGTTCACGATGATGTAGTAGACGAATCAGAAATTCGCCGAGGTGTCCCCACCGTTCATAGTTTATTTACCAATCGTGTTGCAGTACTGGCCGGAGATTTTCTTTTTGCTCAATCATCTTGGTATTTGGCCAATCTAGATAATCTAGAAGTAGTTAAACTACTTTCAGAAGTAATTATGGACCTTGCCGAAGGAGAAATTCAGCAAGGACTACATAAATTTGATACTGATTTATCCATAGATGCTTACTTAGAAAAGAGCTACTATAAAACCGCTTCTCTAATTGCTAATAGTTCTAAAGCTGCAGCAACTCTTAGTGGTGTTTCACCAGAACTAGCTCAGGATATGTACTACTATGGCCGATATGTAGGTTTGGCATTTCAGATAGTAGATGACATACTAGATTTTACAAGTGTAACAGAATCTCTAGGAAAACCTGCTTGTTCAGATCTGAAAAGTGGCCACTTGACAGCACCTACATTATATGCCTTAGCAGAAAAGCCAACTTTAGAAAAACTAATCGAAAGAGAATTAGCCCAAGATGGTGATTTAGAAGAGGCAATCCAATTAATTAAAGATAGTCACGGTATTGAAAAATCTCAGGAATTAGCTACTAAATACGCGAAAATGGGTGTTGAACATTTACAATCTTTGCCAGATTGTGATTCTCGTCAAGCTCTGATTAATCTTACTGACTATGTTTTAAGTCGGCTGTATTAGCTTTTAGTATCTTTTAATAATTTAGCTAGGAGTTAATTAATACTAGCAGTAGGATAAAACTTAATAAAGGCAATTCATTGATTTAGACCTATTAATCTTTTTATAGCAATCTAATCTGTCTTCAGATGAGTTTAACTTTGGTATGCTAAATTCGATTTTCTCTGTTTATTTGAGGTAGTTAAATTATTAATTAATATAGCAAGGAACGAGTTGGTTAGTACTTATGTTGATGATGAACCTGAGACAGAGAAAAACTTTTGCCACTGTTCCCTGTTCCCTGTTCCCTGTTCCCTTAATTGTGAGAATATCTCAACATCTTAAGCAATATCTGGAGGAATTTTGCTAGAGTGGGAATGAGAGGATGCCTGATACTGTTGGAGATATATACTTATCAGCTTTTGGACATCCTCTCTTTTAACTTCTGTAGCTGTTGTTAAATTCCCAGGATGTTCAAAAAATACAAGGCTATCTAAAGGTTCAATTGCGATCATTTGGAAAAGTATATAAACAACTGGTACAGGTTTAGCAACTACATTATCCTCTACAATAGAAGATGAAGCATCTTTTTGAGTAGGAAAAGCGTAAATAACATGTTTTTCTAATTCAGATTTATTACGATGACCAAGAGTAGTCAAAACCCAATTTTGTGTGTTAGTTTGCAAAATATAATACTCTAAATGTTGTAATTGTTGAGCTAAAAGTTTCAAGGCAGGTGTAATTGCTTCAACAACTTCTGCTGTATTGCCATTTTGAGGTGAATTTTTAATGAGTGTTTGGATTTGTTGATCTAAGTCCATAATTTATTATTTAGTCTTTTCAGAAATTGTATGAAATCAGGGTGTATGTGTAATGAATAGAAAAAATTATTAGTGGTTAATTTATTAATACAATGATGGTGGAAATCTGCCAAGTTAGCGAAGAAAATTTAAAGCTCTTGCTAGATGAATTTCAGCAATCTACTCGTGCATCAAAGCAAAATTGCCAATCAGTAGCAGAGCGTATTAAACAAGAAGTAGAAAGAATTTGCATAGAAAGCAAAAGAATTCAAGCTTCGGGGGAAATAAGTAAATGGGCAAAGAACCTAGCTCAACATCGTCTGAGACAATGCCTACATTACTACAAGCTTGGTTCTAGAGAAGGAAGAATACATTTACATAGTAGTCTAAGTGCAATTGTTTATAGGTATATCACTCCTCCTCAAATACAATCAAGTTATCAGGCAAGATTAAATCTAATCGAAGACTTTTTACAACAATTTTATCTGGAAGCTTTAAATGCTTTTAGACGAGAAACTGAGCTGCCAATAATGTACACTCCCCATACATTATTAGAACTAGCAGAGTATATGGCCTTTACAGAGCGTTATGGCAAAAGACGCATACCTTTGTCTGGTGGTCGTAGTCAACAATTAATCATTCTGCGTGCTCAAACATTTTCCCATCAACAACCAAAGGAAACATCTGTAGATATTGACCAAGCAGCAGAGGGAACAACTAGCGACTCAGATAAGACATGGAATGATGGATCTATCCAACAAGTGCGAGAAGCAATGGCCGCACGACAGGATACAGATGATGATATAGGTTCTCTGCGCCAGGTGGTAATAGAAGAACTTATGGCCTATCTGGAGGAACGTCAGCAGCAAGACTGTGCAGACTACTTTGCACTGCGTTTACAAGACTTATCAACTGGGGAAATAGAATCTATTTTAAATCTTACTCCCAGACAAAGGGATTATTTGCAGCAACGCTTTAAGTATCATTTGCTCAAATTTGCCATGGGACATAGGTGGGAATTAGTTCATCAATGGTTAGAAGCAGACTTAGAGCATAATTTAGGCTTAACCCCCACAGAATGGACAGCTCTACATGACCAAATTGACGCAGAACAGAAAAGTTTGCTAGATTTGAAGCATAAAGGTCTTTCTGACGAGGCGATCGCGAAGACTTTAGGTCGTAAAGTAAACCAGGTGAAGAAGAAGTGGCACAAGTTACTCGAACTTGCCTGGGAATTACGAAATCATTCAAATTCCGGAGCGAGTGCGTCAACTGATGAATAACGAAACGAATAAACAGGTGGAAACTTTCGAGGATAATTTCTTTGACTGGTTATTAGGGCCAAATTCTAAGGAAATATCAAATGTAGGGCAAAATCAAAACAAGATTGAGAATGGAAAAAAAGAAGTCAGGGTGCAGGAGTTAGAGTGGGAAGAATTAGACCCACTTGATTCTGAAGAAATTGACTACCCCTACGATTACGAAAGTCAGCCACTTACACCCGGAGAAGTACCAACCGTGTATAATCGTTTCGAGACTGTATTACAAAAACGACTTAAAGCCAAGATTGAAGCTAAACCCCCACGATTTCCTTGGGAAAATAATCTGGTAAACTACGATGCTGAATATCCAGACGTAGAGGTAAATAACTGGTTTTCCCATATTAATTTGTGGGCATCACAGATGAAAAATATTAAGTGGGGTAAGTTAAATATACCTTTAACGGAGACTGTCTTTGCTCAACTTTTGCAATCTTGTCAGGATTTAGTATCATCTGATTTACTCCCCGGCAGTAAATTGGTTAGAGCAGTGGATAGTTTGTTCCCAAACCAATCTCAATCTTTAAATAAACTAGCTGGTTTAGTGCTTGTAGGTGGAACCCGCGATGGAGAATTGATTTCCAATCATATTACTGCTTATAATACTGCAACTCCAAAGCAACAGATGTTGTTGTCTTTGCTTGCTGCTCAAGAAATTATCTCATCTTTAAGTTTGACTTGTTGTTTGAATCAGTCAGTAACAAAGAGAGAATGGCAAACTGCTTTAGGGTGTCTTACCATTGAAGCTGAATATTATATTCCTGAAGATCGTTCTTCTGCGTGTTTGAGGATTAAAGGTGAATTACCTGGAGCAGGAAGTTTCCAAGTTCAAGGAAGAGGAGTTGAAGCTACTGCTGAACGTTCAGATGCAGGTACTCTATGTGTAGAGTTATTTGACCCACAACCAGATGAAACATATCAGCTAATTATTAAGTTCCTCAACTGGGAGCAATCTTTAAAGTTTGTGGTTCACCTTCAAGAGGGAACAGGTAACAGGCAACAGTCTAGACTGTAGAGTAGAGGTTTTAAGTTCCATTAATATCACTTCTGACTTTTGACTTCTAAATTTTCTTGTAAGTCATCACTTTTGACTTTTGACTTTTGATTTTTGACTTGATAATGTGCCTATGCTTTCAAAGTTTTACAATTGTTATTACCGAAAAACTGAGGTTTAAAGCTTCCCCTTTTAAGGAGATATAGTCATTTAACTTTAGATTGAGACGAAGCTTTCTTGCTCTGAGGAAGTTTCAGACTAAAAAACGTCTTAATTTTTAAGTTAAACAATTATAATAAACCTTTTAAGAAGATAATAAAGAAAAATTTTCCCTGTTCCTCAATCCTCTCCTTTGAAAGAAGAGGCAATAATTAATAATTAATTATTAATTATTAATTATTGAAAAGCATCTACCAAAATTTATGTCTAATTTTTTTGGTTGGGAAGTGCGAAACCTTCCTATATTAGGACTTCTGTGGCGAGAGATAGAAGCAGCACCTAAACCTGTTCCTGAAAATTCTATTCTATTGCGAGTCATGGTACAGGCGTTAGTTATAGTAGGCATTATTGCTGTAGATGTAGCCGCCGGGGTAGCAACAGACGAACTTCCTTTAACTGTTTGGGCCGCTCCATTAAGTATTATAGGGGCAATTTGGAGTTGGTATAACCGCTACAAACGAAACATACCAGCTAAATTTTGTTTGGCGATCGGAATGTTATTGGCGTTAGCTGATTTTTTGGGTAGGTTAGTTACTGAGTTGAGTGATACGCGACTGGTATTGGGGGAATTCTTGATTCAACTTCAGGTCTTACATAGCTTTGACTTGCCTAGACGGAAAGACTTGGGTTATTCGATGACTATCGGGCTAATTTTGTTAGGGGTCGCAGGTACTATCAGTCAAACTTTAACTTATGGCCCAGTGTTGCTGTTGTTTATCGCGATCGCTATTCCTTGCTTGATTTTAGATTATAGGTCTAGGTTAGGTTTAGAATCCAGAATTATAGGTAAAACATCAGAAGTTAAGAAAAAGCGGAAGAAAATATCTTTATTAAATGCTACTTTATCTCCCAAGCGATTAACAATATTATTATTAGTAATTATTGGATTAGGTCTAGGAATTTTTGCTCTTTTACCTAGATTACCTGGTTATCAAGTACGAACTTTTCCTGTTAGTGCGCCGATTAATTTTGATGTAGAAAATTTTGATGGGCGAACTATTACAAACCCTGGTTATATTAGTCAAGGTAGGGGAGATGGAGATGGTTCTGGTGGAGGAAGTGGAACTAATCAAGAATCAGGTCCAGGAACTTTAGATAGTACTTATTATTATGGATTTAATACTAAAATTAATCAAAATTTGCGTGGGCAATTAGAGCCTCAAGTTGTGATGCGGGTGAG
>NZ_RCBY01000301.1 GCF_003838195.1 Okeania hirsuta
ATATGGCTGTGAAGTTTTTTGTTGATAATATTAAATTGGAACAATGTCAGCGTGGCAACCGCATCCGCAGTGAAGTTCATGGAGAAATTGTCCGGCGACTGAGACAAGCTTATTTGTACAGATAATGAACAGGACTTAACCACACATATCAAATCAGACACCATCTGTAGGGGCTAACGGCCGTTAGCCACTACTAGATATGCTAGTTCTGCGTAAGTCCTGTTGAAGTAATTTAAGAAATTATCAACTGATATTATATAACCGGATTCTATATACAATTAACCGAATTTGATATGACCTGGTTCTCTGGCAGCCAAAAACCCGTACCGCGTGCAAAGATACCATAAGGCTTCCATATATCCTGAAATTTTTTATAAATCATTTGGAATTGCTATAGTTATGTTTTGACTTTTTCATTCTCAAAAATCAGAAAAACTCATCAATATTAATATCATCATCAGAATTTTCTGAAGAATTTTTATCCTCTTTTATTTCTGATTGATTTTCCAAATCATTATCATCATTTTTTCCATCACTTCCCCATTTTGCACCTGGTTCAGCAGCACGTTTAGCAGCAGAATTGTTAACTCCATAAATTGGTTCTGGCTTGACAATTTCTAACGGCTTAACTTCTGTTTTAGCCTCTTCCTGCTCTTGATATTTAGGAGATTTTTTCCGCTTAATTCCACCTCTACGTCTGCGAGAAGTGTGTTCTTCACTGGTATTTTCTGTTACAACTTCATACAAAATTGCTAACTTATTTTTATCGCTACCTCGACGTAAAACTCGACCCAATCTTTGAATATATTCTCGTTCACTACCAGTACCAGATAAAATAATTGCCACCCTCGCATCTGGCACATCAACACCTTCATTTAAAACATGAGAAGCAACAAGAGTTTTATATTCCCCAGTTCTAAATTTACTTAAAACTTCATGTCTTTCTTTCACAGGAGTTTGGTGAGTAATTGCCGGAATTAAAAAGTCATGAAGTTCTAAATTTACTTAAAACTTCATGTCTTTCTTTCACAGGAGTTTGGTGAGTAATTGCCGGAATTAAAAAGTCATGAAGTTCTAAATTTACTTAAAACTTCATGTCTTTCTTTCACAGGAGTTTGGTGAGTAATTGCCGGAATTAAAAAGTCATGAGAAATCCGATAAACTGTTGTATTATCCGCCGTAAAAATTAAAGTACGTTCGGGAAAATGTTGAGCCAATAAATTAGCAAGAGTTCGTAATTTTCCATCTGTACCAAGAGCAATTTCTTTAGCTTGACGATGGGCTAACATTGCTCGACGTCCAGCCTTAGAACGGGCACTTGCTATAACAAAATTTTTCCAACCATTTAACCCACCTAACTTAATATTTGCCTGCTTTAAAAAGTCATTTCTAACTGTCATTAACTTGTTATATTCTTCCCGCTCCTGTGCAGAAAGTTTAACCATTATTTGCACAATTTTATGGTCAGCTAAAGCAGCACCTGCCAATTCTTCAGGAGTCTTGCTAAAAACCGTAGGTCCAATTAAATAATCTAGGTCAGAATGACGACCATCAGAACGGTTAGGAGTTGCAGTGAGACCTAGACGATAAGGAGCGATCGCGTATTCAGCAATGACCCGATAAAAATCAGTAGGTAAGTGGTGACATTCATCAAAAACTAATAGAGCATATTTATTGCCGATCGCCTCCGCATGAATAGTTGCACTATCGTAAGTCGCCACTAAAATTGGTGTTTTGTCGCGAGACCCCCCACCCAGTAACCCCACCTCCACATCTGGAAAAGCTGCATTCAAATGCGCGTACCACTGGTGCATCAAATCTAGGGTGGGTACTACTACCAGGGTACTGCGGGGAGTGGCCTGCATTGCCAGTTGTGCCAAATATGTTTTACCCGAAGCAGTAGGGAGAATCACAACTCCATTTCTGCCTGACTGTTTCCAAGCTTTCAATGCTGCCTCTTGGTGCGGATAGGGAGGCATTTCCAAACTAGGGATAAGTTCGAGAGGTGCAAATTCTTTAGCTTTGTCAACAAAATCAATTTTTGCTGCTTTTAATGATTCCACTAAAGGGCGATAATCTATTGCCCGAACCCGAAATTTTTCCACCCGGTCATCCCAGGTTGCATAGTCTACCCATGCTTTACCTTGAGGTGGAGGATGGAGAATGAGAGTGCCGCGATCAAATTTGATAGTTGGTGTTCGGTACATTATTTCATTTCACTGATTTACAGCAGTTTTCAAGTTGATGAGGTACAAAGTTTTATTGCTCTAGGGAACAGGGAACAGGGAACAGGGAATAGGAAATATAAGAACAGTTCCACAAGTGTACCTCACTATCCTCAGAAGCACAGGTGCGAGAAAAACGCATAGGTTTGTTATTCCCTGATGGTGCTCCTTACTAAACTTGATTGTTATATCATGTCCGGTTAAACAGTGATAAATAAATAACTACGGAGTCCTCAGGAGTCAACCCACCCCTCGCCCCTCCCAGGAGGGGAAGTCAGGATTCAGGAGGAAAGAGGGAAGAAAGAAGAAGAACTGGAGTTGAAGGAGAAAGTTTTTTTATAACTAATTATCCGGACATGATATTATACCGTTTCACGGAAGTCATGCACAGGACTTACGCAAACTTGTTGATAATACTCTATCTGTAGATGGCGCCATTCGGAGCTTTGCGTTAGCAAATGCCATTCGCCCCTACCATATCTGGTGTTTTTGCGTAAGTCCTGACCTACTAAAAACTTAACTCAACTGTGCCTCTGTCACCCAGACAGCATGAAAACCATAAGGTACTCGCTGCGGAATAATCACTCGCGCTACAGTTTCCCCACTCACATCCTGAGCATTCACTACCACCAACTCAGAAGTATGAGTATTTTCATCATAAACATAAGTCACCAACCAACCATCATCTTCGCTACTAGCATTGAGTCGAGGTGCAAACACTGCCTCACCACCATAACGTCCCTTACCAAACTCGTATGTTTCCGACTTCCCTGTATCCAAGTCATATTTAATCAAACCATTAAACACAGGAGGAAATTCTCCTGTTTCCATTCTTGCTGAATAACCATACCGCGTCTTTCGCCCTAATAATTCTTCATTAACACGAGGAAACTCAGAAGGTACATCATCTAGCTTTTCCTCTTTTACCGCTCCAGTTTTCAGGTTAAACCGCCAACGATGTAAATAAGGAGTATTCGCATCAGGGAAGCGATCGCTATCATTAGTCACAAACACATTAGTAGACTTCATCCGACAAGCAACCAATACAACCTCATCCCCTTCTTCATAAGCATTGAGAGTATGCCAAACAAAACAAGCTGGAGTTTCAAACCAACGCACCTCTCCACTATCGCCATGACGTGGGATTATACCGAAGCGACTGGGTGTTTCTGACTCAAACATTAGTGGAAACTGACCTTTTTCTATTCTTTCTGGGCGAAAAGTCATTGGTAAATCAAAAAAAATACTATAATTTTCCGTAATAGCAAAGTCGTGCATCATTACTCCCACAGGCAAATCTATAGGTATGGTGCGCAGCAGTTCTCCATTTGCCGAAACAACGCTATATTGTAAAAAAGGAGGTTGAGCTACTGAGTAACCGAAAAACATCATTTCTCCTGTTACCGCATCAACTTTAGGATGGGCAGTAAAAGGAGATTTTAGTTTGTTGTTAAAAGTCTGTTTGCCAATAGTTTCCAACTCAGGCAGTTTAATATAGTAAGGCGCACCGCCTTCCCAGAGAGCATAAAAATGATTGGCATGATAAACTAGGGCTGTGTTACCTGTATTGATATCTGTGCCGTGGGGATTATCTGGTTGGGGTGGATTTAAGAATCCAGGCCATACTGCTTTACCTTCCTGGTTTTCTACCTGGAATTTGTTGGTGCGTACATAACGGTTGCGATAGGATGCTTTTCCGTCTTTTATTCTGACTCCGTGGAGCATTCCATCGCCGTCAAACCAGTGATATTCACCGATCGGTTTAAATTGTGGGTTGGGGCCATTACGCACAAACATTCCTGAGAGATCCGGAGGTAGTTCCCCAATAACTTTGAGGTTGTCGGCGGTTGTTTCTTCTCTAACGGGTGCGAAATTATTGGTTAAGAAAGGATTAAGGGTAGGAGTTGTTGCAGTCATAAATTTTTAATAATGTTTAACTTATTTTATAACAATTGGGAAAAAGTTGGTTATAAGTTATTAGGGTGTTTGTAGGTGTCAGAAGAAAATATTTTTAGAGATAAATATCTTGCTTCATTTCCTCTGCTCAATATGATTGTATTATTTTTGAGGATTATTTTTGCCTTTAACCATTCTAAAAAGCCTTACCTATCAGTAATTTTACTGGATTAATTTTTTTTAGATCGCCAGTAATATTTCTTATCTTATGTATAATCTCTGTTGTCAATCATAAATATAATGATTTCAACTGTATTAGCGTACAAAAAAACTTAAATAATCTAGGATTTGACTATGATCAAAAACAATAAATAGCCTAAAAAAAATACTACTAATTCTGGATACAAAGACTATAAAAATTTAATCAATTTCCTCTACATATCCAAAAGCTAAAACGGGATGTTCCAGAAGCACATTATCAAGAATTACGTCAGAATTATCAAAGTTTATCAATGAAAAGTTTAATAACTTTATTGTCAATATTTTTGATAAGTTTAAACACTGAATCTGGTTTAGCACAAAATCCAGAGTATCAATATCAAATAGAAGTTGAGATGAATACTATTTGTAGCTTGATTAACGACAACAATGTTAATATTCGTCAAAGACCTGATGCCAGTTCGCCTATAATAACTCAACTTAATCGTGAAGACCGTGTAAGAGTTATTAGACGAACTGGAAATTGGATTCATATATAGCAATGAGCGCTGGTATATTTACAAATTGCAGGAGAGGCCAAATAGCTAAAAGTCTTATATTATCAGCAATTTATTCCCCCAGATGAGCTGTTGCCTGTTGCCTGTTGCCTGCGCACAGCGCTATAGTAGCTCTAGATTCTGGTCAATCTCCTAAACCCTACACTCCTCTTGAAGGATATGTTTTTAATAAGTATATTAATGGGTGTTCAAAAGAGCGATTCGATCGCTGGAGAAAATAGTATAGTTGTCAGATTGTTTGTGCAATAAATCTCTTAACTATCAATATCTTGATGTGTCAGAAAAGGTACTTCTACTACTTCTCCTTCGACATTTCCTACTTGCACTTTTAAACCAACTCCACCTGCTTTTGTTTTGATATAAACTAAACCAAAATAATCCTCATTAGTAGTTTCCGTACAACTTGTCAGTTTCCCAACTTTTTCATCTCCAACTTTCACAACATTTCCTAATTCTGCCATCCCATTTAAACGGACTCCCCAAAGTCGTTGTTTCACACCTTTATATGTGTTTAAACGAGCAATAGTTTCTTGACCAATGTAGCAACCTTTCTCAAAAGAAATAGTATTCCATAAACCAGCTTCGAGAGGGTTATAGTCATCTGTAAGTTCATAGTCTGGTGCTGGACGACCTTGTTCTATTCTTAATTGTTGCCACAGGCGATCGCCCATAGGTACTGCTCCTGTTTCTGTTAATATTTGCCAAACTTTAGCAGCATTGTTTACAGGAACTATCAAAGTGTATCCCTCTGTTGCTAACCCACTACCAACAGTCAAGCGAACTTCTACATCTTTTAGACTTATTAACTGGTGACTAGGGTGGGGTGCATCTGGAGGAGTTATCCCTGATAATTTGGCGATGGAGTTTTTGCTTTCTGGTCCCATGAGACTAAATATGGCATATTCACTACTAATATCTTTAACTGCCACCCTGTCCATCGGAAACAGATAACGGTCAAACCACTCTATTAACTGTTGACAACGGGTGGGAGAGACTAACAATAAAACTGCATCTTCTGTTACATAAGCTGTTGCTAAGTCGATAGTACGAGCAGTGGGAGTGACGAAAACAGTCTCACAACCTTCACCTGGTTTGAGAATATTGAAATTATTCGTACTTTGGTTATGTAGAAACCGTAGACGGTCATCGTCAGAAATGTTTATTAGTCCCCAATGAGAGCGGTCGCATACAGCTACTCCCTGTTTTATTGCTTCTATTGCTTGAGTATCATTACCAAAGCTAACTGGAATTGAGTCTTGAAAAGTTGCACCATTAGATGTTTGAATATTCCGTAATTCTTGGTTCATAATTCTACTTTATTCTGTTATTTTTACTTAATAGACATAGGCGTGAAAAAGATATAGACTTTTTGTCAAAGTAGGGAATAGGGAACAGGGAAGATGTTTTTAGGAAAAAACACGGAAAATGATTTTTTGAGTTATTACACTCTAGTTTATAGCAAATAAAGGGCAGGTTGATTTTCTGGAGATGTCTAATACAAATAGTTATTTTGTTCTGAGAAAATGGGCGTTGGTGATTTGAGGTATGATATCTGTCCGGATCAGAGCAGGATAAAACTCCGTTCCGCTTACGCAACCAAAAAACTTTCTCCTTATACTCTTCTTTCTTCCCTCCTGACTCCTGACTCGGTTCTCCCACTCCTGGGAGGGGCAGGGGCGAGGGGTGGGTTGACTCCTAAGTAATGCGCGATTAATATCATACACGCGCTTCAGCAACACCAGAAAATGTATCTATACTGTTGGCAAATCAGCCATCATATTCTCTACCACTCTTAGAGCTTTTTCGTCAAGATGCTCCCAATTAACATTTCCTTCATCGTTGAGTAAGCTAGTATCGACTTCAACTTCTACTATTTGGTCAGAACTATGAGTAAAATGATAATTACTAAAACAAACTTGATAGCAAAGTTCCCAGAGATCAATACTAACTTTTTGGTCTTGATATTCTAAATCTAATCTATACCCTGGAATTGGTGTTTCTACTTCTTGATAATCTCCTTGCCAAACAGAATTATCTAGTTTTTTGCGAATATGATCTAATAATCTGATGAAAGCAGGTTGCATTAGTAGTTCAGCTTGTTTCCAGGCAGTAATGTTATTAATTTTCGGCTTCATTTAATTTCATTCAGAAACATTAGACTTCTTGCAGAAGTCAGGGAATAGGGAATAGGGAATAGGGGATAGGGGATAGGGAATAGGCAATTGTTTATTTCATATCTTGAATTGGTTTAATTAAAACTTTTGCAAGAGGTCTATTCATTAATATAATATTTATTGGGAATAATTATTCACATTTTGTCAATATCAGGACTTACCCATGAGGCACGAAAAACTAGGACTTGAGATTGCTTTCCGTTCCGGAATGCTCCGCAAACCCTATCAGTCGCTTCGGACGGAAATAGGTTGAGGTACGTAAGTCTTAAATATTCTATTATTGTTGACAACTAAGTGACATTAACCATTGTAAACTTTTGTCTTGCTTGAAAAGAAAAATGCTGAGTTGTTTGATCATTTTCTTTGTGGGTTTAATACCCCACCGTCAACGGGGGTGTTCACGCATTACTTGGGGGAGCG
>NZ_RCBY01000302.1 GCF_003838195.1 Okeania hirsuta
CTTCTTGCATTGTTTTTGACAGTTTGCTAGAAGTATTAGCTTGAGTGGTCGCAGACAAAGTAATCTCCTCTACCAACTCACTGATCTGTGCACTCACATCCAATAAATCAGTCAGAGTTTTTCGCGCTCCTTTAACTAACTGAGTTCCTACCATTACCCGCTTGCGACCTACTATCATTGCCTTGACAACTTTGCTAGTATCAGATTGCATTTCTTCAACAATTTGTTCTATTTCTTGAGTAGCACTAGCTGACTGTTCAGCTAGAGAACGTACTTCACTAGCAACTGTAGCAAATCCTTGGTCATCTTGCCCCGCTCTGGTTGCCTCTACCGAAGCATTCAACGCCAAAATATTTGTTTGATTTGCCAAATCATTAATCAAATTCAGCACCCGTGAAATTTTCTTAGAAGTTTCCCCTAAATTTTTCACCTTCCGAGCGGTTGCCTCCACTGTTTTTTGAATTACCACAATTCCCTCCACACTACGGTTCATTGCAGCATCACTAGTTTGCAGAATCTGATTTGCTTGCTGCACCTTAGCTTCTGCCTGTTGAGCATTAGCAGCTACTGCTTTAACCGCATTTGTCATTACCTGAATTTGTCCAAGAGCATTAGTAATAGCTTCTGCTTGACGATGAGCTTCACCAGACAATTTTTCAATTTCAGCATTGTTACCTTCAGTTGTTGAACTCACAATATTTGTTGCTGACTTCACCTGTAGTACCAACTGCTGTAAGTTTTCAATCGTGGCATTAAAAAAGTCAGCCACAGTACCCATGACACCTACTGTTACATTAGCTCGTACTGTCAAATCTCCATCAAAAGAATTTTCTATTTCTGTCAAAAAAGTTTCTATTTGATTTTCTAATAATTCTTTACCCTTTTTTTGCTCCTGAGAGATAGTTTCTGCTGTTTTCCGAGCCTGGATTACCTGTTCTAATAGGAGAGCTTGTTCCAGGGTAGAACCCACTTGTAAAGCCAGTTGTTTGAAAACTTGGACTTCTGAATCTTGCCATTGTCTTGTATCAGAACATTGATGAGCGCCTAATAAACCATAAAGTTTTTGACCTACTAAAATTGGCACTACCACATTTGCTTTCACCTGCCATTTTTCCAACTGTTCTCGGTGACAGTCTGTTAAATTTGCCTTGTTAATATCTTCTGTGACTTGTACTCGACCTTGACGATAGGGTTCTACATACTCAGCAGGGAAACAGGGAATTTCTGTTTCCATCTCTGCAATCTTTGAGCAATTAGGTTTGACTGACTCATAAATAATTTTACCTTCCCAGTTTTCATCGAAACGATATATGACAATACGGTCAGCTTTCATCAGTACCAGTGATTCTTCTACAGTAGTTTGGAAAATTTTTTCCAATTCTAGAGATTCCCGGATACGGGAGCTAATTTCACTGAGTAACCGCGCTTGTTGAGTCACTGCTTGTTGTTGCTGTAGCAATAATGCTTGGTCTAATGCGTAACCAACTTGAATAGCTAATTGCTTAATTAAGTCAATTTCTAATGCTCCCCAGTAGCGAGGGGCAGAACATTGGTGGGCGATTAATAAACCATATAACTTTTTATCTGTGATAATGGGAGCTACTAAATTTGCCTTCACATTGAACTGTTCTAATTGTTTAATATGGCATTCTGTTAATCCAGCTTCACGGATATCATTGGTTGGTTTAACTCTCCCTTTCAGATATGGCTTAATATAACCTTGAGCAAAGCATGGGTCTACAATTTCAGCTCCTAATGCTTCTGGAAATCCGACTGTTACTGATTCTGCTATTATTGTACCTTTCCACTGAGGATCGAATTTATAGACCATAACTCGGTCTGCTTGAATAGCTTCTTGCAGATCCTCGACTGTAGTGTTCAAGATGTCTTGAGGGTTAAGAGATTTACGAATATTGGAGCTGATTTGATTGAGGGCAATAGCTTGTTTTGTAGCGGCTTGTTGCTGTTGTAATAATGTTACTTGGTCAAGGGCAAAACCTACCTGGGTGGCTAGTTGTTTAGTAAAGTCAATTTCTGATTCTTGCCACTTACGAGGTGCAGAACATTGATGTACGATTAGCAAACCGTGAAGTTTTTGTTCGGCGATGATGGGAGCAACAATATTAGCTTTAACGGCAAAAGGTTTTAAAAGTTGGATATGACATTCTCCTAATCCTGCTTCATCAATATTCTCTATTGTGCTAATTCGTCCTCGCAGATATGATTTGAGATAATTTTTTTTAAAGCAAGGCTCAGATATTTTTTTACCAAAAGCTTGAGGCCAAGCTCGATCTACTGACTCGGCTACTACTTTACCATTCCAGTCAGCATCAAATTGATAAAGTATGACGCGATCGGCTTCTAATGTACCGCGGGCTTCTTCTACAATAAGATCAAAAATCTCTTCGGCATTCTGGGAAGTCCGGAGTTTGATGCCAATTTCGTTTAAAAATCGAGCTTGCTTGGCAGCAGCTTGTTGTTTTTGCAATAGGTATGTTTGTTCTAGAGCATAACCTATTTGAATAGCCAACTTGCGAATTAAGTCAATTTCTAATTCTGTCCAGTCTCTAGGCCCTGTGCATTGATGGGCAATTAATAGACCTATGAGTTTTTTTTCTACTACTACGGGAGCAACTAAGTTAGCTTTTACTTCAAAGGGCTTAAGCTGATTAATATGGCACTCTGTTAGCCCAGCTTCGTAAATATTTTCTGTGGCTTTAACCCGTCCCCTTTGATAGGGTTGAACGTAGCGATCGGCAAAGCAAGGATCGGTTATTTCTGCCCCTATAGATTGTGGCCAGTCACTATTAACTGATTCTGCAATAATTTTGCCTTTCCACTGGGTATCAAATTCGTATATTATTACTCTGTCACAATCAAGAGCTTCGCGAGTTTCTTCAACTGAAATAGTGAGAATTTCTTGAACATTTGAAGATTGACGAATCTGGAAATTGATGTAATTAAGTTTTTGAGCTTGTTCGGTAGCTATTTTTTGTTTTGTTAGTAGTAGAGCTTGGTCTACAGCATAGCCTAGCTGAGTAGCGAGTTGCTGAAAAAATTCTATTTCTGATTCTACCCATTGTCGTGGTTCAGAACAATGATGGGCAATTAATAAGCCTAATAATTTTCCGTTGGCAAGAATGGGAGCGACTAAGTTAGCTCTAACAGCAAAAGGTTCTAGTTGACTGATGTGACATTCTGTTAATCCTGCTTCGTAGATATCAGCAGTCGCTTTTACCCGGCCTTTTTGATAAAACTCTACATAACGGTCTGCAAAGCAGGGGTCGGTAATTTCTGCCCCTATAGCTTGTGGCCAGTCACTATTAACTGATTCTGCAATAACTGTACCTTTCCAGTTTTTGTCAAATTGATAAACTACTACTCTATCTGTTTGTAGGGCAGATCTGACATCTTCTACTGCTGTTTTAAAGATGTCTTTTAAGTTGATATATTCCCGAATATGGGAAGTAATTTCGTTTAATAATTCTAATCGTTCGGCTGCTGCTCCTTCTTTTTCTATTAATACTTGAAGTTGATTAATTCTGACATCTATATTAGCCTGTAAGGCACCTAAATCTTCTATTAAAGTATTAGTTTTTCCTTTGATTCCTAATGATTTTTGATTAGTATCCTGTTCCCACACTTTTACTGGAACAATTGCTAATGATTCATTATTTCCTTGAGTATTTACAGTTTTTTGATCAGATTTGTTGTGGAAATTTTGGCTCATATTTTGCGTTCTATTTTCTGATTGGTTGGTTTTTCTAAAATTTGTCTGTGCCATAATTTTAGTTTTATTAATTATCAATAATTACTAATTATTTAACGGCTCTTGCTAATTTTTTTGTCTGATTTTTATTTCTTTGCTTTTTCTAAATATTGAATAATTTTTTCAATATCTACAATCATCATTTTTTCTCCCTCTGAGTTTGTACAAGTTCCCTTGATAAATTTTGCTACAGGAGAATTAACTTTTTTTTGTTTCAACAGGGTAATATTTTTAGTCTCAATATTTATCAACTCACCTACTTTTTGTACTAAAATACCTAGATAGTTATCTTTATATTTTACTTTTACTACCCGAAGTTTTTCCTGATTGTATCCAGTAGATAGTAAAGGATTAAATCCCATCAAATAAGCAATATCAATTAACCATATAATCTCGCCATGCCACTGAAAAACTCCTGCAACTACAGTTGGCATACCTGGTATTTGTAAGACTTTTCCGTAGTCTAAGGTCATAACTTCATCTAGGTCATCAGTAGATAGTATAGTTTGTAAAGTCCGATCAATTTCTATACATAAATATTGTATGCTACGGAATAATTGTTGTTTTTGCATTGACTTTAAGTGAAGACTTTAGTCATAAAAATTTATTTTTGTTAAACAACTATTTAATATCATGTTCCCCCTCCGGGGGAACATGATATTAAACAACTAATCGTCTTAATGTTGCTACAACTTCTTCTCGATTAATTGGTTTTGTCACATAAGCAGATGCACCTTGCTTCATACCCCATTTTTGATCTATTTTCCCTGATTTATTAGAACAAATAACAATTGGTATATGAGCTGTATTTTCTTGATTTTTTAGTTCCCTACACAGTCCATAACCACTTTGACCAGGTAATACCACGTCTGTTAAAATTGCGTCAAAAGTTTTTTGATTCAGCAAAGCTTTAGCTGCCTCTGCTGTGGTTACGCTCAATGCATCAAATCCTGACTTTTGTAGACATTCAGTCAAAATACTAGCTTCAGTTGGGTTATCTTCTACAATTAATATACTTGCTTTCATAACTTTCTAATTGTTATTTAATGTTTGTCCAAAATTTTACTTATATTAATAAATTTTTTGTTTGCCAGTTGAATTTTTAAGTGTTAGGCAAATGTTTTTGGATCATTTTTAAGATTTCTTCTGGTTTAGGAGGCTTACTCAAAAAGTCGGCTGCTCCTATTAATTTAGCCCGACTGCGGTCTATCACATTATTTCGATGGGTAAAAATAATGACTGGTATTTTTTCAAATGCTGGTGCTTTGCGTAAAAATTGATAGACAGTATAACCATTTGCATGAGGCATTTCTAGGTCAAGAAAAATTAAATCTGGTTTATATTCAGCTATTTTAACAAATCCTTTAATTGGATCTTGTATACTGATAAACCTATAACCAGCAGGTTGCAAAATTTTCTTTAATGTTTCAGTCACTACTGGGCTATCATCAATACAAGCAATTAATGATTGTTTTTTGGATGTAGTTTTGTCTGTACTTTTCTGAGAATTAGCTGTTGTTAAAGATGATTTTATAGGTGATGTTGATAAGTCTGGTACTGTTTTTAATTGAACTAATCCTTTTTTGACTAAAGGAAATAAAGTTTTAGTTACAGCTAATACTGATTTTCTTAGTTGATAGGCAATATCCCATATAGTTAGGTCCCCATGTAAGTATTTACCCCAACCAGATAAAGCTTCTGGTTTAACAGTTTTTGTCATGACAGGAACAAGATTGGGGTTAAGACTATTGAAACCTGCTTTTTGCCATAAATTTTGCATTTTATTAACTTTACTAAAAATTTCTTCTAGTTCTCTATAGCATAGAGCTAAACCTAAAGATAATTCTGATTTCTTATCTGGACTTTGCTCCCACTGGCATGTTAGATCTACGTAAAGACTCAGGGAAAATAATATTTCTAATGTGACAGTACGAATGACTTTTTTAGCCTGATAAAGAGTAATTTCATCTCTTGTTATTCCATCATATAGTAGAATATATTCCCAAGGTTTTTCTTGATCTGATAGTTGTAAAGTTATGGGTTTCCATTTAGGACAGTGCAATTCTATCCCTCGTTGCCAACGTCTCACTCTATGAAAGTTACCAGTAGTATAGAGTAATCTACCATAAAATATATAAATGTTTCCTTGTTTTGCATGGCTATTTAATAATAGGTTGCCGGTTGCCATTCTTTGACTAAGGATGTCTATTTCTTGTGCTAATTTGATTATTTTGTTGTTTGCAGACATGAATCTTAAAGGTTCAATATGAAAACTCGATCACCATTCGAGTTATGAATATTTGACAACATCATTTGTGGCCATCTGCTTAACTTTCTAGATTAGTTTTTCCTCTCAAGAAAATGACAATACAATAAAATTATTTTAATATTTTCTCCGTTAATCATATTATATTATGATTCTTAATATTTGAACAGAAAATAATTATTTAATACATTTTAAAAATGTTTTATTGTATTGATTGCATTAAAATCAGTAGTTTTTTTGTTTCATATGATCAAATAAACTAGATAATGGTCATAAATATTTAAACAGTAAAACTACGTTAATTTTATCATAAAATTAATATTATTAATCAAGAAATTGATTAATAATATTAAAATAAGTCGCTGAAAAAACACCATCGTTTATAGTTATAGTTGATTGACATCTATGATCATATATATAAATTATTCTACACTACTAAATCTAAGTATATTTACTTTGTGGACAATGTTTTTGACAGTCGCCTTATATATAGCAATCCGCGCATTGGTTGTGACAATTTTTATAATAGTTAATTGGAACTGAAAACCTTTACAATTATGACTCCTGATGACTGCTCCCTAACTGTTACCAAAATATTACAACTTAAATAGGATTGCTAAAAATTTATAAACGATCAAAGCCTTGCTATATTTTACTAATTAAATTACAAAATTCAAAAGCTAATGAACCTCTCAGGAATGTTAAGTTATCAGACCTCTAAACAAATTAAGTTAAATTAATATTTATGATGTAAATTCTAGGAGTGATAGCCACTTAAACATTTTTTTGCACTATGAATTTCTCATATACCCCCTTTTCAGAAGTTAGGATACATATTAGTTATTGAAGTATTGAAAAGGCGCAATCAAGATATATTGACGACCTTCAGCGATCGGTTAATATTTTTAACTTTGCACTTTTATAAGGAGTCTGTAGACACGGATTGACTTCCCTTGGGTATCTCTCATACACCTATAAATTTTCACTGATTCAATTCTTTAGAGTCAACAAAATATAGTAAAAGTATTACGAAATGATCAAAAGGCCACCTAAAGGCCATATTAAACACTTAAATTTTTGCTAATTTGAGACAAATATAAATAGTTACATTATGCTATGATTAATGTTGGTAAAAATAAAAGTATGTTGTATGTATAGCAGTGGAAGGAAAGGGTGTGGACATATGAAAAACTTAAAACTCAGACAACACAAGATTTTTCCAACTTCAGTCCTTCCTTCTGCAATACATATACTAGATAATAACTAGAATTAAACCCCCATCAAACAACCATAAGGGGGTTGGTAAGGGGGTGCTGGTTTCCCCACTCCTCCACAGGGTGGG
>NZ_RCBY01000303.1 GCF_003838195.1 Okeania hirsuta
TTAAATCTTCTTCTTTTTCTGTTACTAAAGATTCTGTTTTCTTGGAAGCAACAGCTTTGCCTTGAGTAAAAGTAAACAGAGCTACTAAACTTAATAGAGCAGTAATAGTAGGGATACGCATAATAATATTATTGTGATGATTACTTAGTTTTGGTTTGAAAATCCTGGTCTCTCTTCAATAACTTTGCTGATGTTTGCGGTTCTAGTTTTAGCTGAAATTGAGCGGGACTAAAAATTTAATCATAACTCTATAATTAGGGTTTGCTGAATAAAGTCTTTTTGGTGGGGTAGGAGACAGGAGACAGGAGAAATGGGAATTTAGAAGAAGTAGGAGCTAAGTTTTGTCCCTTGATTTTTCTGCCCAACTATGCGCCTAAAATACTAACTTTTTGAGCGTTTTAGACGTGATACCAGGTACTTTTTAAAAGCCCCAAAAAGGCACTTGTCTTTAATATGTCAATCCTTTTAGATTTAATCAGCAAGCCCTAACTAATATTAACATCTTTTATACTAATATCCAAAATTATTATTTCTTATTTGTATATAACAATTCCCATAAGGAGTGAGGTACAAAATTCGTTTGTGTTAGGGAGTAGGGAGTAGTAATTCGAGAAAAAGGGGACGGAAAAAAAGAAAAACAACTGTATCTCACTAATTTGAGAAACGCTATAGCAATTCCCAAGAAGCGCGAGGTACGCGTATTCGTTGTTTTTAGGGAACACCGGATCTGGGAACAGAGAACAGGAAACAGAAGACAAATTAAAGATAGGTGCACCTCATTAGACTGAGAAACGCTATATTTTTTTGAACAAAAAATAACATCTCAAGTCTCCCCTTTCCTCCGGTCCCGAAGGGAACGCCATATCCATGAGACCAAGAGAAAAGAGAATTCCGTATTTTCAAGCCTTCCTATTACAGGAGATACTGATAATTGATAACTGATAATTGAAGTGGCAACAAGGAACTGTAGAAAATATAGCGTTTCTCAGTAAGCGTGAGGTACTTTTATCTTTCTTCCCTGTTGCCTGTTGCCTGTTGCCTGTTGCCTAAAGCAAACGAATTTTGTACCTCACTCTTTTTGGGAATTGCTATATTTCGATTATTTCCAAAATAATTTTAACTTCAATTCCTTATTTTAAATTTGCTTTCCCTCAAGCAACAAGAGCTAATTTAACAGAATATATATCACTATACTTATTTTGAATGTAACGAATAAATGGGTCAATACTTAAAGGTTTACCTGTTACTCTGTCAATTAATTCTTTCGCAGTATATTTGCGACCATGTTGATAAATATTATGCTTTAACCATTTATGCAAAAGAGTAAAATTACCTTGTTCAATAGCAACAGTAATTTCTGGATTAGACTTCACTGCAGTTTCATAAATTTGAGCAGCAATTAAATTACCCAAAGTATAGCCTTGAAACATTCCGCCAATCATTTCACCATACCAATGCACATCTTGCATGACTCCCTCACTATAATTAGTGGGAACTATACCTAAATCTTTTTTATAGCGCTCATTCCAGGCTTCGGGAAGGTCACAAACAGCTAATTTCCCTTCTAACATGGCCAACTCTAGATCGAATCGAATCATCACATGGAGATTGTAGGTTACTTCGTCAGCATCAGTACGAATGGGTGACTTAACAACCTTATTAATAGCCTGATAAAATTCTGAAACAGAAATACAACTAAGTTGTTTGAGAAAAATACCCTGTAGTTGGGGATAAAAACATTCCCAAAAGCATCGACTACGAGCTACCATATTTTCCCATAATCGGGATTGACTTTCATGGATACCGCTTGAGGTTCCTTCAGCAAGGGGCGTTCCCTCTAATTCTAGGGCAATACCTTGCTCATAGAGAGCATGGCCTACTTCGTGGACTGTACTGAATAGAGCTTCGGTACAGTTATTTTCATACACGCGAGTGGTAATACGAACATCCCCAATTGAAAAGCTAGAAGTAAAGGGGTGGGGCGTTTCGTCTTGTCGGCCTCTTTGAAAGTCGAAGCCAATATGCTTTGTCACAGTACGTCCAAACTTAAGTTGTTGTTCTTTTGGATAATATTGGCGGAGGTAAAAATCATTGATAGGTGGGCCGGAGGTAATGGCTTCTACTATGGGTAATAATTTTTGGCGTAGTTTGCGAAACAGAGGGCGAAGTATGGAAACTGTCATGCCTTCGTCTACAAAGTCAATGAGAGGATCGGCAATATGTTTGTGAGGGAAAAAGCAAGCTAGTTCTCGACTTAGGTCTAATGTTTTTTCTAAATATGGTTGTACTAGGGAAAAGTTTTTGAGAGATTTGGCTTTGACCCATGCTTCGTAGGCGGTAGCTTGATGTTGGCAAAATTTGGCCATGAATTCTGAAGGGACTCGGATGGCGCGCTCGTAGTCTCGGCGAGTAACACGGATCAGGCTAGCTTCGGTGGAGTCGTAGGGGAGGCTTTGTTCGTAAGGGCGGAGGTCTTGGAGGAGTTGACCTATGGATGGGTCGGTAAATTTTTCATGGGCAAGTTCTTTGAGAGTGGCTATTTGTCGTCCTCTGGCAGAAGTGCCTCCGGTGGGCATATAGGTGGTTTGGTCCCAGTTTAGTATGGAGACGGCGGCTTCTAGGTCTCGTATTTGGATGAGACTATTTTTGAGTTCTAGATATTTTGGTTCACAAGGACTGAGGGTTGACATGATGACTAGATGATATTAAATTTTTAGGTTTATTTAATGTTTTTACTTATTCGGTGGGGTATTATATATTAGCCAATCATCAGGAGTCTTTTAGTTAATTCTACTTAAGTATATGCAAGTTTTTAACAAAAAGCTTGGTCTAAAGCCTCCGTCATGCTCTTCACGGAAGTCAGAAGTTATAATTCATAAGTCAGAAGTTCAGTAGGGTGTGTGAGCGTGAGGGTAACGTACAATCTCACAGAAGGCGGTGGGTCATTTCAGTTATCAGTTAGCCTCCTAACGGAGGAACTGCGTTAACAGTAA
This sequence comes from Okeania hirsuta, assembly GCF_003838195.1. Classification (GTDB taxonomy): domain Bacteria; phylum Cyanobacteriota; class Cyanobacteriia; order Cyanobacteriales; family Microcoleaceae; genus Okeania; species Okeania hirsuta. The sequence continues at coordinate 2,994 of NZ_RCBY01000303.1, forward strand.
CTCTGCAATCAGGAGGTTTGACATCAGGAATATTCTCTTTTTTTATCCTCTTAAAAGGGGAGACTTTAGACCACAATTTTTTGGTAAAGTTTTTATAGTGCTGCGCGCAGGCAACAGGTAACAGCTCCGGAAGGCAATAGGGGGAATAAATTGCCGATAATATAAGACTTTTAGCTATTGGACACCTCCTGAAATTTGTAAATATGCCAGCGCACATTGCTATATCTGAGAATTTTCTAATAATTTTTCTGCATCTGCTAATAGTTTATTTCCCCACAGTTCTTTTTTGGGTAGTCCTGTATGGGTTTTGGTTGAAGATATATATTTTTTAATTTCTCCCATACTCCCCTCCGGTGGAGGGGGAGGGGTTAGGGGTGGGTCCCCATCTCCCCACACTCTCTCTAGCATTACTATGCACCACCACCCTTTTTTGAGGCGTTGCAGGTTTCCCCAACTTTTAGTAGGTTTGGTTGAGGTATGATATTCGGAACTTATCCGCAGCACAGAATATGTAGATAGAATTTTGTGTTGAGTTGCACTGTGGTTTAATACCAACTTGATCAATATTTGCTACAAATAACTAGGTTATTTCTTAGGAGTCAACCCACCCCTCGCCCCTCCCCCTCCCAGGAGGGGAAGTTAGGAGGACCGAGTCAGAATAAATAGCTTTGATACTATTTATTAGGTAACAATTTATCTTTTTCATCCAATGGACATCTCCTATAAAGTCTTTTAATTGCTCTTATTATTCGTAACATTCTTTTCCCAAATTGGTTTAACCCAACCTACGACTACTTTTTCCTTTTTCAACAAGTAATATTGATCCCACATTCGGAACTTCAAGAGCGTATCATTAAAAGTAGTATATGAATCTGTAGCTTGGTAGGTATTTATACTATGCAAATCATCTCAATACTTTTTTCGTTCATCGATCTTCCGAGTAAAAAATTTACACATAAATACTTGCTCTGATGATGACTCAATCACGGCAGCTATAATTTTCTTCTAAAATTCTGTCTCCTGTTTTCCCCTCCTGGGAGGGGGAGGGGCGAGGGGTGGGTTGTCTCCTGACTCCTTCTTCGGTTGCTATATTTTGTGGTGCGGAATGTGGGATTGATGGTTTATTGTTGAGTTTTTGTTGCGGAATTATCTTTTGATTTTGAGTTTAATTCTCCGCCGTCTACAGGGTGTTTATAATTGGTTGGGGTTTGAGTTCCCATCCATTTTTTATTCTTGCTTCTTTCTTCTTGCTTCTTTCTTCTTCAACTGTCTGAGATAGTAATATTTTTATCTGAGGATTTTCTAATAATTTTTCTGCATCTGCTAATAGTTTATCGCTCCAATTTTCTTTTTTGAGCCGTTGCAGGTTTCCCCAATTTTTGTCTAATTTTAATGCTGTTTCTGCCATTGTTAAACCTGCTGAAATTTCACCTTTTTTATATAGGGCAACTCCTATTGCTAATTGAGGTTCTACATTTTGGTTATTTATTTCAATTGCAGTTTGCCAGTTTTTTATAGCTTCATCTATCTTTCCCATTTCATATTTAACTAAGCCAAGGTAAATAATATAATTTTCATCGTCTGGTTGAATTTCTAGAGCTTTTTCAAAAGCAGCTATTGCTTGTTGATACAGTTTTAATTGTAAAAAGGTATTACCCTTACCAGACCAAGCATAATGAAAGTCTGGTTGAATTTCTAGAGCTTTTTCAAAAGCAGCAATTGCCTCCTCATATCTTTCTAATTTTCTCAGTGCATCGCCTTTATTTTTCCAAGCATAATGATAGTATGGTTGAATTTCTAGAGCTTTATCAAAAGCAGCAACTGCCTCTTCATATCTTTCTAAATTTTCTAATGCAATGCCTTTATTATTCCAAGCATAATGAGAGTCTGGTTGAATTTCTAGAGCTTTTTCAAAAGCAGCAATTGCCTCCTCATATCTTTCTAATTTTCTCAGTGCATCGCCTTTATTTTTCCAAGCATAATGATAGTATGGTTGAATTTCTAGAGCTTTATCAAAAGCAGCAACTGCCTCTTCATATCTTTCTAAATTTTCTAATGCAATGCCTTTATTATTCCAAGCATAATGATAGTATGGTCGAATTTTTAGAGCTTTTTCATAAGCAGCAACAGCCTGTTCATATCTTTCTAATTTTCTCAGTGCATTACCTTTATTATCCCAAGCTTCATGATAGTATGGTTGAATTTTTAGAGCTTTTTCATAAGCAGCAACAGCCTGTTCATATCTTTCTAAATTTTCTAATGCAATGCCTTTAAATAACCAAGTATAATTACACTCTGGTTTAATTTCTAGAGCTTTTTCATAAGCCACAAATGCCTGTTCATATCTTTCTAAAAAAAACAGTGCAACGCCTTTCAAGGACCAAGTATAATAATAATCTGGTCGAATTTTTAGAGCTTTTTCATAAGCAGCAACAGCCTGTTCATATCTTTCTAATTTTCTCAGTGCATTACCTTTATTATCCCAAGCATAATGATCATCTGGTTGAATTTCTAGAGCTTTATCAAAAGCAGCAACTGCCTCTTCATATCTTTCTAAATATTCTAATGCAATGCCTTTATTATTCCAAGCATAATGATAGTATGGTTGAATTTCTAGAGCTTTATCAAAAGCAGCAACTGCCTCTTCATATCTTTCTAAATTTTCTAATGCAATGCCTTTATTATTCCAAGCATAATGATAGTATGGTCGAATTTTTAGAGCTTTTTCATAAGCAGCAACAGCCTCTTCATATCTTTCTAAATTTTTTAATGCAACACCTTTATTATTCCAGGCTTCATAATTATTGGCTTGAATTTTTAATGCTTCATCACAAGCTAATATTGCTTCTTCATTGTGCTGAAACTTTCTATCCAATAAAGCCTTGATCACCAACAAATTAGCTTTTTGTTCAACAGGAAGTCTCTCATCATCAACCAAACTTTTAATTCTCAACCATACATACTTACGCTCTTGCCTTGTAAGTTCTTTATAATCATCTAACTTTTTTGCTGAAACATCTAAAGATTCTTGTCGTAAATATTCCTCATTCATAGGAAACAGAAATAACCCAGAACGCCAATCAAAAAAATCTGGGGCACGTTTAATCAAGTAATCTAAAGCAAACCTTGGTAATAGAAACACAAAGCAAATATCAAAATCATCCCTAAATCTTTCTCGCTGCTGATTCAAATTAATCAAAACAGGAGGGACTCCCCTTCTACTAATAGAAATAATCTCATTACTATCCCAACCCCTTTCTTTCATCTCCTCCTCATATTGATAGAGAGAATATTCCAAACCAGTCACAAACAAAACATCAATCTCTGCTAAATTGGGCAAATCTTTTACCAGACTATAAAAATTATAAGTGGTCTTATCCAAACGCAAAACTTCTACCCTTTCTTGGGGAATATCCTGCCGAATTTTTTCAATAATTTCTGTTCCCTGTGGAGGCGAACATTCTACAAACAATAAACCAAAACCTTCAATAAACCCGACAACATTCAATAGGTCTTGATATTCCTCTGCAAAAGTTGACTGTATATCCTCTTCCCAAACAACTTTTTCTCCTTTCATTGCAGCAATTCCTTATAGTAGTTTTCATTAACATAAAATATAGAGATTTTCGCTTAAAAGCAGAAGGCAGAAGTTTTGTAATCTACTTTTGTAAAAACCGCTATAAATTCCAGAAATCCTGTGATGAAAAATGCTCTGGTGGGTAAAAATTAATTTATTTGAGTATCGCATTTCTCATCAAGATGAAGTACATTTACGATCCCCCTAAATCCCCCTTGAAAAGGGGGACTTTGAAACCTCTCACCTTTTTAAGCAGTTCCCCTTTTTTAAGCTTCGAGAAATCCTGTGATGAAAAATGCTCTGGTGGGTAAAAATTAATTTATTTGAGCATCGCATTTCTCATCAATATGAAGTACATTTACGATCCCCCTAAATCCCCCTTGAAAAGGGGGACTTTGAAACCTCTTCCCTGATTAAACAGTTCCCCCTTTTTTTAGCAGTTCCAGACTTTGAAACCTCCCCCCTATAAATTCGAGAAATCCTGTGATGAAAAATGCTCTGGTGGGTAAAAATTAATTTATTTGAGCATCGCATTTCTCATCAATATGAAGTACATTTACGCTCCCCCTAAATCCCCCTTGAAAAGGGGAACTTTGAAACCTCTTCCCTGATTAAGCAGTTCCCCCTTTTTTTAGCAGTTCCAGACTTTGAAACCTCCCCCCTATAAATTCGAGAAATCCTGTGATGAAAAATGCTCTGGTGGGTAAAAATTAATTTATTTGA
>NZ_RCBY01000304.1 GCF_003838195.1 Okeania hirsuta
AAAGTCCAACGAAAATACTTTGTAACTTTTATCAAAGTAGTCGTTGGACTTTTATTTACGTTAAGCTGGTAAACTAATATATAAGCTGCACTTTCCATAAGGGAATTTCCTGAAGATCCAGTTCTATATTAGTTTACCAGCTTAACGTAAATAAAAGTCCAACGAAAATACTTTGTAACTTTTATCAAAGTAGTCGTTGGACTTTTATCGAAAATTTGAAGATGAGAGATACCTAGTTGTCTTAGTGGTTTACCTTTATTATTTGTTAAACCACATTCGCTTTAGGTTTCCTTCCTACGAGTACTTAGGTCACCCAATTTCTGGAATAGACCAAACTCTACTTGTTCCTCTAGGTCTGGGTCAATACCTGCGAATACGTCGCGGAACAATGTCCGACATCCGTGCCAAATATGACCGAAGAAGAATAGCAAAGCAAAACAAGCATGGCCATAAGTAAACCATCCACGAGTGCTAGTCCGGAACACACCGTCAGAGCCTAAAGTTTCTTGGTCAAACTCAAAAGGTTCACCTATCTGAGCTTTACGAGCATACTTCTTAACATCTGTAGCTTTAGTAAACGTTTGACCATTAAGTTCACCGCCTAAGAAGCTAACTGTTACGCCCTTCTCCTCAAAACTATATTTTGATTCTGAACGACGGAAAGGAATATCAGCCTTGACTACACCATCAGCATTGGTCAAGATAACTGGGAAAGTTTCAAAGAAGTTTGGTAGACGACGCACAAATAATTCCTCGCCATCTTTATCCTTAAATACTGGATGACCAAGCCAACCTTGAGCAAGACCATCACCATTATTCATTGGGCCAACACGGAAAAGACCACCTTTTGCAGGGCTATTACCAACATAGTCATAGAAAGCCAATTTTTCAGGAATAGTTGACCAAGCTTCTGAAGCAGTTTTACCTGCTGCTATTTCAGATTGAACGCGACGATCAATTTCTTGCTGGAAGTAACCGCTGTCCCATTGATAACGAGTAGGGCCAAATAATTCAATAGGGGTAGCCGCACAGCCGTACCACATTGTTCCAGCCACAACAAAGGCTGCAAAGAAAACTGCTGCAATACTGCTAGAGAGGACTGTTTCAATGTTACCCATCCGCAATGCTCTGTAGAGACGTTCTGGTGGTCTTACAGATAGGTGGAACAAACCAGCAATAATTCCCACAATTCCAGCAGCAATGTGGTGGGCGACAATGCCACCAGCATTGAATGGGTTAAACCCTTCCGGTCCCCAGGCTGGGGCTACTGGCTGAATAGAACCCGTTAATCCATAGGGGTCTGATACCCACATTCCTGGACCAAATACTCCTGTCAAATGGAAGGCTCCAAAGCCAAAACAGAGTAGACCTGATAAGAATAAGTGAATACCAAACATTTTTGGTAGGTCTAGAGCAGGTTCTCCGGTACGTTGGTCAAAGAACAGCTCTAAGTCCCAAAAAACCCAGTGCCATACAGCAGCTAGGAACAGCAAACCAGAAAGAATAATATGAGCTGCTGCTACACCTTCAAAAGACCAGAAACCAGGGTTAGTAGCGGCTTCTCCAGTAACACTCCAGCCACCCCAAGATTGGGTAACACCTAGACGTGCCATAAATGGCATAACGAACATTCCCTGACGCCACATTGGGTTCAGGACTGGATCGCTAGGGTCGAAGATTGCTAGTTCATAAAGGGCCATTGAGCCAGCCCAACCTGCTACTAGAGCAGTGTGCATTAGATGCACGGAAATTAGTCGTCCTGGATCGTTCAGAACAACTGTGTGTACTCGATACCAAGGTAGTCCCATTGACTACACTCCTCCTAATTAAGTGATGTCTATTCTGAAAGCTTTTTTCTTTTGTTTGTTATGCTCTTGTCTAAAATTGTCTTAGTTTTAGTCCAATAGTCAATATAGTCACTGACAAGATGGCCAATTTTATTCAAATAGGAGCATAAAAATTAAAACTATTTCAAGAATTGTATAGAGTTTTTAAGTTAATAGCAAGCAAACATTACAAAAGGAAAAAGTTGATGATGAATATTCAGTTAGATCAACTTTTGACTTTCAACTTAAGCCTAATGACTTTAGCTAATTTGACAGATGGCTGAGGTAGTACAAAGATATTCCAAGACTTTTTCAGAATTAATCAAGCGAGTCAACACCACGTTGCCAATATTCTGACTAGAAACAGACTTTTGAGCTTCAGCAGTGGGATAAATCTCTACCATCAATACTGGATCTTCGACTCGATGCAGCCACATTTTTTCATTTTTATCCAAAATACAAAGATTCATTTTTTCAATATCTGGTGCTCGTCTCCAAGCTGTTTCACTCCAGAGACCGCCGACAGTCCAAACTCTACCTACGGCCCATCCCTCTGATAAGAAGAAGTATTTCACAGACTTTTCTAAACTTGAGTAATTTATCAGAAAGTTTATCAAAGATTAAACCTTCTTTATGTTTTCAACTTAAAAGGTTCAGGACTTAAGATGTACGCTACATATAGCGTACATCTTAAGTTTAGTTGGTAAAGAAAAAGAAAATACTATTTAAAATAGTGTTAATGGATAGTTTATCTGCTACTCAAATACTGATGGCTGTAATTGATAATCTAGATCAGATTTATTATTGTCCTCTCAAGAGTAATCGTTTAGTCGATGATACTGGTGGTGTAAAAAAAATATCAAAATCTGGGAACATTAAGTTGGATTCAAGGGGAATTATTATCGGGAAAAATTATAAAAATCAAGGGTTTTCCTAGGGATAAAAAAGCGAGTGCGTAATTCTGACTCAAGATAGTCAAATTATTTCGGGGTACTGTTAATAACAGAACAGAATTTATTGTGACTAATGATTTAAATAAATCTGCTATAGATGATAGCGTAGCTCCTCTGAAAGAGGCTGTATAATTTGAGTATCAAACTAGGTGTAAAATTGAGGAGTTTCACAGGGAGTTCAAGCAACTAACTAGACTTGAATGTTGTCAAGGCAGTTCTACACAAATTCAAAAAAATCACATTGCTTGTGCAATACTGCCGAGTGAATCATCTGAAGAATTTAGCATATAATTTAGGAAAAACTATTTATCAAATTAAGAATGGGTTATTATGAAAATATCTCACTTAGGAACTGAAATATCCAACCATAAGAGCTGATTTATAAAGCAAATATTAAGAGATTTAATTCTTTGCAATACAAGGGTTTTAGGAGTTATAGCCCAATAACACCTAAATTCCTGAGAGTTAGATTACATAAAGGTTTTAGCTAAGTTTACAAATCAGCTCTAAAAATGACAGTTATTTAACTTTTTCAAGATTGGGGATTTAGTTAGTAAATTGAGGCTATCTGATTAAAAATCGACTAACATTTCGGTTTCGCTTCGCGACATGAAAAGCGGAGCGAAAGCCTCAGAAATCGCCAAATTTGTTATGCACTATGCCGCATTTTTGCCTGATTCCTGAAATCTTGAGGCGATCGCTAAATTAGTAGGTGCTATATATAATGTCTTTGGGTAAGTCCTGAGGTTATTAAAAAAAATATATAGAACTCTTCATATCAAATCCGTTTAATTCGGTATAAAAAAATGTTCCATCTTCAACTATTACCAAATATTTCTCGATCTCCCCTACTGCCTATCTCCCCTACTCCCCTACTCCCCATCTAATTACACCGATGCTACCGGATTTGATATCATTCCTGGATCATACAGTCAAGTACAGTGGAAGTCGCCCGCAGTGTTATCCATAATGCCAGATTTGATATCACTAGTGCAGGATGGCGGAAATAACTAACCAGTTAAAAAAGGTTCAAAAGCTTGTACAATAACCTTTCTTCCCTTCTGCCTTCTGCCTCGTGCCTTCTGCCTTTTTGCACTAGAAGTTTACCATTATTCATGTAGCAATTAGAGCGATCGCCACAAGGGAAAAACCAATTTCCATCACCTGTTTTCCAACTGACAAATACTTCAACGTTGCTATCAATCCAAATTTTTTTCACCACAGGGAACCTGCTGATATTGTTATATCCTCCATTGTAATACCCAATGCCTCATCACGACAAAGGAAAGCTGCTAGTTTGCCAACTTCTTGTGGTTGTATAATTCTCTTCTGAGGATAGCTATGCTTGATTTCCTCTAAGTATTCAGCAGCAGTTCGACCTTCAATTTTAGCAAGTCGTCCTATCATCCCTTCAGCTAATTTAGTTTCTACCCACCCTGGACTAATTGAGTTACAAGATACTCCATAAGGTGCGCCTTCCAAAGCGACACAGCGAGTCAGTCCAAGAATTGCTGCTTTAGAAGTACAGTAGGCAGCGTGAAGCGGAGCACCTACTGAAGCAGAAGTCGAGGCAATATTAATAATACGACCCCATTTCCGTTTTATCATTCCTGGAAAACATAGCTTAGTAGTGCGATAGATACCGTTGAGGTTAATATCTATAACCTTATACCACTCTTCGTCAGGATGATTGCACATTTCATGCTCATAAGCAATTCCTGCCGCATTGACAAGAATATCAACTTTGTCAAATGCTTTTATTGTAGTATCATAAAAAGCCTGGACTGAGTCAGTTGAGGATACATCCAGATTCATTACTAGAGCTTTAACACCTTGTGACTCAATTTCACTCTGACATGAACTTGTGCTAGCAGAACGAGAACCGACTGCTACATTTGCTCCACTTTCAGCTAAAGCAATAGCAATAGATTTTCCTATGCCAGATGTACCACCTGTTACTATTGCTACGCGATTTTTTAGAAATTTTGCTTGATTCACATTTTTCAAGAATTATAGAAGCCATTTAGTGTTTTTACAAAGGTGCGGTTTTTTGTCAAAGCAGTTAACCCACCCCTAACCCCTCCCAGGAGGGGAAGTCAGGAGATAGACAAATAAAATATAGTTGTATCTTTCCAGCATTTCGCAGGAAATGCTTAAAATTGTTATTCAATCTGCAAGCGATTTTCGTAGAGTTTTTGGTAGTAAGGTAAACAAAATTCATAGGCTTGCTTTAGATGTTCGCTATCTTCTATTTTGGCATAATCTTTCTTTTCCCTTTCTTTAAATCCTTGACTAGATAACACATAATTATGCCACCCCCCTTCCCATTGATTGATTTCTGGTTGAGGTTTAGATTTCCATTCTAGAGCTTCTTCAATAAATGGTATACCTATAGCATTACAATAGGCTTTAACAGTTGCTTGAGGTTTTTTAACTAAATCATCTGAATCAATTACTACTGGTATTTTTCCAGTAATTTCTTTAGCCATTTCAAACAGCTTATCAAGTTGAGCATATCCAGTTTCTTCTAAGGTAAAATCAGACCAATTTTTAAAGAGAGATGGCAACATTTTTTCTGGATGTCTAATCAGAAAACTATTATTAAAATTAGACAAAAACTCTTGATTAGCTACAGGTGCAACCTGGTAACTCATATCTTTAATAAAAACTGGCTGCTTTTCATTTTCTTGCTTTAATCTTTCCAAAATACAACTAAAATTGTATTGGGGATCTGGTTCTATATCTGGATAACGAGTAGTATTACAACGTTCTTCAGAGTAGTAAAAAGATTTTCCAAAAGGTTCGTCATCTACGAAAAAATCTCCTCTTTCCCGCATCATACGCTCAAATGCAGTGGAAGTTGAGCGTGGTACTGCCCACAAAGCTAATATTTTTTTCATTTTTTAATATCCTGCTTAGTTTACTTTAGTTTAAAATCTCTTAATTTTGTTTTGCTTATCTCATTCTTCTAACACAGCAATTATCTTATTAATTGTGGGAATATTGACTTTTTGATCGAAGTTATAGTCTTTAAATTTGGCAACTATTCTATCATTAGGTTGATAGGAATTTTCATTGTCAGACACCCAACTACTTCCACAACCCCAGCGAATAACTTTAACTAATAAGTCTTGACTTAATCCTATCTTTTGACCTAATTTATAAGACTCCTGTAAAATAAGGTAATTGATATATGCCATTAACTCTGTTAGAGTTTGAGCAATTTCTTCTAAGGGTTCTTGTAATTTCTGCTGAGGTCTATCATAGTTGAATTGATAGGGATGAGGTTTTATCCGACCAAAATCATCTTTAACAAACTCATTAGAATAAACATAGTTCCGATTTAAACCATAGGGGGAAGGTGCTGTAAATCCTGGTATTCTCAAATCAATGTTATTCTCATCTTCAACTAATTTAGTTACAATGATATAATTTTCAGAAAATTTATATGTCTTTCCAGCTTGCCGATATCTAGCCTCAATAATTTTTCCCAAAGGTAAAGGAACATTGAATTCTTCAGCTAATTTCACAGTTAAATCACTATCCTTAGCTGCAATTTCTAAACTACAGGAATTGTCGTAACTGCCATCAAAGATAAATGGAGATATTTGTTCTGCTGCAAAACTATTAGCTTGGGATGCTTTCATAAACTGCCACATCCAATCTAAGGGAATACCACAGGTTTTAGCAATGATCAGCACTTCCCCCAAAACAACTATAGCAGTATAACACAGTAAATTAGTCAAGAGCTTAACAGCTTGTGCTTCGCCAATTTGATTCATAACGAAGAAGGATATTTTGCCTACACCATTCAAAACTTCCTTACTAATGTCAAACCCCTCTCGATCTCCACTAACATAAAAACTCATATTACCAAAATCTACCCCCATGTGGGATAAATTACTCACAGGAGCTTCTAGACTATAAACACCTTTTTTCTTAGCTTCCCCAGCAATATACTTGGTATTATGATAATCTGTGGTTGAAAAATCAATCCAAGTCGATCCAGTTTTCATTCCATTCAAAGCCCCATTTTCCCCTAATATATTTTCTGTAACATGATGGGGTAAAGGTAGATTAGTGATCACAATATCAGCATTCTGAGCCACTTCTTGGGGACTATTACACCAAACTGCTCCAGCTTCAATTACTGTTTTAGCTGCTTCTGGATATTTATCATAAACTTGCACAGGATACCCTAATTCTAAGAGTTTAAAAATCATAGGTCGTCCCATATGACCTGTTCCAATATAAGCAACTGTAGCTTTGTTTTTCATCTCAAATTTTTTCTCACTTACTTTAAGATTATTTGTTAAATAAGTCAATTCATTTTTCGGCTTTACGCTCAATCTCAGAAAGGTAGTTTTCAACAATTAATAATTAATAATTACCTCTCCTTGAAAAGAAGAGGATTGACTAATCATGAAAATTTTTCTTCTCTTGGTCGATTGGATATGGCGAGGAGACCCG
>NZ_RCBY01000305.1 GCF_003838195.1 Okeania hirsuta
TACTCCATCCTTCATCATGTCGTCCAGTACTTCTAACAAAAGTCCTACCTGACTTAGCTTATACATACCTACGAGGGCAAGATTGCTGGTAGGAATATCCGGTTTCTCGCTGAGCTTTTTTACGTATCCATCTCCTCCCAAAACTGCAATCCCGAATTCCCGAGGATCTTCCACTTGCTGAACCGCAAGAATGGAACCCTTCTGGTCCATAATTTTAGGGGTGTCCTTGTCAAAAATAATATCCCCCAGATTGATCAGGATATCATCTGTATCGGCAAGAACTTCCTTGCAGGTCCATAAGGCTGTGCAATCCTTTGCGCGGTTTCTGCACCACAAACTCCATCTCAATTTTTCCTGCATAGGTAGTTTAACATACTCCTGAATCTTTTCCCGGAGGTAGCCAATGATAAAGACATGCTTTTTGATCCCGGCATCTATCAGATTGCGATGATATGTCCAAGGATAGGTTTCCCTGCCACGGGGATTTAGAGGCTTGGGCTGTGTATGCGTGTGAGGACGTAATTTGGTTTCCCACACTGCTACCGATCACTGCTTTCATGCACCACAAATTTGCTGAAATTAAGACTTTTAGGTAGAGGCTACAAGTAATAATATGCTCATGAATTTAATCCCCAATAAAAATGCTGAAAGAAAAAGTTTACTTTATGTTAATTTTGAAAATTGAAACTAGACAGATTTAATTGCTATTGGGGCCTTCACATTCGGTAACATTATCTTAAACTCCAAGACCTTTAAGCTGAAACATAAAACTTAACCTTAACCGCAATCAATATGAACATTAAACCATTACTATTTTTTGTTTGGGGCATTATTCTTTATTAATAGCTCCCTACGGTCAATGCGTTGACCTTTTATTTCTCTGAGTACATAGAGGGAAGTTCCATAATAAGGGAATCGAAATTTACAACCCAAGCGGGGAAACAGCTGACCTTTCTAATTATGAGATTTCAACTCGAGGTTTTACAATGAAACCAATACATCAGTTTTTTTTCCGGCAGGAAATTAGCCCCAGGAGAAGTTTTATGTTATTGTTACTGACCAGGCTGATTCTGTCATGCAGGCAAGAGCCGATACAGCACTCTCCTTTCGCAGCATTGTTCACTTTAATGGAGATGATGCGATTTCCTTGATCAATTCTGCCACATCAGATACCTTGGATATAATTGGAGAACTATTTTTTGATCCAGGTAGCAACTTGGCCAGTTGATACAGGTGCCTACAAACGAACATACCCTGGTAAGAAAGAAAACGGATGTAATGGCTGGAACCACCGATTGGACCCTAGGTGGCGACTCATGGCTGGTTTCCCACAGAATACTTTTGATTCGCTAGGTGCTCATACATGACAGGTTGGGTCATCCGGAACACTTTGCGTCGCGGAGGCTATACCTGAACCTGAAAGTATCTTTTGCTGTGGGGACATTGACAGTAGGAGAAGGAGATTCTCCGGCAGACTCATCATTAACCTTGATACAGTAGGAACCGATACGGTAAGTGTTGATGATAAGTGTCAATGCATGAATTCAACAGCAACGGAAGGAAATGATTACGTCTTATCTGATAGCATGGTTACCCTGACCTCTAGCAATCCTAGTGATACCATTCAGTTGGGATAATAGTGGATGATAATTTGCAGGAAATGACGGAATCGCTGAGTCTGGCTCTGACTTCTCCTACGGGCGGTGGAGTTTGGTAGCAGACAGTGTATTGATATTTCCATTGAAGACAATGACTTTCACACAATATCCCGATGCATTGCTTACAGCCGATTTCTGATGGGATTTTGTTACAGACTCGCTTGACGTTTTTTGTACAGGTGCAGGGAATTGTCCATAGCAATGACTATGACGGAAACAATGGATATTCCTTTGGCGCCTAATCGATTCTACAGGAGGAATTACATCTTTAATTTCAGCGATGCTCCTAGTGGATATCAGGTTAACCAGGGCGATGAAATCCTTGTAAAAGGCCAAGTTGAACAGTTCCGTGGATTGGTAGAAGTTTTTGTAGATGACATTGTGCTTATTTCCTCCGAAATGACTTACAGGGATCCTCTTGAAGTATCTATGTTGGATGAGAGTACCGAGTCCGAATACATTACGTTAGGCTGTGTTGCACACTGTTGACACTGCAGACTGGCCTTCAGATTCTCTCTCTAATTCTGGCGTGAACATTGATTTCACCAATGGGGTGGATACCCTTTACCGTTAGAATTGATACGGAATACAGACATAGATGGGGTTGCTTATCCAGGTGGAAAATGGTGGAATGTCACGGAATCGGTGGCAATTTGATAGCAGTACTCCTGCTGATGTGTGGATACAAATCTTCCCAGGAGCCCGCTGACTTTGCTTCCCAGAAATCCGGTTGTAGGATTCTACACCGATCGCAAAACTGTTTTCTACCACCGGTTACCAATACCGTGGATGTTTGTCGTGGTTGCTACCAATAACAACCTGAATACTACCCCGTTATGTGTGAGTCTTGGAGCAGGTACTACTTGCTACAGCGGGAACTGATTTTAATTTTACAGCGTACGACTTTACGTTTCCGGTTGTGATGATGATTCGGTAGCTCTACATTGGAAATCATCGGCGTACCGATGCAGAAGGAGAAGAATTCGTAGAAATTGTGACACTTCCGTTGACAACATGCTAAACAGTTTTCTATCGATACCTTACGGTTCGCCTGGTTGAGAGCACAGTAGGTATTCCTGAACTTCTTCCTGCTGATGCCATCAAGATGTATCCTAAACCTGCTCAAACGCAGATCCGGCTGGATGCAAGCTTGCAAATGGAAAAGATCTCCGTAATCAACCTGGTGGGACAAACTATGCTGCAATTGGAAGAAAAAGCTTTCGATAACAGTTGGATATCTCCAGACTTCCAGCCGGTATCTACAGCGTTCGCGTAGAAACTGCCGAAGGCTTGTGGATCTTCGTTTATGAAGGAATAAGCTGCTTTGTCAGCTTGGCATATAATTTATGACTTGTGTCAGATGTGGGGCCTCCTGCATCTGACACGTTTCTTTTTGCACGGGAATTGTGTACTATTGATTGATGCAGTATAAAGATTATTATAAAGTTCTGGGAGTAAGCCGTACTGCGAGTGAAGAGGAGATTCGAAAGAAAGTACAAGAAACTGGCGGTAAAGTACCATCCCGATGCCAATCCCAACAATCCCTGCCGCAGAACAGCGATTTAAAAGAGATTAGCGAAGCTTAAGGAAGTCCTGCTTGATCGGAAATCCGACGCAAGTACGACATGCTGGTGCAGAACTTTCGCCAATACCAGGGTGGCCCTATGGGAGGTTTCGGTCAAGCCCGGAGGAGGAGATATAATTCGGTTTTTACCTCATTTTTTGAAGAGATTTTTGGTGCTCGGAAACACCATGCGTAAGGGTAGGGACCATGTAGCCAATATTACCATCAGTTTGGAAGAAGCCTATAAGGGCCATGCGGGATGTTTTTGCAGTACGATGGAAGAAATTGCGTGTGCATGTTCAAGCCGGGTGTAAAGCACGGCCAAAAGCTACGTCTGAAAGGGCAGGGGGACCGGGCAGAAAGTGGAGACCTGCAGCGATCATATTTTAGAAGTAAAGATAAAGCCCCACGGCAAATTCAGTCGAAGGGAAAATGACCTCTACATCGACCTCAAGGTTGATCTTTTTGACACTTGTCCTGACCGAAAAATCAAAATCCCAAGCTTGAAAGGAAACGTAAGTTTTCGATCCAGAAGGAACCCAAAGCGGAGAAAAACTCAAGTTGTCAGGTTTAGGAAATGCCATTTATGGTACTAGCAGTAAGTTTGGAAATCTTTATGTTACTGTACAGGCCAAGAACGCCCACTAATTGACTCAGTGCGCAGAAAGGAAGCTTTTGAGGAATTGGAAGGGAAGATGAAATAAAAATAAACGTGTTGGAGTATTGGTGTGTTGGTGCATAATTTCAATTTAACTCCAACACGTCAACCCCCCAATACTCTTAACGTTTAACCAGTACGTCAACTTCAACACAAGCCCGATTTTTTACCCCAAAATCCGAAGCATAGTAGTTGTCGGTATAGACAATAAATAAGTTCCGATACAGGCGCATAGCGCCATTGGAAAACGGGCATTGATGTTAACGTTGTCGATCTGGTTTTGTTATCTGGATGAGGGTTGTTTGAAAAAGATCTTATCGTGAACGTAAGATCGATTTTGGACTAACCAGAATTAGGGTGGCACTATTATAGGGTTCCGGCAGTTCTATCTATTTAGGGAGAAACTGGATGAAATTACCGCTCGTGGCTGCATGCGGTAACGCAATTCGCCTGAAATCCCTGACCGTCTTCCATTAAAATACTCTCTCATGGGTCGCACGGAAAAAGGTGTTGAACTTTCTTCGGCTATCAAGAAAAACAAGGCATTTAATCTATGTGCGTTGTATTCGTTCCTGTTTGCAGTTCTAGTCCACCCGTTTGGGTTGGATCAAATCACTGGTTGCTTTACGTATTCATTTTCATACCCAAAACGAAGGTAGTCTTCCTCGTGCGAAGCGAATATGATGTCTGCACTCAAGCTACGGTCCGTAAGCCTAATTCATTGGACAAAGGTAATCGCGCTTTGAATTTCCGCTCCTACCCGGTTGAACAGCTTTAGTTTGGATAATATTTAATACTCAGACTTGGACTGATCTCCTATATCCAGTTCTTCTAATAAAGCACTCTTCTGCATCGTAATTTTCCCCACCACTTGTGGTTCCATTGCACTTCCCAGATGGGACTGTTGTAGCGAATGCTAGTGCCATGTGAGAATTCGTCCACCCGGTTTTCCATGCGATGGATTTGTGGTAGAAAGACTTTGCCCTGCCATTTATTATCCCTTGAGGCATGATTATAGTCTATTCCGACTACCCGATTGAAGCTTCCGTGGAAAGGCAAGGGTATCTTCTTCAGCACTAGTGGCGAAAGATTCTTTATTAATACTATTCGGAAATATTGAACGGGAGAAGACTTGTCGCTGGGCTACTCCAACGGTGTTAATTCGTCGCGGGAACTCCGATTTCCGGATCAGATTCCGTCTGCATATTAAGGAAACCTACATCGCCAATCCTTGTTTCAGTTTTCCACTTAAACGAGCACCCTGCATGATTCGATTTTCTACCGTCTCATTGGTAACAATGTCTTTCGCAATGCCTATCCTTCTTGTGAAAAAAGGACGCAAAGATTGGGCTGCCAAAGCTGGAGAATAGGTCATTGTTTTCGAGAAAGAATTGACGTCTTTCCGGGAAAGAAATCTCAAAGCGACAGATTGGTAACTTGTTGGTCTACTTCACCTGCGAAAAATCCGGATTGATGGTCAGGGTCCAGGTTCAAGCAGGCCCACGCCAATTTTAACATCACCCCCAAAGCTCCGCTGGCATTTCTTTCAGTACTTCTTCGTAATTTTTAGAAGCTTCCTCCGGTAATATAAGGGATGGCCGCATGTTAAATCCAGGCTTCTTAGGGGTTTATCCATAAAAGAGAACCGTAAAGCCCAGGGAGGTAGATTGGAAATTTCGGGGAATGAGGTCCAGTTTGTCCGTTCGTTGGTTTGTGATTCGGAGCGGTGCGAAATTTAATGCGCCCATTCGGTATTGCTTCTTTGTATAGCGAAGGGTTTTAAAGGGAATGGCAATTTCTCTACGTAATAGCCCTTGTTCATCCCGTGTCGTTTTTGCGTACCATTTATTGTCCAACTAGAGGTCGTTCCATTTCGCCCGTTTCCACCATTGGTGATCAGGAATTCCGCTGTACACCATAAGCACTTACGGCAAACTCAAAACCATTGGTCTTGTCCAAAAGGGATCAAGTATAACGGCGAAATAGTCTTCGCCGCGTGTAGAAAAGTCTCGCCTAAGTGGAAGATATTACGTATTCCCCTGGCTTTCTTTGCAGATGGCAGCAACGTAAAAGAAATTCTTATCATAGGAAAGCATTACCTCTGTCTGCGATTCCGCCAAAGAGTATCCATGGGGACGTTGAAAAAAATCCATTACTACTTTCTGCTTCTTCATGCTTTATCATCGAGAACACCATCAGGCGAATCGGTTTCAGGAGCTTCTTTGATGCTGATATACTGCGATCCAATAATTCGAACCGGATTGGGCGAAGGAAGATCACAAATGAGAATTGTGGAAATAATCAGGGGAAAAACGATCGGAGCATCAGATTATTAAACTTTGTGCGAAATTACCTGCACTCATTCCTGTGCCACAAGCCTAATCGCCTACTTAATCTTATTTATCGACGACTATGTAAGATATGCAGTTTATAAGCTTGTTTGACAGTCTTCAATCCGACATTTCGCCCATTTGATGTTTAACATCATTCTTTTCGTTTCGCCTTTTGCCTGCCTCCATTTTGAAAGAGGGTAACAGAAATGCTTCTCCTTGCTCATTGACTTCAAATTCCAATTGGCATCTACGATTTTTGTAAAAGAATCTGTTTTCGGATTCGGGATATACGATAGGCAGGCTGGCCTGTCAATTTTACGTAGAGCTGGTTTTGCTTGTGGGTAACGGTAAATTCTATTCCGGGGCCAACTCATATGTGCCATCAAAGGGCTGAATTTGCTCTTCTTGAGCTCAATTTCCCACGCGTTCTTCTCTCTTACTTTAGGAGCCTCATCAGCAGTTTTCGTTGCAATTTGTTCAAGACAATTTTGAAAAAAAGGGTGAAAGATTCTATTTTTCCTCTTCATTTTTTTTGAATTCAAGGCTTGCATCCACGACTCTCAGGAAAAATCGATTTCTGCTTCGGGGTAGATGCAAATTCTCCCTGCCCCCGTAACTTTGTGCTGTGAGTTGAAAAGATTTTCTCTCCTTAATAACACTTCAACATTCGGAGCGAGTTGATAGGTTCCAACATATTGATCCAGGTTTCGACTCCCAGCTTTATTACTTCTTTTATTTCTTTTTAAGCGGGTTTGCCGGATTGAGAAAGTGTAAACCGATATCAATCTATGCTTACGGTTGAATTACTGAGAACCAACAACTCCTTTCTTCTTGGCCTTATCAAAGCCCAGGAAGGAATGATAACCCCCTGTCTGTCCATTGTGCCAAATGATCTTTGAATCCTCGCCATGTTTGATGTGCCATCCCAGGGCGACGGAGTCTTTTTCATTTTCCAAAGCCATGGTTCCCTTTTGTCCCAATCTCATGGCAGCTGTTAGAGGGGAAGGATAGATTTCCATTTGGTAGATAAGAA
>NZ_RCBY01000306.1 GCF_003838195.1 Okeania hirsuta
ATTAATAATTAATAATTAATTATTACCTCTCCTTGAAAACGGATAGGATTGACGCAAAAGGTAATTTTTTTTCTTCTCTTGGTCGATTGGATATGGCGAGGAAACCTCGCCATCCCACCCTTCGGGAAGCTCCGCTAACGACCGCTTTTTCTCCTTTAAAGGAGAGGCTTTATACCAATTCCCAAAAATAAGCTATACTTCCCATGGAACTTCAGTTATTAAGTAATAATAATGGTTGAATCATGTTTGTAACGATTATCAGCATTAAACCAAGATATCTTATATCTTTTCACCCTACTCTCTACTCCCTACTCTCAAGGAGATGTAGCAAAACTTTTGAGATTTGGTATTAAACCTTAATTATTCGGTAAGGTGATAGGCGATAGGTTTTAGATGGTGAAAAAAAACTTACTTTTGTTTGCTACTCCCCCTACTCCCCTACTCCCCCACATCAAAAAAGAAAGTTTAAAAGAATCTAAAAAAACAAGGTAAAAGCAATAAAAATTGATATGGCGAAAAACTTTAGAGAAAATCAGGACTGACGCATAACCACCATACCTAATAGGGGCAAACGGCCGTTTAATCCTACAGATGCTGCATGATTCAATAGTTCGCGTAAGTCCTGAAAATATTATAGCAGTCGAAGCAAAGGGCGCGGACATATCAAAAGCTTAAAACTCAGACAACGCCAGATTTTTCCTTATTCCTTCTTCCTTCTTTCTTCTGCTATATAAATTAAAAAAAACCTACAAATTCTATATATTCTTTTAAAATTAAATTAACATTGAGTTTGATTTTGAGGATTTTGAGGATGATGATTTATGACTCCTGAAACAATAGTAAAGCAATCTTTAGGAACAACAGGCGGATATACAACATTTAGTGCTGACAACTTCAACGCTTATGTAATGAACACTTACGGGCGTTTCCCCATTGCTCTTGAACGGGGCGAAGGTTGTCGTGTTTGGGATACTGAAGGAAAAGAATATCTGGATTTTGTTGCCGGAATTGCTACCTGTACCCTTGGTCATGCTCACCCCGTAATGATGGCAACAGTCTCGCAACAAATTCAACGACTACATCATGTATCTAACCTATACTATATTCCAGTTCAGGGAGAATTGGCACAGTGGTTGACAGAACACTCCTGTGCCGACAAAGCATTTTTCTGTAATTCTGGAGCAGAAGCAAACGAAGGAGCAATAAAATTAGCCCGCAAATATGCTCACGAAAAATTAGATATTGAAAATCCTATAATTTTGACTGCCCATGCTAGTTTCCACGGACGTACTCTAGCAACTATTACCGCAACGGGACAACCAAAGTATCATAAAGGTTTTAGCCCCTTAATGCCAGGATTTTATTATGTGCCCTACAATGATATTGCTGCGATAGAAAGCGCGATCGCTGAATTAGACAAAGACAAACGACAAGTTGCAGCTATTATGCTAGAAGCACTCCAGGGAGAAGGAGGTGTTCGCCCTGGTAATGTGGCTTACTTTCAAAGAATTAGAGAAATTTGCGACGAGAAAGGCATTCTCTTGATATTAGATGAAGTACAAGTAGGTATGGGTCGTAGTGGCAAACTTTGGGGATATGAAAATTTAGGCATCGAGCCAGATATTTTTACTTCCGCTAAGGGACTAGGTGGAGGTATTCCCATTGGAGCAATGTTATGCAAATCTCACTGTGATGTTTTTGAACCTGGTAGTCATGCTAGCACTTTTGGTGGAAACCCTTTTGTTTGTTCGGTAGCGCTCGCTGTTTGTCAAACTTTGGAACAGGAAAATTTGTTGACAAATGTACAGCAGAGAGGCGAACAGTTGCGAGTAGGGTTAAATGCTATTGCCACTAAGTATCCCGATCTATTTAGCGAAGTGCGCGGTTGGGGTTTAATTAATGGTATGGAGTTGAAGGCAGATGTGGAGTTGACTTCTATCGATCTAGTCAAAGCTGCCATGAATGAGGGTTTATTGATCGTACCTGCGGGGCCGAAAGTATTGCGTTTTGTGCCTCCACTTATTGTAACTGCTGCCGAAGTTACTGAAGCTGTGGATGCTTTGGCAAGAGCGATCGCAACTTTAGTTAAGTAGAATCAAATCAGGTTGTACAGTTATCCAAAAATTTCTGCCGAAAACGAAGTAGGGATGTTTTATGGAGCGTCCCTACATATTTCTAGTATAGAATCATTGTTCTTTCCTGACTAATTCTATATTTAACTTATTATAAACTTCATATAATTTTTAAACTATGGTAACTCGAAAAGTTAGTATCTGGGGTAATTCCCTTGGAGTTATACTTCCGCAAGCGATTATCCAAGAGGTGGGCTTAAAAGAAGGAACAACTGTTTCTATATCTACAGAAGGTAATAAAATTATTCTGTCACCTACCAAACCTAAATACAGCCTTGAGGAGCTACTTAAAGAGGCTACTCCAGATATGCAGCATGATGAATTAGATTGGGGTGAGTCGATGGGAGCAGAAAGTTGGTAAAAATTGATGGAATTGTCCCCGAACGAGGTGACATCATTCAATTGCAGCTTAATCCAAGAACTGGTAGCGAACAGGCGGGCTACCGCCCTGCAGTGATATCACCATTGCTTTACAACCGCATTTCCAAAATTCTTTTGGTTTGCCCCATCACCAGTAAAAAGAAAGGATGGCCTTTTGAGGTTGAACTGCCTGCTCAGATACAAACTCATGGTGTTGTGCTGGTGGATCAGTTAAGAGCTGTTGATTGCAGTGCCAGAGGTGCAAGTTTTGTTGAAAAAGCAACTCCTGAATTAATTGATGAGGTTTTGGCTAGGTTGGAACCTCTCGTAACTTAACTAGCTATCAGCTATTAGCTATCAGCTATCAGCCTAAAAATTTGGGCGTTGCTGAATTAAGGCATGATTGTAGAAATTCGTGATCGCTAAACTCTCAAATAATTTATATTATTTGAATCAGGAGTTGGCACATCTGTAAATTTGAGATAGTGAATTAATATTCAATATAATTAGGGCTTGCTGATTAAATCTAAAAGCATTTATAGATAAAGGTTTTAGCCTTTTTAGCTCTGGAAAAAGTATCTAGTTTTCAGCTCTATTATGTTATGCTCAAAAAGTTAGCATTTTGGGCAGGAGAGTAGCCTAAAAATTACTCCCCTACTCCTCTACTTCCCCGCTCCCCTACTACTCAAAAAAGACTGTTTCAGCAAACCCTAATTAGGTATTTGGGCGTTGCTGACTGGTGGGTATGATTTGATGATTTTGTATTTGGGATTTTTTATTTTGGATGGTTTGAACTACTTGTTAATATTAACTTTTCCCTGTTCCCTGTTCCCTGTTCCCTGTTCCCTGTTCCCTGTTCCCTGTTCCCTGTTCCCTGTTCCCTGTTCCCTGTTCCCTATAAACCTACTTTCATACCTTAATTCAGCAATGCCGGTATTTGTTTGTGGAGCATTCCGCCAGGAAACGCTTTTTCATATTTATGAAAATAGACATCTCCTATAAAGTCTTTTAATTGCCCCTATTATTCGTAACATTCTTTTTTCATGCTTGGTATGATAGATATCTCCAATAGACATATCCATAAAAGAGGGAACAGGGA
Organism: Okeania hirsuta; assembly: GCF_003838195.1. Taxonomy (GTDB): domain Bacteria; phylum Cyanobacteriota; class Cyanobacteriia; order Cyanobacteriales; family Microcoleaceae; genus Okeania; species Okeania hirsuta. Next base: position 3,592 of record NZ_RCBY01000306.1, read on the forward strand.
ACAGATAACAGGTAACAGGGAATAATAATTGATAATTTATGGATAATAATTGATTTTATTTTTAATTTTTACCAGATGTCTAATAATAAAAAATAAAATCAATCATCCCACAGAAATAATTGATGATTTCTCTCTACTGCCTACTGCCTACAGCAAAGCTGCCTACTCCCTACTCCCTAATAATGAATAACATTAATTATAAATTCAAACAATTAAAAATCTGGCTAGGAATAGGAGTCGCGATCGCTTTTCTTTCTATTTTCCTATGCGCAATAGTAAGCTCGCCAAAATTAGTCACCGCAAAAGTTATACCTGAAAAAAAAGAGGTGCGTGGAGTCTGGATAACGAATGTTAGTAGTACCGTATTATTCGCTCCCTGGGGAATTAACCGCGCCCTCCGTCAACTTTCTCAACTCAACTTCAACACTGTTTATCCCGTAACCTGGAATAGAGGCAACACATTTTATCCCAGTGAGGTTGCTCAAAAAGTCACGGGTCAACCTCAAGACCCTACCCTTGCCACATTTCGCCTTGGTGGAGATGTACTCAGAGAAATATTTACACAGTCCCACCGCCAAGGTTTACGAGTCATTCCTTGGTTTGAATATGGTTTCATGGCACCAATAAATTCTCTGTTAGTCAAACGCCATCCCCACTGGGTGACAACGAGTCTGGACAAAAATAGAAATTTTTCCGAGGATATATTTGAATTAGAACTTAAAGACCTGCTCCCAGAACCAGATGAACAGTCTTTATTAACAACACTAAAACAGTCACTCTCTATCAATAATGTTTGGCTTAACCCCATTCACCCCCAGGTGCAAAAATTTTTTATCGACCTGGTATTAGAAGTTGTCAAAAAATACGATGTCGATGGCATTCAAATAGACGATCGCTTTGCCATGCCAGTACAATTAGGCTACGATCCAATTACAGTTCGCCTCTACAGGGAACAACATCAGGGTAAAATGCCTCCAGAAGATTTTACAGACCCAGAATGGATGCAATGGCGAGCAAATCAAATAACTGCTTTAATGGAAAGACTTTATAAAGCCGTCAAAGCAGTTAAACCTAATTGTATAGTATCCTTGTCTTCTAATCCTGATGACTTTGCTTATAAATTATATTTGCAAGATTGGCCAACTTGGATCAAGCGAGGTATAGTAGACGAATTTGTTTTACAGGTGTATCGAGATAACTTACCCTCATTTTTAGCAGAATTAGAACAACCAGAAGTGAAATTGGCCAAAAGTAAAATTCCTTTCAGTATAGGTATCCTCACAGGCACCATGAAAACTTCCATGAAGATAGAGCAAATTCAACAACAAGTAAAAGCAGTACGCGATCGCCACTTTGCGGGAGTTTCTTTTTTCTATTGGGAAACTTTATGGGGTTATTTGACTCCAAATTCACCCCAAGAGCGCCGGACTGGTTTCAAGAAAATGTTTCCTACCTCTGTATCTCGTCCGAAACTTTGAGAAGTCAAAAGTCAAAAGTCAAAAGTCAAAAGTCAAAAGTCATATGAATTCAAAAGTTAAAAACTAGGGAGCAGTAGTGGACTGTTTCAACTAAAATGATGCAATAGGAAATTGGCTAGAGATTGCTTTCCTACGGAATGCTAGGCAAACACTATTGTTTGCTATCGCAAAGCTACGCTAACGCCATGACAATTCTAATGCACTATTTAAGATGAAACGGTCCACTACTGGCGTGTCAAGCTTGAAATAGTGTTTTAGGAAAATTCTCCAAACCTTAGTCAGAGCAAGAATTATACTAAAAAATTTAATAAACCATTTTCAGCTTGACACGCCACTACTAATAACTATCCATTTTCAAGGAGAGGTAATTATTAATTATTAATTATTAATTGTAGAAGAGCTTGTGTCAATTACTAAATCATATTATTATCCATCTCATACTAAGTCCAAAACCATCGGCTGGGGTTTTTGGTTACAGTGGGTATTTTTCACTGTTGTCGGCTTTTTGGTCAGTTTAATATTTGTAGAAGTAGGTGTTAGACCCTATATTGGTGCTTTTTCAGGAGCCATGGGCGGTGCTGTCATCGGATTAGCCCAATGGTTGGTACTGAGAAATTATATTTTCCGAAGTAGATGGTGGGTTGTATTAACTATTGTGACATGGTTATTAATCGGGGCCAGTAGTTTAGGAGCATTAGGTTGGGTGGCCCCACGAACAGAACAAATTTCAGTCAGGCTATTTCATGGGTTGATTAATGGAGCTATTGTGGGGGCAATTTTGGGATTAGGCCAATGGTTTGTACTCAGGAAGCAAATTTATTGGGAAGAATGGTGGATAATTGCCAATATTATTGCTTGGTCTGTAGGTTTATCCCTTGGTTGGGCAGTGGGTGGATTTATGTATGGGGCGATCGGTCTATTTATTAGTGAAGTAATAGGTCTGTTGGTAACATGGTTTTTTGTCGCTGTTGTTACTGGTATTGCTTTGGTACGTTTATATTCAGGTCCTTGAAAAGGGGAGTGTAGGGAGTCAGTCCAGTAGGGGCGGGTTTGGCCTTAAGTTAATTGCTTAACACTAAATTTAGATGAACCCGCCCTTTGAGAAGTCAGAAGTAGGAGTCCAGTAGGGTGCGTTAAAGAATTAGCTCTGTTCCCTCCCCCCACTTTTGACTTAATTTCTAACTTTTAACTTTTGACTTTTAATTTTTGAGTTATTTCTAATTTACTCCAAAAGTTATAGAAACAGAACTAGAATACGAAGCGTATTTGGCAGTGTTAGAAGAGCTAACTTTCGCTAAAAATCTTACTCAGGAGGAAAAAGCTTTATATGATTTGTTAGTTTTGTTAATAGAAAATTATGAAGCTGAAAACTATCCTATGGCATCAGTGAAACCTTACGAAGTTTTACAGCACTTAATCACAGCAAGCGGAATTAGTCAACAAAATTTAGTAGGAATTATTGGTTCTGATGAGGTAGTTTCTCAGGTCGTAGATGGTCAACTTTCTTTGAATAACTGGCAAGCAAAAGTTCTAGCAGATTATTTCCAAATCTCTCCAACGATTTTTCAATTGTAGGTCTTTTAATAATGAATAATGAATAATTAATAATTAATAATTAAAGAATTCAGCTTTATTAGCTTCCCCTTGAAATGGGAAAAAAAGCGGTCGTTAGCGCAGCTTTCCCGTAGGGTGGGATGGGGAGGAAACTTACGCCATATCCATGAGACCAAGAAACAAATCCTTTTAACTGATCCTCTTACACTTATAAGAAGAGGTAATTCTAAATTCTAAATTCTAAATTCTAACCATGGTTCAAACTAATTTCAAAACTGCTAATCAATTGTTGCGGGAGGGCAAGCTCGATGATGCTGTGGCTGCTTACCGTGAGGCGATCGCTCTTAATCCTGGTTTTTCCCATACTCATCATAATTTGGGGGAGGCTTTGGTTAAGGTGGGGCGCATAGATGAGGCGATCGCTGCTTTTGGTCAGGCTGTGGCCATAAATCCTCAAGCTTCCTGGTCTCTCTACAAGTTGGGGGTTTTGTTACAGGGTGAAGGTCAATTTCAGGAGGCTTTGGGTTATTTTCGTCGGGCCGTGAAGCAGAAGAGCGATGTGCCAGAGTTTTATCTTGGTTTGGGAGCGGTGTTGGTGAAGTTGGGGCAATGGTCA
>NZ_RCBY01000307.1 GCF_003838195.1 Okeania hirsuta
CATTAAACTACCACCAAGTCTATCATCAGATTTCATACGGAGTTTGGGTGAAATGTTGCCATCGTAAAACTGCAGCCAAGCTTCTTTATCATCCCCATTACGGTATTGATTCATTGCTGCAAAGTGCGCTGATAATTCATCATAGAAAAATGTAATTCCTTTGTTGCCTTGGCGTTGGAACTGAGCGCAAACTGCCTCCATTGTAAAGCTGCTTTGTATGAATGTTCTGTAATGTACATCAATTGGTTTGTCCCCTGGATTTTTATCTCCTTTCTCCCATTCAGCTAGTAAAGATTGATAGTGTTGGTAGTCATCCATATAAGCATCAGCAGCTTGTTTTTCTAATTTTCCTAATGCCTTGCGAACTGGTTTAATAAATGGTGATTTACCTTTGCCAGAAGTAGCAATTAAACATACCCAACTGATTAATTTTTCTGACCAACCATCATGTACTTCCACCTCAAATTCACCATGAATAACTCCACTAATAGCAGCTATTAAACACTCCATTATTGCCAGTTCATCCCATCCCAGGTTCTGAGCGTGTAGGCTACACATCTTTAGTTTATCCGGCAGATAATCAGACTTTTTATTAGGGCGAGTTAGTGGGGTAAATAGCTTTTTTTCTTCTAAATCTTCTTGTTCTTTTTGAAGTTGCCAATAAATTGATTTAATGTCCAGTTTATTAGCTTTATATTTAGCAAACTCAATCTCCAGTTCCGATGATGATAAATCCTTTTCTAAAAGAGAGGCTGCCAGTTGCTTAGAATGTTTTTGTCGCTCATCAAAAAGTACCTCATTAAACTCATAAATATTAATCAGTCCTTGATTAACAATTTCTTTCTTTAAATCCTGAATTGCCCCTAAGTCAAAGAGAATTTCTCGGATTTGTCCTCTTAAATCATCTACTAAATATTCATGCGGATTCTTATGACGCTCTGGTTTTTCTAAGAGACTAAATTCCAGAACTTTTAAAGCATACTTCTCTTGTGATAACTGAGGATAACTTAGCAAGTTATTAAGATGGTTGATTAGGTCAGCTCTCTCCATTTTTACTAATAAGTCACAGATGATTGGTTGAGTTATTTGTTGGAAAATTTCATGAGATTCTTTACAAGCTCGGTACAAGACTTTATGGTCATTAAATCTAAATGAATCGACTGATATTTCTTTCTTATTTAGTTCCTCAAAATCAGCCCCATGCATGATTAAATTAGCAAATACTTGATTTGTTGTTGTTTTGTAAGCCCAATTATCTCCCATACTTTGTAATAAATATGGGTTAATATTGTCATAATTAGGATTGACTGACTCACAAGCATACTTTAGGCCATTACCTGAATCTAAATATCCAGGGGTTGTATTTCCACGAAGGTTGTCGTAATTGTTGCTTTTTGTTTCACTCATTATATAATACAATAATAATTGTCTAGTCGTTGTCTATTGTCTAGTCGTTATCTAATTGAATTTTAATTCCAAATAAAAAATAATTGGAATTATATTACAATCCTCTCAGAGTCCAATTCTGAGAGGATTAATTATTTATACCATTAATTTGTGATAGAACATTCATTGATTTCCTTAATCAACACTTTATAACTCCTTCAATCTATTCTCCCAAGACTTCAATAACACCAAATCATCTCCTTCTAAAAATTGACAATTACCAACTTTTTCACACATCCTCTGATATCTTTTTTTCTCATCTTCATGAAGCCAATCTTGATGATTGTATAGAGACTATAATCCTTCCATTTGGCCAATTAAATTATTATCATCTTTCGTATCTAATTCAAAAGATATTTCTAGCATTTTCTCATATTTATCAATCATAATAACTCCTAAATAATTGCTCTAATTTGCTCCAATAATTGTTTACCTTTCTGATAGCTCCTACCTTTCATTTGCAACACATTTTCAATGATGTAAGAATCGGAAGCGGTGGAAGTACGAATAAAATCGACTAGCTTAACAACTTCCGCTACTTCCATTTCTTCCAATGCTTCCACCCGTTTTGATAGTGTGAAAGTAGGTTGTTTAGCAGCTTCCTGTGATTCTACCACTTCAGGTGCGATCACCTCCTGGTTATTTGTAGCACTACCAAAAGATAATATTTGTTTTGCATCTTGGTTAAATCCTTGTTCACGGGAGTATAATATCGCAGAAGTTTCGGCATCAAAATCTAATTGTTCAGCACGTCTAATTACACCAATTAATTCTTTAAACTGAGCAGAAGTTTTACTAATTATCCAACCCAGAATAGAATGTCCTAATGACCATGCAATGGCAAAGTGTAATAACTCCTCATTGCGACTAATTACTGCATAAATACCAAAGAAAGATTGACCTAAAAGATAAAATTTAGTTACGTCATGTAGTTCATTTAGATGGCTTATAATTCTCTCAGTTGCCAAGTTCATCAGATAAAAACTCCTAAACTAAATCCTGATAGAAATGCTGTTGCTGTCAAGACAGTGAAAGCTATTAATTCCCAGAAATCACTAACTCCTCTTTTAATCCAGTAGTAACCAGTTAATCCAATTGTTGCTAGTAGTTTGAGAACGATTATTGGGATTAAAAATCGCCACCAACCTACAGCTTCATATCCTACTAAAATTGCAGCGGTAAAAATTCCTTGGAATAAAAATGTTGCTTGCCACATAATACCGTTTCTGTTTATAGTATAGTGATAAGGGAAGGTTGCAGCCTTCCCTAAAATCAAGTCAAATGTTTGTTAGCTTCTCAATTTGCTTCGGATTGCTGCTATATCAGCATCAGCTTTTTGGGAAGCTTGCTCATAGTTAGCAGCAGCACCAGCAAATGTCTTTCGCTTTCCTTGTGCGTATGCTCCAAATCCTGCTATGAGTTTGGCTGATTTGGCTGCATATTTAATTGCTTGTCTTGCATATCCTTTGACTCCATAGAAAGCATTGTTTCTGGTGTAGTCACTTTTTAGTAGTCTGGCAGCAGTTCGATATCCTTTAGCACTGCTTCCGTTTAGTTTTACCTGTTCGTTGACTTTACCTTTAAGAGCTTGATATTGTTGCTCATTAATGGTTACAGGTGACTGCAAATCTGCCATTGATTTATGTGGTTGCAGTGTACCAGGATTGGTTGGTGTCAGCGAATCTGTTGTTGCTTTTCCTACTAAGTCACTGGCAGTTCCTAATCTGTGTTCGCCGTTAGCAAGTGATGAACTGTTGCTTTGTGCAGCTCCTGATATTTTAGCAAGTGCGTTTCCTAAACCCATTATCTCTCCTTAGTTTCAGTCTTTTCTATTTCTCCTCTACTCTCTCCAGGAGTGATTGATATTGCTGCAATTGTGAATAGTGATATCAATGAAATTGGTATGAGAGTAGGTAGGAGTGTGTATTCTAAAATTCCTTTAACTCTCTTGTTTTTTGCCATTGTTTTGACTGGGAAATATAGGTGGTGAGTGAAGTTCATTGAATATGCTTTCATCTAAGTCATCGTCAGTTGATGATAGTTGATTCATTAGTTTTTCAACAATTATCATGCGTGCATCTTCTTTGAAGTCAGCATAATAATGTTGATATGCTTTACCCCAAGTGATAGCATCTTCACGAGCAGTGCGTTTAGCATCAGCAATAATTTCACTGAGTTCTAATTGTTGAAATTGTTTTTCAGACTGGGATTGAGTTGACTTCGATTGGTTGATTTGTTGCACTATGGCGCTGTTGTTTGTTGTCATTGTCGTAATCTCTGATTAATTTCAAAAGTTCAGGTAGGTGAAGTACACCTTGACCGCGCGAACGGTATGTTGCCATCCATCGAAACACAACGATAATTTCTGATGAACTTCTATCAAATCCTCTATCGCCCTTGAAGTGATTGAACCCACTGATATTGCATGACTTCAATAATTCCACATCTTTATATAGTTGTGGATATGAAATTGGAATGCCAGCGAAGGCAAGCCCTTCAAGTAATTGTTTCCGTGAAAGCCAGTCAGACTGCCCGATAGCAAACTGAATAGCTCGATGAATTTTGGCAATTGTATAGTAGTTGAAGTTGTTACTGGATATGTAGCCCTCCATAAAGTATATTAAAGGTATTGGTATTGTATTATCAAGGTTTAATAGCCTATAGTTCGTCCGGTTTCTCCCGTTCACCAGTCTATTTATTCCTTGAATATACTCTTATTATAAGTGAATTATAAGTATATGTCAAGAGGGAAAAAAGGTAGTCAGAAACAAATGAAACAAATATCAGTTAGTGTCCCTGACTATATATATAAAGCGTTAGTCTTTCTTACTGAAACGTCAGGTAAAAGCCAGAGTGCTTATTGCGCTCCATGGATTGAAAATGGTGTGATTGATGAAATTAGCAGATTTAGGAAACTTCAAAATGAAATGAATGACCTTGAAATTCCACTTGAAGATGAAGAATAGCTCTTAAGAAGCGGAGTTTCCAAGAACTGTTAAACTCGTTCTCTAGATTTAGTGTTGAGTACCTAAATCACTCGTGAGAACGCCACTTTTTCAATAAGTATATTTACTGTGTAGTGGGGTGTCTAGTAATCACTGTACAGTGCACTAGACACCCTTCACTGAACTATTGTGTACCATAATGCGGGTTTAGTTTGCCAATTATCCTGTTTGGCAATGTTTTTAATCAAAGACTGCACTTTATAACACAAATTCAGATGAACACCAGTAATGTGAATAATTTTGCCAGAAAAATTGGATTTTTGTTTTGAAGTGAATTAGAAATGCACATTGGTTATGGAAAATTCCCAGAAACAGTCTTATTTAACATTCGACTTGCAATTAAATACCATTTTCGTTACTGCAAATAAACCTTGGTTAGGATTGTTTGTAATGAAACAAGATAGGTTCTAACAAAACCATAGCTATGGCTAAGGTAGCTATCAACAAACCATCTTTTTTACCAGCAATCAGTATTCAGCTAAAATTCGGGGGTTAAAATCTCCATTATACGACTTGAAAACTGATTACTGATTGCTAACCTAATCTTCAACTAAACTAAGGAATTTTCTCAAATGACTGTATCAACAATGACTGTATCAACTTTGCCTGTATTAAAAGAAGGGGATAGTGGAGATGCTGTTCGGTTTCTTGAACAATTGTTATCTTCAATCTTTTGGTTCGGTCTACCAGTTGGAAGACCGACTCTTATTACCGATAATGTAATATTTGATGCCCAATATGATAGTCAAACCAAACAAATAGTAGCTGAGTTTCAACAAAATTATAACGCTACTTTTCCTTTTCCATCGCCTGATATTACAGTAGATGGAGTGGTGGGTCCTGAAACCTGGAAAGCTTTGGGTGATGCCATCTTCAAATACACTTATTAAAACTATCGCTCTGACAGAAGGTATAAGGAGTCCTCATCTAAAAGTGTTTCATTTTAGATGGGGGAGCCTCAACTATAAGGAAGTTTAGTTGAGGTACTTCACTCCTTTATCCATACTTCTTTGATACACTACCAAAAGTTCTAGTTATTGCGCAAACAGAAATATAGGGAATAGATTCAGTCGGAGGCTAAAACCTTATGAACATGAAATGGAAAAAATTAATATTAATCTTGTTTATTTGGCTCGCCACTGAATTCTTTCTGAATTTCACAGGATTGGATGAGGTAGCTAATTACAGTGAGTATATTCTACAAATCAATCATCAACATATTGAAGCGCTCGACTCACCAATCATGTTTTAATATTCGACACGTTTATGGCAATTTTCAGGGGAAAAGCCGTAGTAGTCTCTGCTCTACCTGGATAGAGGAAAGCATAGGAAATGAAATACAGAGACTGGAAAGGTACAAAAAAATTGATAAGTTATTGGAAGATAAAAATCACTCTTGAGTATACGCACCTCACTGGACAGTTAACCAAGAAAATGTCACTATCTCCTCACAAAACTATTATCATGGCAGAATGTGACCCCTAACTGCTAATCAATGTGTAAGAAAATCCACGTCCACCCACAATAAAAAGTTAATTGTGACAACTAATGCACATTATCGAACTTCGCCAAAATTTAGGAGATGATTAAGACATGAAAGGAAAGAGAACAACCTCTTCCCACATCAACAAATTAAAAACAAGGGAACCTTAGATGAATATTCAAACTAACCTCAACAAAGCTTTTAGTTTCAGTTTAGTTGCTTTAACCGCTACTTCTTTATCATTAACTCCTGCAAAAGTTGCTTTTGCTCAGGTAAAAGTTGAGCCCCTGATCGCTCCTAGCGTTATAAATGAAGGGATGAACGGAACATGGAATTTACAATGGAAAGTCAACGGATTGTTATATAAAGGTCGTTTAAAAATGAATGGAAATTTTGGAACTATGGTTGTAAATGTAACTAGACCTAATGGTAGGAGAGTTTACTTTGAACAACAAATGAATATGCATCGTCAAAGAAATGGTTATACTCTTCAAGGTAATAGACCTACTTATCCAGGTAGGGATGCAATAAACCGTAACTATCAACCTGATAATTTTTATGTTGAGTTAGATGATAGTGGTCATTTGAAAATGAAAAATTGTTCTGATTATTCTGGTTATATTCCAGTCAGGATGACAAAAATTAATTAATTAATTCAATCAAGTTTAATCAACTTATTCTAGGGGTAGATTTGGCAAAAAAAACTGAGCTTGCTGCCCCAAGAACCATTATCATACTTACGACCCATCAACCTATCCGCCCAATCCTGAAGCTTGGAAGCTTCTGCCTGATTCTTTCTATTTTCAGCAGCAATTTGCAAAAGGTTTGCAGATTAACGAACACTATATTGAAGTTTATTAAAGTTAGCATCACCAGGGAAAATTTCAGCTAAAATTAGACAATATTTCTCTAATCAAGTCAAGTTGTGATAGAAAATTCACGTCCACCCACAATAAAAAGTTAATTGTGATAACTCATGCACATTATCTACCTGCTCAAAAATTTAGGAGATAATAAAAATATAGAGTAGGACTTACGCAACGAGACTAATTATACTGGGTTTATCTTGAATGATGACCAATTAATACGCTATATATAGCTTTACTGTGTAAGTCCTGATCAATTCAAAAAACAAGGAGAAAATTATGTTTACTGGAACTCAAAGAACTAGGTCTCTTCGTACTCTTACCTTTGGTAGCACTGGTGAAGATGTGAAACATTTACAAAGACAGTTAAATGTTTTTAGATTTGGTCCCTTGGTAGTTGATGGAATATTTGGTGTAGCAACAGAAGAAGCTGT
>NZ_RCBY01000308.1 GCF_003838195.1 Okeania hirsuta
CTCAATCGCCGACAAAGATACGATCAGGGGTTCTGTAGACATTAGAGTTGTCGCTAAATAAAGGAAAAAAATCACTCTAACCTAGACAGAGCAATAATTCCCAGCATTTTTACCATCCAATAGCTACAATCCTTACAGAACAAGGTTTTTGGGATTTTTTTTAAGTTATAAAGCGACAAGTCTATTATATCATGTATCTATAGTAATAGACATCTCCAGAAAAGAGGGAGTAGGCAGCTTTGCTTTAGGCAGTAGGGAACCCACCCCTCGCCCCTCCCCCTCCCAGGAGGGGAAATAATTGATAATTTATCATTTTCTTTGTGGGTTTAATACCCCACCGTCAACTGGAGTGTTCAAAATTACTTGGGGGAGCGAATCCCCATGTAATTTTCCTCCTGTCTCCTGTCTCCTGTCTCCTGTCTCCTTCTTCAAGTGTGAGAATTGATTTGATTTTTGATTTTTACCAGATGTCTAATAGACAGGTAGGTTAGGACATAGAGTGATGATCAAACTCAGACAGGGAAATGTGGCGTTGCTGAAGCGCGTATATGATTTAATTTTGGCATTGCACAATCAGGAATGATGAAATCCGAAAGTAGATATTTTTGGATTATTCTTTCCTAAATATATGTACAGTTTAAAATCTATTATCATTCTTTAATGTGCAACCCCTTAATTTTAATTACTTAGGAGTCAGGAGGACTGAGTCAGAAGTCAGGAGAAAGAAAGTGCTTTTCGGTCAATTAAGTAAAGACAATATCTAATTTTGCCATCTTTGAATGACTCTTAATTTACCTAAATTACTTATTTCATACCTCAAATCACCAACGCCGGAAATGTTTTTCCCACTGTTCCCAGATCCTGTGTTCCCTCACACCGAGTGCGCATTCCCTCTCTTGTCAGCATTCCCATGGCGTTTGCGCTTCGCACAACTACATTTTATATGTTGCGGAGCAAAACGCCTGGTTCCGACCGCTTGCGTCTGTCGCACCCTGCGGGGTTACACCCCTGTTCCCTGCTATATATCTAACCTCCACCATTTATCATTTTCTTTGTGGGTTTAATACCCCACCGTCAACGGGGGTGTTCAAAATTACTTGTCGAAGACTATCCCCATGTAATTTTCCTCCTGTCTCCTGTCTCCTGTCTCCTGTCTCCTTCTTCAATGTTCCTTCAAGCATTTTCTTGTTTTTTCAAATTTAAAATCTAGATGCAGTTAGTTAATTACGAATAGTTCAATCGCAATTTTTGTGTACCATAAATTTGGTGGCGCAGTATTACATTCGTCAATCCAAACTAAGGCAAAAATGGTATATATAACTTAAATAGGAGTATCATCAAAGTTCATTTTATTAGGCTCAATCAAAATATTACTAAACTATTGGACTGATAACAACAATCAAATAGTTTTCAGACCTTTACTATTTGCCAAAAAAATGCTATATCCTCTTATCCCCAAAGCTACTAATTTAATATTGTAGCCTATAGAAAACATGGATTATAATAAATTAAGCTGATTTTGTTTAAGTGGCTTTTTATATGGTGGAGCGAAAACATATCGAGTATCAAAAAATACAAAAATCTAGCAAAGAACTAAATTTGCTAATTGTAGAAGATGTGATGAAAGATTTAGCGCTCATAGTCAACACCTTAAAGTCTAATGGTGTAAAATTTACCTATAATGTTGCAGGCAGTAAACTAAATTACCAAAGATTACTTAAAGATAATGTATATGATGCAATATTGTCAGATTACTATTTAGCCGATTTTGATATCTTCGAGCTACTCACATTACTACAAAAATTAGGACAAGAAGTTCCTGTTATTTTAATCACAGATTGTTTACAGGAAGAAGAAGCTTTTGAATGTTTAAAAGCAGGGGTTGATAATTATATTTTTAAAGATAAATTATTAAGTTTATCAATTATTTTAGAGCGAGCGATCGCTGAATTTAGATCGAAAAAAGAACAGCAACGTACCATTATCAAATTACAACAACAAGCTCAACAAGAAGCAATTATTAATCGCATTGTTCAAGGAATGCGTAATACTTTATTACTGGATGAAGTCATGCAAAATACTGTTGAGCAGTTACATGAGGTTTTGCAAGTTAGTCATTGTATAATTGTCAGGCTAGACTATCAGAAAAACATTAATATTTGTCACTTCAATAACACGACAGTTGAATGTGAAAATCAAGTTAGTTTTTGTTACGATGTTCATCAATATTATTCAGAATTACTCACTAGAGGAGAACAAGTAAAAATTAGTAAATTTGATACAACTATAGACTCAGAAGTTAAAAATCTTATTGACGAGTTTCAAGTGATTTCAGTCTTGATTACACCGCTGTTATATCAGGATACTTACCAAGGTGGGATTATTCTAGGTCAGTGCGATCAAAAAAGAGAATGGACAGAAGATGAACTATCTCTATTGAAATCAATTGCTAACCATTGCGCCATTGCTATTCATCAAGCTGAACTATATCAACAAGCACAAATAGAAATTGCTCAACGCAAGCAAGTAGAGGAGCATCTACGCAAAAGTCAAGAACGTTATGCTCTTGCCATTGAAGCAAGTCATGTGGGAATTTGGGAATGGGAATTACAAACGAATGCAATTTACGTCGATCCTATATTGAAAGCAATGCTTGGTTATGAAGATTGGGAAGTTAGAAACATAATGGATGATTGGCATCAATTGGTGCATCCAGAAGATCGAGAACAGGTAATGGCAGCAAAAAATGCTCACTTAGCAGGACTGACACCAAAATACGAAATCGAACATAGGATGCAACATAAAGATCGCAGTTACCGATGGTTTTTTTGTTGCGGAGTTGTTATTCAAAATGAAAAAGGAATAACGAACAAAATGATAGTAACAAATACAGACATTACACAATATAAGCACGCAGAAGAAACTGTTATTGCCAGTCAACAGCAGCTTGTAGGTATGATGACGCTGATCCGTAACATCACAGAATGCAAACAAGCACAACAAGCTTTACAAAATAATGAAGTGAGGTTTCATGCCCTAATTGAAAATGCTAACGATTTGATTTTGATTATTGATGCTGAGGGAATCTCTCGTTATATTAGTCCATCACTAATAAGAGTTTTGGGATATATACCAGAAAAAACTGTTGGTCAGGGTATCTTCGATCTAATTCATATAGACGATTTATCACTCATCACTCATACTTTTAACAAAGCAATTGAAAATCCTGGTATTAGTCAGCCACCTATTGAGTATCGAGTTAAGCATAGTAATGGTTATTGGTGCTTTTTTGAAGGTGTTGTCACTAACCTTTTACACGACCCAGCGGTGGAAGGTATTATTGTTAATAGTCATGATATTACTCAACGTAAGCGAATTGAAGAACAATTAAAACATGATGCACTACACGATCCACTCACCCATCTCCCTAATCGTACTCTGTTTATGGATCGTTTGGAGCAAACAATTAAATATGCGGAACGCCGAAACAATTTTTCCTTTGCCGTCCTATTTATAGACCTTGACCGATTTAAAGTTATTAATGATAGTTTTGGTCATAGCATGGGAAATCAACTGATTATCGCGATCGCCGAACAACTAAAAGCATTGGTTTCTCCTGGAGATACAGTTGCTCGTCTTGGTGCAGATGAGTTTGTAATTTTGCTAGAATATATTTCAGGAATTAGTGATGCTACCTATATTGCTAATCGCATTCACAAACAACTAACTTCACCAATTATTTTAGAAGGAAATGAAGTATTTATTACTGCTAGTATTGGTATTGCTCTCAACTCCACAAATATTGGGTCAGCAGAAAATATTTTACGAGATGCAGAAATAGCTATGCAATCCGCCAAAAATATGGGCAGAGGGTGTTATCAAATTTTTTGTACCTCTATGCACACTCAAATTCTCAAACGTTTAAAGTTGGAGAACAATTTACAAAGCGCTCTCAAAAACGATCTATCTCAATTTGTGCTTAACTATCAACCTATTGTGTCCCTCAGTACAAACAATATTACTGGTTTTGAAGCTCTAGTACGTTGGCAACATCCACAATTAGGCTTAATTTCTCCTGCTGAATTTATTCCTGTTGCTGAGGAAACAGGGTTAATAATACATCTTGGTTTGTGGGTATTGAGAGAAGCTTGTCGGCAGTTACGTCAATGGCAAAATGAATTTCCCAATAATTATCTTTTAAAAATGAGTGTTAATCTGTCTGTGAAACAGTTTGCTCAAGCAGATTTAATTGAACAAATTGACCAAATTCTCTTAGAAACTCAGCTTGATGGTAGTAATTTAAAATTGGAAATTACTGAAAGTGCTTTAATAGAAAATTATGAGTTTGTTACAGAAAAAATGTCTCAGTTAAGAGGGCGGAATATTGAGTTATGTATTGATGATTTTGGTACAGGATATTCTTCTTTAAGTTATTTACACCGTTTCCCGATGAGTACTTTGAAAATCGATCGTTCTTTTGTGAATAGAATAGGTGTTGCTAATATGATCAGTGAGGGTTCAATTGATCCTACGGAAATTATCCGTTCAATTATTACTTTATCTCACAATTTAGGTATAAATGTTGTAGCTGAAGGAGTAGAAACTACAGAACAAGTTCTTCAACTACAAGCGTTAAAATGTGAATATGGTCAGGGTTATTTATTTTCTAAGCCCCTAGATATAGCTAAAGCAACAAGTTTAATTTCTACAATCAACTATGCGGAAAAATAGTTAGGCTATTTCTTAGGAGTCAGGAGGACCGAGTCAGGAGACAGGAGACAACCCACCCCTCGCCCCTCCCCCTCCCAGGAGGGGAAGACAGGAGAAAAGGGAATGAGCGAGGAGGTAGGAGTAAGAATTGTCCTTTGATTTTTCTGCCCAACTATGAGCCTAAAATACTAGCTTTTTGAGCATGAAGAGCTGAAAACCAGGCACTTTTTTCGACTCCAAAAAGGCTAAAACCTTTATCTGTAAGTACTTTTATATTTAATCAGCAAGCCCTAGTTAAATTATCATGCTCTGTTATACCAAATATCAAAAGTATTGCTACATCTCCTTGAGAATAGGGAGTTCATTAATTGATAATGGATAATGGATAATGGATAATTGATAATTAGGGTTTGCTGAAAAAGTCTTTTTTTCAGAGCAGAAGCCAGAATTTCCTACGGAATGCTGCGCAAACAGAATCCAGAATCCAGGAGGAATGATAATCATAGAAGAGGTAGCCAGAAGAATCTTCCCAAGATTGTTCTACCCCACATTCCGCACTTCAATATCGTCCGGGGCGGAGTCTAGGTTACCCTGGACTGTGCTTTCGGCTTCTTTATAGTCCTGGATGGCCTGGTTAAGATTAGCGCGGGTTTCTGTATCCACCTCCTGGTTATCTGCCGCCAGTTTCTCTTTGAGAATTTCCTCAAGACGCTCTTGACCCTCGTAACGCAGTTTCGGATCGACTCCGCCCAGTTCGTATAAGGCCATCAAGAGGGCATAAAGGGTGCGCTGGAGGATGCTCGCGTTTTCGGGCAGGAGTACCTTTGCTTTTTCTATACTACGCTCGATATCGTCCCACCAACGTTCTATCTTGTTCAAATCTGGCGAGTCAGGTGGTAAATACCAGATTTCACACTCTTGCTTAGCCACTAATTCTTCAATATCAACTGATTTATGAAACGTTGCGTTATCCAGTATGATCACTTGCCCTGGTTGTAATTTTGGTAGTAAACAATTTTCCCACCAGCTCTCATGCCATACATGATTACAACTTCCTACAAATGTTAAAGGAGCAAACTTTTTTTCTTGATTTATAGCTGCAATCCAACTTACTCTCTCAGTTCTTTTTCCTGATTTCATACCTGGTACTCTTTTTCCTTTAACTCCATAACCATAAGTATAATCTTCCCTATTATCTATTCCAGCTTCATCTACATAAACAATATCTTTCTTGTCCATTTGATTTAGTTTAAAGATAAATTCTTCTGTTTCTAGTTCGTCTGTTTCTTGATCACCATATGTTTTTTTTGTATCCGCTCAGTAAATTGGGGTAAGAAGAAGAAAAAGTACAGCTAGTGTTGTAGAATATGACTTATGAGGCAAAAACTATCATCAGATCAATTAGTGGCCACATTACTGCAATCAATTGACCCAGGTTTGATTGCAGATTAAGGAGTACGTCAAACAGGATCCCCTCAATAATTGGGGGTAGGGAATGATTCCGCTGACCATGACCAACCGAAGGAATCAACAGAAGCTTCAGAACGAATAATAGTTGCCAGAGGGAGAATTATTCCTGCCTGGGAAATGCGATCGCTGATATACTCAAAAAAGCTGATACCCAACTTACGAGTAGTATCAACAAGGGACATAAAAATATCCCAAGCTTTTGTACCAAGAAATATCTGGGTAGCATAACTAATCTTACGTCGCAGCACCATTGTCCTAGCTGCTAACTCGGCAGGATTGTTGTGCAAAGGCAATTCTGGATGCTTCAAAACCAGAAGCAACTCCTCTTGTTTTGCGATGGTTAATCTTTTTCGTTCATCCAACTGTTCGTAACCAGTTTTTTCTCTAAACAGCGTCCCAAATTCTGACCTGAGTTGGTCAGCTTGCTCTTGACTGGGGGAATCTCTATAAGCTAATAATTTTCGGTACAATTTCCAAAATCTGTCGAGAAAGTTATCTAAAATCTTTTGGTGGTAGGCGATAAATGGACTTAACTTTTTATAATGCCTTCCTTCGTGGACCCAACATAAAGCTAATTCATCAGTCAATAACTTGAACTGTGGAGCATCATCACTTATGAGGGTTTTGATTACTGGAATTGTTGATTGCTGATGGTAAAAAGCAATTGCTGCTGCTTCATGTATACGAGTACGGGATTGAGAATTTAAATTAACCAGATGCTCATCAAGTAACCTATTCAACTCAATTTCTGTGAAGGCTGTTTCCTGAGGTAATAATTTCAGTCGATGCTCCCATTTGTTAGGCAGATTTAATACCTCAAGTAAATCGTATGTTATCGAGTTGAGGACAAACTCCAGTTCCGTTGTGTTTTGTAAAACTTTTAATACGCTTAAGCGGTCTTTGTTTGGTGTCGTTATATCAAATCCGGTAGCATCGGTATAAAAAAATTAAACCTGATAAATTAAGGGATGAATAGTAAGAGTTGGGCGATCGCCATGCCGAGATTGTTAAAGCTAGAACCACACAAAAGTATCGAAGAG
>NZ_RCBY01000309.1 GCF_003838195.1 Okeania hirsuta
CATTAAAGATGCGCGACGATCGCTTCATGTTCACTGCGGCTGGACTCTGGAATTTCTACTTAATGGCAGGATAATTTAATCAGTGAAAACCAGAATTTTCCCATTTCACTTTAAGGTTTTATTTCGCGACAAGTCTATTGGAGAAAAGCACAACTTAAGATAGCTAGGCTGCATAGACGAGTGGCTAGCATCCGCAAAGATGCACTTCATAAATTGACAACATATTTAGCTAAAAACCACAGCGTTGTTGCCATAGAAGATTTGAATGTTAGCGGTATGTTAGCTAACCATAAGCTAGCTAAATCTATAGCCGACCAAGGCTTTTATGAGTTTCGGAGACAGCTCGAATATAAAACACGATGGCACGGTTCTAAATTAGTAGCAGTTGATAGGTTTTTTCCATCATCAAAAACTTGCAGTAGGTGTGGTCATGTTCAAGATATGCCGTTAAGCCTGAGAATTTATGATTGCCCTGACTGTGGCTTGTCAATAGATCGAGATTTAAACGCAAGTATAAATTTGAGAGATGCGGTCGGCTCGACCGTGAATGCCTGTGGATGAGCAACCGCCGACGGCCTCAGTAGAAGCAGGAAGTAAACCTCAAGTTGTCACACTATGTGACGCTTTGTATCAGTTTTATAGAGCAGTTTCAGGAATTTCTCACAGCCTGCTCAGTTGACTAGCTTAAGTTAAAGATGTCGAGCCTGCAATCCCAAAATCCTTTTGAGAAAAAGTTAATATGAAACGTCGATATTTTGTCCTGTCTTTAGTTAGTTTCGGGTTGGTCATAGGGTGTGCTTCCCTACAAACGAAAAATTCCCCTCAGCCATCAGTGGAACTATCCACCGATCCCGTATCACCTGCTATTGCCGTATCCTCCAACAAGGCTGATGAATCTCAAATAGCCAATGCCACAGAGCCGATTTTTGCGGAAAACGGAGTTGCCATTCGAGGTACTGACCCAGTTGCGTATTTTCAAGTAGGTAAACCTGTCCAAGGAAATAAACAATTTACTCACAACTGGATGGGAGTCAACTGGTGGTTTTCCAGTGCCAAAAATCGTGATTTGTTTGCAGCTTCCCCAGAGCAATATGCTCCGCAGTATGGTGGTTTCTGTGCTTTTGCCGTTGCCAATGGATACACAGCTCCTATTGTTCCAGAAGCCTGGAGCATTGTCGAAGGGAAGCTATATCTCAATTTCAGTTTAAGGATTCGTGATCGCTGGGAACGTGATATTCCAGGCAATATTGCCCGTGCCAATAAAAACTGGCCTGCTGCCGCCGCCAACTTTCGGGGGTGAGGGGTGAAACTCTAGTGTCGCTACCCGGAAGTTAGAAGTTAAAAGTCATGCCTTTAAAAGCGAGTGCTAATTGGCGAGGTTTCCTACGGGGTTTATAAAGTGCGGAAGTAATTCCCCTATTGCCAAAAAAGCTGGAAGCTTGACAACATAATCTTTGTCAGTTAAAGCTTCCAGCGTTTCAAAGTCGTCTAACTCAAGTTATATTAATTTTGCACTTTTGACCTAAAAGCTTTTCCCAGAGAGAATTTCAGTCAACTGAGGAATTTAGAGTCTTCCGTCAACTTTTACAAAGTCATTGAGGACTTGCAATAGCCTTACGTCTTTGGCATTTTTGATACTTTGAAATTCTTGAGCTTTCCGTCACCTTTACAAAGTCATTAAGAACCCAGTTTCCATTAAAGTGGTCTTCTGTAGGGCCATAAAGTCGGAAGTAGGCAAACCAGCCTTCTCCTGGGTTGCTCTTAATTCAGTTGGAGGCTTTGTCAGGATCGGTAGGTTCTTGAGGACCGACGTAGATATCAACTGTGCCGTCAGCATTCTCATATAGGTCATCTGTTTTGGAGGAACGCTCGGGTTTTTCAGTGTCCGTATCGACGAAAACGCGGGCATTGTTGTCATACACCGTAACTGACCAAAACTGCTCCATGGGAGGATTGGCAGGAACGGTCATTTTATAAGTGTTAGAACCGTCAAGCCAGTTACCATCGCTGTCTTTATAAGTACCGAGGTAAACTTGTCCCCCTTGACCTGGTTCATCAATTACCATACCGGAGGAGGCGGTTACAGCTTCGTAAAACCAGGCTGCCCGCTCATCAAGCTGATCGTAGTATTCGGTACCCTGACTTGGGTCAAGGATCAGAGCAAATTCCCAATGCACACCATCAGCATAATGTGCCGCTTCGCTGCGCTTTTGGAAGTCGTTAACCCGAGCCATGGCTTCTCCTACCAAAGCACCCTGCTCTAGGATTGCTTTCTGGCGTTCGTCAGGGGCAAAAGTCACAGTGCCGTCAAGACCGACTTTCTCAATGCCCAAGGGTTTGAGCATAGCCATAAACAGGCGATCGCGCTCTTGAACGGGCTCGCGGCTGATGATGTTTGCGAGGCGCTCCCAGTAGGCAAGGCCACGACGGGGAACCTGAGACCACTGAATATCGGTAATATCCTTGATAGGAACGGGACTGTCGCTTGGTTGTGCCAAGGGATAAATTCGCAGGGCATTAAGTAGCTCTTCAGTTTACTTTTTTTTGTTAGCTTTCACGAGTGGTTTTACTCGCACTGGTTGGAGCAATCTTCTCGCTGCTTTAGCTGCCTACTTGCTTTTCCTGCGGAATGCGGAGCTAACAGCCGTCGTAGGAAGTTAATTCCCCGTCTCCTGTCCACCGGAGTTTCACCGCAAAGTGCGGTCTTGTCATGGCGACAAACCTTGTTCTTACTTGCCATTTCTAGTATAGCAGATTTTTACTTCGCTTTATTACCCGCGTGTCGTTATTCAACTTTACAAAGTCATTAAGAACCCAGTTTCCATTAAAGTGGTCTTCTGTAGGGCCATAAAGTCGGAAGTAGGCAAACCAGCCTTCTCCTGGGTTGCTCTTAATTCAGTTGGAGGCTTTGTCAGGATCGGTAGGTTCTTGAGGACCGACGTAGATATCAACTGTGCCGTCAGCATTCTCATATAGGTCATCTGTTTTGGAGGAACGCTCGGGTTTTTCAGTGTCCGTATCGACGAAAACGCGGGCATTGTTGTCATACACCGTAACTGACCAAAACTGCTCCATGGGAGGATTGGCAGGAACGGTCATTTTATAAGTGTTAGAACCGTCAAGCCAGTTACCATCGCTGTCTTTATAAGTACCGAGGTAAACTTGTCCCCCTTGACCTGGTTCATCAATTACCATACCGGAGGAGGCGGTTACAGCTTCGTAAAACCAGGCTGCCCGCTCATCAAGCTGATCGTAGTATTCGGTACCCTGACTTGGGTCAAGGATCAGAGCAAATTCCCAATGCACACCATCAGCATAATGTGCCGCTTCGCTGCGCTTTTGGAAGTCGTTAACCCGAGCCATGGCTTCTCCTACCAAAGCACCCTGCTCTAGGATTGCTTTCTGGCGTTCGTCAGGGGCAAAAGTCACAGTGCCGTCAAGACCGACTTTCTCAATGCCCAAGGGTTTGAGCATAGCCATAAACAGGCGATCGCGCTCTTGAACGGGCTCGCGGCTGATGATGTTTGCGAGGCGCTCCCAGTAGGCAAGGCCACGACGGGGAACCTGAGACCACTGAATATCGGTAATATCCTTGATAGGAACGGGACTGTCGCTTGGTTGTGCCAAGGGATAAATTCGCAGGGCATTAAGTAGCTCTTCAGTTTACTTTTTTTTGTTAGCTTTCACGAGTGGTTTTACTCGCACTGGTTGGAGCAATCTTCTCGCTGCTTTAGCTGCCTACTTGCTTTTCCTGCGGAATGCGGAGCTAACAGCCGTCGTAGGAAGTTAATTCCCCGTCTCCTGTCCACCGGAGTTTCACCGCAAAGTGCGGTCTTGTCATGGCGACAAACCTTGTTCTTACTTGCCATTTCTAGTATAGCAGATTTTTACTTCGCTTTATTACCCGCGTGTCGTTATTCAACCAGCCGTTAAAACGGTCTGGCTAACTTCCTCCCGACGCTTTTTAGGTTTTATCCGAGTTGAGAGAGCGAAAACCCCAAAATACGTTAAAGGTGGTCGATGGGACGCGGTATTCGCACTTTTTAGTATTCTTTAGGATTAAGCCCTTTTGACCAGGACCATAAATACAGTAGGTACCGCCCAAGCCCTCATCAGGTCCGGTTTGACCCATGTCAACGATAGGACGCTGCCAAATATCATCAGCAAAACCGGCTGCTTCTCCAGCAGGCATTTCGACAACTACAGGACCAGTTTTGGCCAGGTCAAAGAAGCCAATGATGTAGGGTGTCGTAGCATTGGCGGTGAGGATACCTAACTTTTCTGGGAAAGTTTGGTAAACTACAATTTCACCCGTTTCTATCCCAAAAGTCTCTTCATGAGCAGCTTGCCATTCAGCCATACTCACCATAGGTACGGACCATAAATACAGTTGGGTAGCTCGCTGGAAATCCATCTCATCGTAGGGGGTTGCACATTATGGAATGATATTGCCAAAAATTGGTTTAGATTTTGACTAAAAATAACCATTAATTAATCATTCTAGCAATTGATTAATCCACAATCCAATTCAATCAAAAATATCAAATCATTCGTCACTGTGCAACGCCCATCGTAGAGCTTGTCAACGGTTTCCGAAGTTGGATAACCATTTGACTCGAACTCAAGCGTTCCAATATGGGTTTCAAAATCACCAATAAATGGGTTTGGGCCGATAACGCTGGCATCCGCCAGGGCGACAGAGGGCGCAACGATCGCCAAGCAAAGGATGGCAATCAACAGAGAAAGGATTAGCTCTTTAGCCTTCTTTACAAGTGGATTTTTCTGAAAAAGAAAGTGCAAGAGCGTTATTGGCTTCAAAATACGGTTAAAGAACATGGGTAAAACCTCATCAAATGGGTTAACAACACAATCTCAGGCCACATCCCAAAGGGCGATAAAGCTAGCTTTAGGATGGACAGCAGCAAAAATGTTTACTAGGGAGCAATCCGAACTAATCCGAATATTCCTGTCAAATATCTCCTACACATTTTTACTCAGCAATGACCATAGGTGGAGCTTCCCAACTACCGTTGATTACATATTCTTCTGGTATGTAAATGCGCATGATAACATACATAGGTCCATCCGGTGCCGGAAGCCAGTTTGATTCTTTTTCTGTCCCAGGAGATTCGTATTGTAGATATAGGGTGATGCTTCCGTCTGCATTCTCTTCTAGTTCTTCTAGCATCGGTGAATTAATCAAGTAACGATCGAGCGGGTTGTGAATTAAATAACGAGTTACTCCATCATATATGGTCACCGACCAGAATGCTTGGGCAGGTATGCCTTCTGGGGGAATCTGTAACAGATAATTATAGTTCCCGCTATTAAGCAATTCTCCATTTTCATCTACTATGTAACCTGGGTAAAATGCCTCAGCTATTGAGTTCCCGTAGATACCCAGTAGGGATCCAACTGCACGTTTGAGATAATCATTATTGAGTTCTTCTCGCGTTCCAAATACGCCAGCGGATGATGTAGTTTCCTGGGCAGTTTCATCAATAGTGTCTATTCCTGCCTGTTGACCGGATGCGATCGCATCTAGCCACTCTTGAGAAACACCTTCTGGGGGAAATACTGCTCCAGGTTCCACTCCAATTTTCTTAAATTTTTTGCGCAATCTTTCTTCAGTGGGATGGGTAGGAGCAAATTGAAGCAAGAAGTTGACATACTCGAAGAAATGCTCATTCAAAGTTTCAGAAGAGATTGGAGGATAGTCAATTTCTGGGGGAGCTTCTGGTGGCTGAGTACCCAGAAACTCACTCAAGGGTTGAGCCTTATATTTTTCCTGAATTGCACGTTATCAATATCGTCAGGATTAAAAAGCTGGGTACGTAATAGTGAGTAAGCTAAATTTGTTTCTGACGGAATTACTCGCTTAATTCCTTCGGGTTGCTCTGCGCTCCAGTCTGGACCTGAGATGAGGTAGTTTCCTCCACCATTACCCTCAACCCGAGTGCCAAGGTAATCAAAGTTGAAGGTGTAAAGGTCAACCAATTGGGCAGTATAATAACGCTCATCTTCGATATCAGGCATCGTTATAACTAAAGGCTCTGCTCGTAGATCCATCACCAACTCTAAATTTAGTCTCATGTTTAATAATAGTATCGGCCATATTCCCTCAGATTATTTATATAAATATGACATCCCGATCAATACAGAAGCAATATTAAAAACCCGTCAAGAAAAACACAAAAAATTATTTGAAACCTCTACTCAAAAGTATTACGAAGCAGTACAAACAGTTACAGATATCAAAAGTCATTTTTTCGACTTTTCCTGCGCAGCAATAAAAGTCGGTCGTGCTGAGGAACTCTCCCCAGAGCAACAACAACTGTTCCGGAACAGTTTGCAAACATTTTGTCCTTGGAAAAAAGGTCCGTTTGAACTATTTGGTATAAACATTGATGCTGAATGGCGTTCTGATTGGAAATGGGAACGCATTTTGCCACATATTAGTTCTCTGAAAAATCGTAGAGTCGCCGATATTGGCTGCCACAATGGTTATTTTATGTTCCGCATGGCAGCTCAACAACCCGAGTTAGTTATTGGTTTTGAACCCTACGCAAAACATTTTTGGAATTTTCAACTTATTCAAAATATTGTGCAACAAAAAATGCTGATATTTGAACTGTTGGGAGTTGAACACATTCACTATTACCCTCAATTTTTTGACACCATTTTCTGCTTGGGTATTCTCTATCATCACACTGACCCTATTGCTTTACTACGCAAAATGCGAGAAGCTTTAGCGCCCAAGGGGGAAATTATTATTGACTGTCAAGGCATTCCAGGAGATTTACCAGTAGCTCTAACACCTCGGAAACGTTATGCTCAAGCACGAGGTATTTGGTTTCTCCCCACTCAGTCCTGTTTAGAGAGTTGGATAGGGCGAGCGGGGTTTAGTGATATTAATTGTTTTTTTGCCGAACCTTTGTCAGTAGCAGAACAACGGCGCACTTCTTGGGCAAATATTGATAGTTTGTCAGAATTTCTCAATCCTCAAGACCCTTCGTTGACAATTGAAGGTTATCCTGCACCTTGGCGCTATTATGCAATCGCTCGTAAATAATGAGCGGGGGAGATGGGGAGATGGGGAGATGGGGAGATGGGGAGATGGGGAGATGGGGAGA
>NZ_RCBY01000031.1 GCF_003838195.1 Okeania hirsuta
AATACCATTTTGATAAATGTTTGCTACAAATAACTAGGGGATTTTTTAGGAGTCAACCCACCCCTCGCCCCTCCCCCTCCCAGGAGGGGAAGTCAGGAGTCAGGAGTCGTATGGGAATGGCTTCAATACCACTTTTTAGGTTGGAAATCATCTTTTTTGTCAAAGGGATGTCTCCTGAAAATTATTTTTATCCCTCTTACTATTCGTAACATTCTTTTTTCAAAATGGTATAAAACCTTCTCCTGGTATGGCATAAACCCAGTTCAACGTTAGCGAAGCTTTGGATAATTAGTTGTAGTTGCCAGCAATAAGGAACTTTTTCAGCCAGGATTAATTGCAACTAGATTTATACTTGAGCCAGAATTAACTGCAACTGAGCCAGCAATAAATTTTTTGAGCCAGAATTAACTGCTTTAACTTTTAACTTTTGACTTCTGACTTGCGCGTAGCGCTATATTAGGCCCCTTTTTACGGTATTATAGAAAGAATGACCACAATTATTTACTCGAAATTATTAAGATATGACAGTATCTGCCCCTACTCGTACCGTTCGGATCGGTTCCCGCAAAAGTCAACTCGCTTTAGTTCAAACTTATTGGGTACAAGAAGAACTCCAGAAAAATTTCCCAGATATCACATTTGAAGTCCACACCATGTCTACTCAGGGGGACAAAATTCTGGATGTGGCCTTAGCAAAAATTGGGGACAAAGGACTTTTTACCAAGGAACTAGAGTTGGGAATGCTGCAAAACGAAACTGACTTAGCAGTTCATTCTCTCAAAGACTTACCTACAAATCTTCCAGAAGGTCTAGTTTTAGGTTGTGTTACCGAACGGGAAAACCCAGCAGATGCTCTAGTCGTCCATGAAAAGTTTAAAGATAAACAACTTGAAGCTTTGCCAGAAGGTGCTGTTATTGGTACATCTTCCTTGAGACGTTTGGCACAACTCCGCCACCATTACCCCTATTTTGAATTTAAGGATGTTCGTGGTAATCTCAATACTAGATTAGCAAAATTAGATGCTGGAGAGTATGATGCCCTAGTTTTAGCTTTTGCTGGTTTGCATAGATTGGGTATGGGCGATCGCATTCATCAGGTTATACCGCCAGAAGTTTCTCTTCATGCAGTTGGGCAAGGTGCTTTAGGAATAGAATGTCGTGACGGAGATAATGATATTCTTGATATATTGAAGAGTCTGGAACATACTTCCACGGCTCAAAGATGTTATGCCGAACGTGCTTTTTTGAGAGAGTTGGAAGGTGGGTGTCAAGTTCCGATTGGTGTCAATACTAAAATAGAAGAGGAACAACTGACTTTAACTGGCATTGTTGCTAGTTTAGATGGTCAGAAATTAGTTAAGGATATTGTTACTGGTGCTGCCTCTGATGCAGAACAAATAGGTATTGAATTAGCTCAAAAATTGAGAAAACAAGGTGCCCAAGAAATCTTAGATAAAATTTTGGCAGAAATTGACCGTAGTTAGTTTTGATATACTCCCGACGTTGCGCTTACGCGACAACGCGGGATTCTTCAGTCTTAAATGTTTTGTTGATGACGTGATCGTGTAGCCCAACAAAAGTTATCTGGCCACAGTATAACATAGTTTTACGGCACTGGTCAAATTTACTAACTAAATACAGACATATCATAGTTATTAAAAACTATATATAGCGTACTTGCGTAAGTTCTGATATATGAACCGTGGCAGCATAATATATTTAAAATTTGTCATGGCGGGTTTTATATCATGTCCATTGGTATTGTTTGTGTAAACCCAAGAGTGAATATCTACAGGAAATTTAGGTTTTTTTCTTGCTCAATAGTCTTCCTCCCTCTTTTCTCTTCCCTCTTCCTTCTTCCTTAGCTTCGCTATACAATACTGATGCTACCGGACATGATATTAAATATAAATAGCTAGGTATAACAATTTTTGCCCAACCTTGAAACCCGCCCCGACACTTTTTCATATTTGTAGAATTACTCGTGCCAAGTTGAAATAAATCAAAACACCGAGAACATCTACAGCAGTAGTAATAAACGGTGCTGACATTAAGGCGGGGTCTAACCCAAATGAACGAAACAGGAATGGCAAAGACGAACCAGCAACAGAAGCCAAAATTGAGATTGCCAGCAAACTTACACCCACTGTCACTGACACTTCTAAATTACCATTGACAATAAACAGGAAAGCCCAAACTGTTGCTAACAAACCGAGAACACTCCCAAGTATTGCGCCAGCAGCAGCTTCACGCAGAATCACTTTAAATGGCCCTATTTTCCAAATTTCATCGGTATTCATACCTCTAATCACAACAGTGGAAGATTGCGCTCCCACATTCCCTCCAGTACCAGTCAACAATGGAATAAATGCTGCTAAGGCAACTACTTTTTTCAGAATATCTTCTTGCGCTGTAATAATTCCACCCGTCACACTATTTGTCAGCAGTAACACAAATAACCAGACCACTCTTCTGCGAGCAGCAGTAAATAGATTTACCTGGAAATAGTTATCACCTTCAGACTGTACGCCACCTAGAGCATAAATATCTTCGGTAGTTTCCTGTTCCAAAATATCGAGAACATCATCAATGGTAATGATACCCACGAGTCGTTGTTCGCTATCTACTACTGGTATTGCCAAAAAGTCGTAACGCTGAATAATACGAGCAACTTCTTCTTGGTCAGTACCAGTTTGCACGCAGACAAAATCACGGCTCATAATTTCGCTGATGGTTTGGTTGAGTTGAGAAGTGACTAAATCTCGCAATGACAGAATACCTGTGAGATGACGGTTAGTGTCAGTCACATATAGAGAATAAACTGTTTCAGTAACGTGAGCTAATGAGCGAATACGTTCTAAACTTTGAGAAACTGTATATTCTTCTTTTAGGGAGATGTATTCCGGAGTCATTATCCGTCCTGCTGTTCCAGAGTTGTAACCCAGAAGCTGCGCTGTAGCTTGGCGTTCAGCAGGGCTAAGTTGACCTAATAAACGCCTGACAACGGTTGCGGGCAATTCTTCAAATAGTTTAGCACGGTCATCAGGTGACATTTTATCAACGATATCTATAACTTCTTGGCGTTTGAACTTTTCGCACAGAGACTGTTGTACGCTGGAGTCTAGTTGTTCATAAACTTCGATCGCTTCACGTTTAGAAAGCAAGCGAAATGCGATGACTTGCATTGTTTCTGGTAAACCTTCGATCGCTTCGGCAATATCAGCTGGTTGTACAGGAACTAACATCGCTTTAGCTCCAGATAAGTTATCTTGTTCTAACAGAGCTTGAAGTTGTGATCGAACTAACTCCCGTAATTCTTGACGAGAAATAGTAGCTATGGAAGGGGATGAATAGTTATTATCTTCAGTCAAAGCTAACCCTCCTAATATATAGATTGCTGAATCTAGTTTAGAGGCTAAATGAACTTTTTGCTCGTTACCAGGTAATCATATTATGTCCGGTAGCATCGGTATTGTATAGCAAAGGTAAGGAAGAAGCAAGAAGCAAGAGGCAAGATGGCTTAATTTCTTCTTCCTGTTTTTTTATAGAACCCATTTGGTATCTATGCACGCGGTATGTGATTTTAGCTACTGGAGTTAGGAAGACCGAGTCAGAAGTTAGGAGATTCAGTTAGAGAAGAGGGGAAAAAGGTAGAAAAATTGGTAGTCCTGGTCGCGTAATGGTATACAAGAACAAGGAATGCCTGGCATGGGGGCAAGATGCTCCCACTGTTCTGGTAACAAAAATAATGACAATGCACGACCCATGAAAATGCACAACTACCGAAAAATTCTCCCATCTCCCCTACTCCCCTACTCCCTATCTTTAACTATAACTATATAAATAGATAGCGATCAAATGGGTTCTATAACCCACTACATTTATCAGCAATGGAGATGTTGCTCCTGCTAATTTGGTTAAAATATCTGTAATTTGACTAATGGAAAGTTTAACGCGAATATATTCATTGACTGTTTTTTCCCACTCTGAATCATTGGCGGGTAAAATCATGCTGTATGAAATACAGGTAAGTGGTCGATTTGGTTCTATTGAATATTGAGTTTCCTTTAATCCTTTCCGGAAAGCTTCTCCTACTAATAAAATACCATCACTAGCAAAAGCATCAATAGTACCTGCAACAGCATCTTTCACAGCAGTTTCTCTTCCCGACGCTCCTTGATAAACCTTTTGGTCTGCTAGTTGGTATCGACTATCAATGAATTATTTTGTCAGAGAATCATTGAGAACTCCAATTAAAATTCCTTCCATAAATCCATCAGGATTAACTGTTAGTCTTCTGTCTGGCTTCATCATTAAATATTTACCAGTGGTGAAGAAACGTTTGGAATAAATGACTCCTGTTGGTGGATTTTTTCTAATAGTATTAGGACCACATTCTAGATGAACTCGCTTATTAGCTACGCTGCGGTGACGACCTTTTTCTGATTCTTCATCAAGAAGAATTTCTAATTTTTCTATACTAATATTTCTGTTTAATTTTTCTTCTAAAATTTTTTTAAACCCATTCATTAATTCTATGCAAATTCCTTCCCATTTACTACCATAAACATAACCAAAAGGAGCCGCATCTTTTCTCATTCCGACTTTCAGTACACCAGTTTGTTTAATTTCTTGTAATACTTCTTGCGACTGAGCAACCCCAGGATTAATTAAAGAAAATATAATACTAAATATGATAATAATTAGTTTGTTATTCATATTTTACCTCACATTAAAATCATTAATATCTTTATCGATCTAAATATTGTACAGTTTGATCACAGATTATGAGAAATTCAATAATTATACAAGGAAAGTAATAAATGTCAAGTTATTTATAAATAATCACGAATGTGGAAGAATAAACAAGTAATATCAAGGTTAATCGCTATTAATCAACAATTAATATTATTATCAATAGATCGAAAAAATCACAATGGATAAATAACAGTTATTTATCAGCTATAAAATTAATAATTATAATTGAAAACTTTAACAATCGCTCATCTATATACGTCAGAAATTAGCAGTTGGTAGTCCATGGCTTAGTTTCTCAATAAAAAACTAGATAATAAGAGTTTTTATCATCAGCTTTCAGACATTTTTTGAATAGTTATTGTTTGAAAAAAATCAGTACCAATACTCAGATAATAGGCTAGTTTATGTTCCTCGTAAAGGTTAATATTATGTAAATAGATAATCAGAAAAATAATATCTCTCACCTCAGAGATATTTTCTTACTCAAGACTTCAAATAATTTCCGATTGATGAGATTTGATCTTGCCGAATAATATCAAATCCGGTTGAATACTTATTATATAGTTGGCAGAGATAAAGAGTGTGGGGAGGTGGGGAGGTTGAAGTATGGATAGAACTATAAATATATACTGTATAACCGGATTCTATATAATGAAGGTTTAAAGTCGGTTTTTTAAAGAAGAAAAAAATACTAAATACTTGGTGATCGCCTGACAACAGAGGAGTCTGGTGCTGGTGTTGTCTTTCAGTTAAATCTTGGTATTCAGGGAGTACCAGAATTTATGTCTAATATCAAATCCGCTCGGGTTTGGTCTAAAAAAATGTTTCATAACAGCGCCATTGCCAAATCTTTTTTTATCTTCACATCTCTCCACACTATGAATCTAATTACACCAATGCTTCCGGATTTGATATAAGGTGCAGAAGGTGCAGGTTGAAAGATGAGTTTGGGGCGAGCACTCCCCACACTCTTACATCAGTCATATTTTAATAACCGGAGTCTTGCGGTAAATTCGGTTGTTGTGATGCTTGCACTGCTAACTTATCACATCGCTCATTTTCTATATTGCCAGAATGACCGCGCACCCAAAAAAATTCCACTTGATGTTGGTTACATAAATCTAATAATTTTTCCCATAGATCGGGATTCATTGCTTTATCTTTTTTATTCCGTTTCCAATCATTAGCTCGCCAGCGTTTTGCCCAACCTTTAGTAATGGCATCAACTATATATTTAGAGTCAGTATAAAGAGTAACATCACAGGCAGATTCTAGGGTTTGAAGTCCTAGTATTGCTGCCATTAATTCCATGCGGTTATTAGTAGTTAACTTATAACCACCAGATAGTTCTTGGCGCTGTTTATCAGTAATAATAACTATACCATACCCACCAGGACCAGGATTGCCACTACAAGCACCATCAGTATAGATAGTAACTTCTGGGATTTTTTCTGTCATTTTGATTCCTTTTTACCAAGTAATTTCTTATAGATAATCATAGAGTGGAATGGTAGTCATGCACAGTAATAAGTAATATAAGTGTGACTAAAATACAAGTACAGGAAATGTCTCTTTGACAAAGCGGTCGTTAGCGCAGCTTCCCGTAGGGTGGGATGGCTAGGAAACCTGCGCCATCTCCAATCGACCAAGAGAGCGGTGCGACCCCGCGACGACACCAGTAGTACCTGGTAGCGCACCAAGAGAAAAAGATAATTTATGACCTAAAAATTGGTATTGAAGCAATTCATTCTGACTCGGTCCTCCTGACTTCCCCTCCTGGGTCCCCTCCTGGGAGGGGTTAGGGGTGGGTTGACTCCTAAAAAATACCCTAGCTATTTGTAGCAAACATTTATCAATTTGCTATAATAGGTTTAAATTTTACTGGAAAAATTTGAGTAATTTCCCACCAACTTTTTTTAATTTTGTGAAAAAGTTGCCAAGGTTATTGAATATTGAAAATGATTGGGTTGAATGGAAAGGAAAATATAAAAAAATCTGGTGAAATTGATTTGGCTAAATCTTTAGGTGAAAATTTTCAGTTTGATTCTTGGTTCTTACCTGGATTCATTAACTTGAGAAACTCAGTCTAATTTATTAGATTCTTTATTATTATTAATCCTATTCCAGGTATTTTAAATACTATTATGTCACTTATCATTATAGGTATTATCAGAATAGTTTTTAAAATATTTATTATATTAAGGTTTTCGGTCATTTTAGTTTGTCTATTTTCTAAAGCTTCTAGGGATTTGTTGCATGAATAGGTGATAGAATAGAGTTCAGTTCACTTCCCCTATGGCCATCTTTAAGCCCAGCAGTCAATTCAGTTATCAGTTAGCCTCTTTATAGAGGAGCTACGGTATCAGTTATATCAAATCCGTTTAATTGGACATAAAAAAAATCTTCAATCGCCATAACTACGTTTATCTTTGTAATTCTTTCTCCTCCTGAGGAGGTCCGACTGACTCCTGAGGACTCCTAACTTAACCATTCTATGGCTGTTTAACCGGATTTGATATTAGCTTCCTCCGGAAGAACTGCAGACTTCAGTTATCAGTGACTATCCCGTGAAATCAGTAGCTTTAAATCAGGAATATTTTAATTTTCATCCCCTTAAAAAGAGAGAATTGTTAATTATTTTTCTTGATCATTAACTCTACTAAAACTTAATGAGAGTAACTTATATCATGTCCGTTCAATTAGTGATAAAAAACTTCCTTCTTCTTATTCTTCTCTCGTGACTCCTGATTCCTAACTCTTGATTCCTCCGTCGTTATTGATAAGTATTCAACTAGACATGATATAACTCCTGACTCTTCCCTGATTATTGATAAGTATTCAATCGGACATGATATTACTAAAAATTTACATCCACATGGGAAAAGGATTTAATTGTTCTTCCGTTAAAGACTCTTTCAAATATCCCATTTTTACAGGAACATCATACAATCTTCCTAACCCTAATCGCTTCCACATATGACGCATCCCTGGAACAATCACCTTAACTACCCTCAACCCAATATCACTACGAGTCTGGTCTAATACTAACAGTTCCATGTCATTTTTCTCAACAATTTGCTGACACAATTTAACATCTTTTAATAGATCGTCACTAGCTAATTGAAAATAATCGTTACTTTTTTTCGACATAATTTGATTATTAGGAACTAGATAAGGTTGATTGATTAAAGTTGCAGTTTGCCACCATTTAAGTGCTAATATATCAGCAGAAGGGGGATAATTCGTTGTTCCATCATCCCTAAAAGATAGTACATTAGGTAATATTTGATTCGCCTCAGTTAACGCCCGACTAATAGCTATTTCTGGGTCGAAATGTGCCCCATATCCTAATATAATATCTTCTACTTCTCTATCATTTCTAGAACTAATAGCAGCAAAACAAGGAATATTCAAATCGCTCGTAATATCTAACACCCATAAATCCCGATTCAGACTTTGATAATATTGTTTTAACTGCTGAAAATAAGGTTGTTTAAAACTGTCTAAATATACTTGAGGTTTTGATAAACGATTGTACCACCATAAAGCCACACAATCCCGTTCTACTAACTCCATAAACCCTTGTAAAATTGCTTCCTCTATCGTATTTCCTGCCGTACAACCATTAGAATCAGCCCAACAATCTAAGAAATCAGAAGAATCAGATTCAGGATATCCATAGTAACAGTAAGAAGTAGGTAAATATTTAAACTCTTGAGCAGTTAAAGACCATACAGGAGTCCAATCAATTACTCTAGTTTCATCAAAGGGTTCTGGTACTTTTTGAAACCACCCTTTACACTCAACATTCCACTCTTTTCGATTTTGGTATTGTTCCTCACTAAAAATCATGCATTGATTCGGATGAATAGCTTTTTCTACCAATTTTTCATAACTCCCTTGTTCTCTAATTTCATCTCCTTGAAACACCCCCGAATAACGTTCGATCGCCTCACAAAAACCGCTAGCTCTTGCTTGACTATCAGTTCTCCCTTTCCCGGCACTTCTGCCACCCATATTTTGACGTAAGCTATCTAAATTGTCGAAAATATTCCTAAAATGATGTTTGGCAACATAAGTATGAACTAATCCTTGACTGGTAATTTTTGCCAATTCTCGCACAACACCCGTAATCGGACTAATATGATGTTGATACTTTCTCAAAGTTTCTTCAGGAGAACAAAAACGATGCCCTCCATCAGAAGTGAAGGCTTTTTTTCGATGTCCTAAAACTACAGGTAAAGGTTGTTTATTAAATACTTTTCCGCAACTAAAACATTGAGGGCGTTTAACTAAAATGTGGTTTTGAGTTTGTAGAGTTAGATGGTCATAAGTAATCAGATTTCCTGCTAATCTAGGATTGCCTTTTTGGATAATCCATTTAAAAATTTCTGTTGCAGCTATGGTTAAAGTTGTTTGGATTGTTGCCTGAGAAAAACCCAGGGGGGAAGTTAAAAGTTTTGCTTCCTCTTTCTTTCTATTAATGAACTCTTCAATCGGTCGATTATCTCGCCAACGCTGTGCAAAACAATCCCAACATCCTGTTTGATCGGGTTGAAATAAAGGTCCGATCCAACCAATTGTTCCTAATGGTTTGATTAACATCCAAGGAGTTTGAGAAGCTAAAGCCTGTTTGTTAAATTCATCTAAGTTAGGATGGAGATAATCGTCAGTCAAAATAATCGTTAAATCTCCTGAATCAGCCACTTGAATCTGAAAAGATTTTAACAGGGAAATAAAATCTTTATCTGTTACCGAACCTAATGTTTTGACAGTAACTTTAATCGATTGTAATTGATTATAAGCTTGAGACTGAGAAATCTGAATATGATGACAAAAAATAGCTAAATTAGACGGTAATAATTCATTATTTTCTAATAGATACCCTTGTTTGTTTAATTGAAACAGAGCTTGTTGAATTTTAATACTGAAATTCAGAATATCTTGGAAAAAATTAGGATTTTCTGGTGTTAATTCTTGGTATTGTATAATTTCTAATTGCAGAATATCAATAATTTCATCAACATTACGTTTACCATCAATTAACTGAACTAAACGATAATAAAGTGGGTCTTGTAAACAGACAGATTCTCTTTCAGATATGAAAAATACCGTATCTGGTTCGAGAGTTTCAATTAAGTAAGCAGGATTAAAACTAGGTTGATTGAGCATATTTTTCAAATTTTCTTGCCAAAATAATTTGATTCTACAAAGGGAATGATGGAGGGTTGATTGAATAATTTTTGATTAATTACTCAAGAATGGGAGGACGATATACAAGTTCATGGATGTTTAGTTCATATAGAAATTATTGGGGATAAACTATGGATACATCGGGGTGGTTTGGAAGATGGTATTGCTAAGGATATAATAAATCGTCGATCTATAACACTGATTTAATAGAGGGTTAGATATATTCGTGCAACAAAGCTATTTCATAAATTTCTTGTTAAATAATATAGTAGAGAAAATCCCCCGAAAAATATTACAGGAATTGCTATCATCACAATCACTAAACCTAAAGGTACTCCAAAAGATATGACATAGACGACAATTGCAGTATAAGGGATTAATAAACCTATTCCGGCAAGAGTTAATTTTTTTGGAGTCCATTTAATATCTTTTTTTAGAGGCTTTTCGAGCATTTTTGCATCTTTACCTTTTAAGATTTTTCTTGCCATAAACTACTCCTTATATTAAAAATGACGATACTGTTCAATGTAATTTATTTTGATTTTAACTATTGTACAAAACTGAAGCAAGTTAAATTTTATTCCCAATCAAAATTCATTCCTAAATATTCCTCTAACCTCTGATTATGAGGTTGAAAATATTCACTCAACCTCTGGCGCATCTCATTACTTATTGATGAATAAGACCCAGGGTTTAACTTTCTATATTCTGAAAGTTGATGTTCTGGCAGTCCTAAAAATTCAAAAACTTGTTTCATTGTTTCTACAGGTTTTTCATAAAGGTCTTCTCCTTTTAAAATAAGTAGTTGTTCTCTGGGAAATATTGCTAACCATTTATTGATAAATTCTATATAAATACCACGCCCTATATAGTTACCTGGTTGCTGCCAATAATTTTTGCCTCCCTCTGGTTTTTCGGGATTTTTTCTGAGTATTTCTAACTCGGAATTTATGGCTGTTTCAAAGGTGCGGTCTTCCCAATTTAGTCTAATCCAATGATGGTATTGAGAGAAGGCTCTATCTATAGGATTTCTCAATATTACTAATAGTTTTACTTCTGGAAATACATTGTATATTCGCTCGGCAGCTTGATGATTTTCTAAATAGTTAGGGGTTGCTTCTCCGGTGATAAAATTTTCTGATTTAGGAATTGGAGGAAAGTGGGCAAGATACCAATTAATTCCTTTGTTGAAGTCTCGATACCAGAAATGAGTCTCTTTTTTTATTGCTGGTATAACATGGGGGTTTTGAGCTATGTAATTTTCTAGTGAAGTTGTACCACTTTTTTGAGCACCAATAATAATAAAGTTAGGACCTCTGGCATTTTGTAAATTCCAATGATTTTTAACAAAGGAAGGATTAAGTTGACGGGTTTTGTTGTAGGAGGCGGTTTGATAATTTTTGATTGCTGCATCTAAGTTTCCTGTTGCTGTGAGAATTTCTCCGAGGTTAATGTAAGACCAAATACTGTCTTGATTTTCTTGAGTAATTTTTTGAAATAATTCTAATACTTGCTGGAGCTTTCGTTGTTTAATAATAAAATTT
The DNA here is from genome assembly GCF_003838195.1 of Okeania hirsuta. Taxonomy (GTDB): domain Bacteria; phylum Cyanobacteriota; class Cyanobacteriia; order Cyanobacteriales; family Microcoleaceae; genus Okeania; species Okeania hirsuta. Next base: position 11,496 of record NZ_RCBY01000031.1, read on the forward strand.
AATAAGTTTGAATAGAAGAAAAACCAGGGATATTCAGGTTTGAGTTGAATGGCATTTATGTAAGTTGTTATGGCTTTGTCGAATCTCTGAAGTTTGAAGAATATGTTGCCTAGTTGATAGTGATGACGGAAATTTTTGGGATTTTTGTTGACGGTATTTTGGCAGTTAGTAAGTTCCTGGTCTAGTTGATTTTTTTTGTTTTCTAGTTGAGCCAGTTTGTTAGTAATTTCTGGATGATTTTGCTGGACTTGCAAACCCAGGTTATAAATTATTATTGCTGCATTAAATAAATTTTTCTGTCCTAGTAAGTTTCCTAATTTTAAGTAAAATTCTGGTGCTTCTGGCTGAATTGATAATTCTTTAATGGGGCTAGATTTTTGTGGTTGAGGGTTTTGAATAATCTGGGAATAATAGTTAATAGTTTCTGGTAAATTTGATTGAGATTGTTGTTCGAGGGCATATCCTAATTTTTCATGGATATTTGATAAATCTTGATTAATTTTAAAGGCATAAAGAAAAGCTACTACTGCTTCATTCCACCTTTGTAACTTGATTAATGTTTCTCCTAAACTGTAGTAAGACCAGAGAAAATCTGGATTTAATTGAATAGCTTGATGGTAAGCAAGGATGGCTGGCTCTAATTCTTCTTTTTCTTGAAAAATATTTGCTAATTTATGATGAACCACCCAAATTTCAGGCTGTAATTCTATGGCTTTTTGATAAGCAGTAATTGCTGCATCTAAATTTTTTTGATTGACTAAAGCATCTCCAAGACAATGATAAGTAACAGCAGTTTCAGGGTTTAGTTGAAGTGCTTGTTCATAAGAGGAAATTGCTTTTTCCCACTGCTGAATATTGGCGAAAGCTTTGCCTAAGCTGTGATGAGACCAGGAAAATTTGGGATTAACTTGAATAGCTTTTTGGTAGTTTAATATAGCTTCTTGCCAATTTTCTTCACCACTATAAATTTCTCCTAAATTATGATGTGCTTGGGATAGATTTGGATTTAATTTAAGTGCTTGTTCATAACAAGCGATCGCTTCTTTCTTTAGCTGGTATTTTAATAGAGTTTTTGCCAATTTCAGATATTCTAAATCTGTTGCCCATTCTGGTTTTAAATTCAGTGCTTTATACCAACAAGAGGCAGCTAATTCTGGCTTATCTATTTGATGCCATATTTGTGCTAGGGCACGATAAGCATCGGCAAAATTTGGTTGTAGTTTAGTGGCTATTTCGTAGCAAGTAATAGCTTTATGCAACTGTTGTTGTTTGACATAAATTTTACCTAAATTTGCATGAAGTTCAGCTAGGTTTGGTTGTTTTTCCAAAGCTTTGTTATACCAATCAATAGCTGAATCTAAGGCATCTATTTTTTCCATTATTTGCCCTATTGTATTACTAGCAGGTGCAAAATATGGAACTAATTCTAAAGCTTTTAAGCAAGTAGCATAAGCTTTTTCAAAATTTCCTTGAGTTAGATAATGTTCTGCTTCTTCGTTAAATTTTAATGCTGCTGCTTCTGGGTTTTCCATTCAGTTAATGTTAGCCATACTTACTTCATTAATGATTATATCATTAGACATCTTCAGAAAAGAAAGAGTAGGGAGTAGGGAGTAGGGGTAAATAATTGATAAATAAGAGTGCGATAATTGATTTTATTTTTTATTATTGGAAATCTCTATTAGTATTATTAACCTTAGAGCGCAGTGAGTTAAATAATTTTTGCAAGTTTCATTAAGTCTAATAGTTTCTGCAAATTAACAAGAATATCTTTATGGAATGGTTGACCAGAAAAGTATTTATCAAATTCATCACCTAATAAGTAGTAATATTCCAAGCCACATACATTGCTAACTATCCAATAGTATTTAACTATATATTCAGGAGCAAAAAATTCTATAACTTTAGTGCCAGAACTACAAAATACAAGGTTAGTTAATCCTGCACCATGAGGTGCTACTACAACTTTAACACTAGCCAACAGTGCTGCCTGCTCTGCAACAGACATTGATTCTAAAGTAATACTTTCAAAACCAAATTTATCTAAAAAACTGATTACTTCTTCCTCATTAACTACTCGTCGTCGTGATGATTCTTTCCGACTAATATATATCCTTTCTGTTTGATAATATCTTGTTTTTTTAGCTTCCTCTGACAAAAATGAATTTCTTAAAAAATCACATCCCCACTTAGGGATTCTCAGATATTTTCCATCGGAATAAGAGAAAGAAGGAACTAATAATCTTTCAGCTTGTATATAGGGATAAATTTCGCTTTCTATAATTTTGTCTTGGGATATACCCAAAGATTCTATAGTTTCTCTTTGAAATTTTTTCTGGCATTGATTAACTACGAATTTATCTATTTTCAAGCTACTAAGAAGTAGTAAATGAATTCGAGTTACTATATCAAACATCCAATGAAAATAATTATTTTTACCCCATTTTATTGATAATAAAGCAACTGTTCCTTCTATATTATAGATAGATGGTAGTTCTGATGAATAGATAATTAATTCAGCATTTCTTGTAGAAACTTCTGATACTAGCTTATTTTCAGAGGTTATTACTGCGGTAACTCCCGTGTTAATATAACCTTTTCCTCCAGGTACTACTGTGACAAATGCTGATTGTGAATATACTTTTCTACTTCTAAAAATGTGATGAGTTTGTTTTTCAATTGTTTGAGAAGCTAGCATATTTACTTCAGTAGCTGAAAATATTTCTATCTTACTTATCTTCTGCTCATATTTAGCTTCTAAATCAAGTGCTTTATGAGTGCATTCTTTTGTTAATTCATGCTTACCTAAGCTTTGCCATATTTTAGCTAAATTTCGATAAAATCCGGCAAAATGTGGTTGAAGACTAATAGCTTTATCATAATATTTTATCGCTTTTTCCCATTGCTGTTGCCTAGCAAAGATACTACCCATATTTGCATGAGCTTCTGCTAAATTTGGATTATATTTAATCGCTTTTCTGTAAAAATTTTTAGCTAATTCCAACTTCCCCATTCTTTGCAATATATTGCCCTGAGTTTTATAAACTTCCCCACAATTTGGCAAAATTTCTAAAGCTTGGGAACAAGTATCATAAGCTAGATCTAACTTTCCTTGAGATAAATATATTTCAGCTTTTTGCTTTAAATTAAATACGGATATTTTTTGATTATTTACATTCGACATATCTTCAGTAACTCCTAAAAACAAATAGTTAATGACTAACGACAAACCAGCAATTATCTTTTGATTTTGGGTTTAATACCCCGCCTTCTATCAGATATTTACAATTACTTGAGGTGTGAGTTCCCATCCACTTTTGACTTTTTCCGAGCTTCAGTCCTTACTTGTTCAACATTTACATCCGACATATTTTCAGTAACTCCTAAAAACAAATAGTTAATGACTAACGACAAACCAACAATTATCTTTTTGTTTTGAGTTGAATATCTCGCCTCCTATAGAATATTTACAATTACTTGGGGTGTGAGTTCTCATCCACTTTTGACTTTTTCAGTCCTTCAGTCCTTACTTGTTCAATATTTACATCCGACATATTTTTAATAACTCCTAAAAACAAATAGTTAATGACTAACAACAAACCAGCAATTATCTTTTGATTTTGAGTTGAATATCTCGCCTCCTATAGAATATTTACAATTACTTGGGGTGTGAGTTCTCATCCACTTTTGACTTTTTCAGTCCTTCAGTCCTTACTTGTTCAATATTTACATCCGACATATTTTTAATAACTCCTAAAAACAAATAGTTAATGACTAACAACAAACCAGCAATTATCTTTTGATTTTGAGTTGAATATCTCGCCTCCTATAGAATATTTACAATTACTTGGGGTGTGAGTTCCCATCCACAGTATTTTGGCATTACAAGTAGTGGCGAGAATCAAAGATAAATGGGTTCTATAGAAAATATACTTCCTGTTTTCTCTTCTGAAAAGCTTTATCTGTAAGCTTTTTAAGGTTTAATAATTGGTTAAAAAAAACTTTTATATAAGTTAAATTTATAAAATTTTGTCAAATATATTTGGAATTTAAACTAATTTTTCCCAAAAAAGTTTAAATGAGCTATTTAGGGGGAAAAATGGGGATAATTTGAGTGCGATCGCGCTTTCCTTGGCCATTGATTAAAAGTTTTGATATGTAAGAAATATAGGGTGGTTGCTTGTGAAAAAATTTTCGTGTATTTTTGAGGTAAGTAATTCGCTCTGCGTAGGTGCTTATTAAGATGAAAAAGAGAATTAGTGAGTGGAAGTGCGTTCGCGTAGCGGAACGGAGTTCTATCGCATAGCGGAACGTAGTTTTATCAACTTTGGATATATTTTTTGACTACATCAATTTTTACCCAGGCAAAGATACCAAATGGGTTCTATAGGATATTTACCAATGGATAATTGATAATTAATAATTGATAATTAATCCCCAAAGGTTTAAAACCTCTCATGAGCAAGGAGACAAAAGCGGTCGAGGGATGGCGAGGTCTCCTCGCCATATCCAATTGACCAAGAGAAGAAATCAGATTTTCTGATATTCAATTCCGTAACAGTTTTAACCATAGGTAATTATCCATTATTCATTATCCATTATCAATTAATGAAAATTGGTTGGGGTGTGAGTCCTCATCCACTTTTTCCTTTTTCCAACTTCGGTCTTTCCTCATTCCTTATTCAATAATTACCAATTAAACTTCATTCCTAAATATTCCTCTAATCTCTGATTATGAGGTTGGAAATATTCAGATAATTGTTGACGGAGCAAATCGGAAATTGGTGCATAAGAACCAGAATTCAACTTTTTATATTTTGGCAGTTTATGTTCTGGCAAACCTAAAAAATCAAAAACTTGCTTCATGGTATCATTTGCCCCTTGATAAAGGTCTTCTCCTCTCAAAATTAAAAATTGTTCTCTGGGAAATACTTCTATCCATTTCTGCATAAATTCTATATAAACACCTCTCCCTATATAATTTCCCGGAAGTTGCCAATATTTTTTATCTCCTTGAGGTTGTTTCGGAGTAGTTTTGAGTATTTCTAATTCTTGATTAATAGCTACTTCAAAGGAGCGGTCTTCCCAGTTTAATCTTTGCCAATGATGGTATTGAGAAAAGGCTCTATCTACAGGATTTCTTAAAATGACTAATAGTTTAAGACCGGGTAGTAAACTATAGATTCTTTCTGCCACTTTATAATTGACTAAATAGTTAGGAGTAGCTTCTCCAGTAATAAAATTTTGTGACTTAGGAATGGAAGGAAAATGAGCCAAATACCAATCAATTCCTCGATGAAATTCTCCTGACCAAAAATGTGTTTCTTTCTTAATAGCTGGTAAAACTTGAGGATGTTGATTAATGTAATTTGCTAAAGAGGTTGTACCACTTTTTTGAGAACCGATAATAATGAAATTAGGACTTGATACGTTATGAAAATTCCAATGTTTTTCTACAAAAGTAGGATGGATTTTTTTTGTTTGGTTGTAACAGGCTTTTTTATAACTTCTAATGGCTGCTTCAATATTTCCGATTTTTGTGAAAATTTCCCCTAAATTGAGATGACAAAAAAAACTATTTTGCTCAATTTTGGTGGCATTTTGATATAAATTTAATACTTCCTCAAGCCTATTTTCTAATAAATTATTCCATAAGACTGAATGATGAGAAAACCAAGAATGTTCTGGTCTAAGTCTCACAGCTTCTAAGTGAGCGTTAATAGCTTCTTTTTTTTGATAATTGTGCAGAAAAGCATCAGCTAAGTTATAGTATGCACCAGAAAATTTTGGGTTGATAATAGTTGATTTACGGTAAGCAAAAATTGCTTCATCCCATCGTTGTTGCTTAATATATATATTACCTAAACTGTAGTAAGCAAAAAAAAATTAGGGTTGATTTCTAGAGATTTTTGGTAACAGGCGATCGCTTGCTCTAGCTCTCCTTTTTCTTGAAAGACATCTCCTAATTTTTTGTGGAATAAATGATTTTCTGGTTTGAGTTTGATCGCACTAAGATAGGCGGAGTGAGCTAAATCATATTCTTTTTTTTCTTGGAAAACTTTCCCTAGTAAGTAGTAAAGTCTAGGATTTTTAGGAGCTAATTTTATTCCTTGGTTTAAAGTTATTAAGGCATCTTCTAACTCGCCCTTTTGACTCAGAATTTCTCCTAAATGTTGATATGCTGCGGATAAATTTGGGTTGATTTTAATAGCATGACGGTAACAGTTAATTGCTGCCTCTATTTTATCTAACTCTAAAAGTTTATTTCCTAAATTTAGATGTTCTGTGGCTGTCAATGATTCTGGTTCTAGAATAACTGCTTGATAATTACATTCTGTGACTAATTTTTCTTGACCAATGCTATGCCAGACTTTAGCTAAATTTCGATAAACTCCTGCTAAATTTGGTTGAATTTTGAGGGCTTTTTCGTAAGCTGAAATTGCTGGTTCCCATTGCTGTTGTTTGGCATACATACTACCCAGGTTTGCATGAGCTTCAGCAAAATTAGGTAGTATTTGAATAGCCTTATTGTAGTAATTTTTGGCTGCTTCTATGTCACCTTGTGCTTGAAAAATATCTCCCATAGTTTTACAAGCTGGTGCAAATTCTGGTTGGCTATTTAATGCTTTAACACAAGCTGCATAAGCCTCATTTAACTTTCCTTCGGCCAAATGAGATGCTGCTATTTGATTAAAATTAATTGTTAGTTTTTTTGTCTTTTCATTATTAGACATACAGCAGTTTTCCAGTTGATAAGGTATAAAGTTTTATGCTTTAGGGAATAGGTAATAGGGAATAGGGAATAGGGAATAGGGAATAGGGAATAGGGAATAGGGAATAGAGAATAGGGAATAGGGAATAGGCAACAGGCAACAGGCAACAGGCAACAGGCAACAGGGAATGAATAAAAATTATAGATTAGTCTCAAACTGTACCTCACACTTCCTAAAATTTGCTGTATTTCAATAAGTTATATCAGGTCTCATTAAATTAGACATAATAAAAATACTTTTCTTGATTGTTTTGAGAATGTCTGAAATTTCCCACCATTCCCTACCGCTTACCCCCTACTCCCTTTTCAATAATACCAATTACTATGTATTAATGCTTCACTTAGATACCACTTCAATTATTAAATAATTAACGTGAACCAAATCACTTTTTTAATTATTAGCACGCTGGTTAGCATTAATTAGGGCTTGCTGATTAACTATCAAAGCATTGACATATAAAAGTTTCAGCCTTCTTAGGTTGAAAAAAGTGCCAGCTTTTCGGCCAAGAAAGCTCAAAAAGTTAGCATTTTGTGCAGACAAGGACAGAAAAATTAAGGGACAATTCTTCCAACTACATCCTCTGTAATTCCTATTTCTCCTGACTCGGTCCTCCTGACTCAGTCCTCCTGACTCGGTCCCTCACCCATAAGACTTTTTCAGCAAACCCTAATTATTATTATATTTACCGAATAATTAAGGTTTAAAGCCTCTCCTTTAAAGGAGAAACAAGCGGTCGTTAGCGCAGCTTTCCGAAGGGTGGGATGGTGAGGAGACCTCGCCATATCCAATCGACCAAGAGAAGCAAAAATTTTTCTTTAAGTCAATCCTCTTCTTTTCAAGGAAAGGAGAGGTAATTGTTAATAATTAATAATTAATTATTAATTATTAATTGTTGAATACTCCCCTACTACCCTACTTCAGATGGTAATTGATATTGATATCTACATTTTTCTGCTGCAGAGCGATCGCCTAACTGTTCAAAAATATAGGCTATTTTTTCGTAAGCTTTATGGTAGTCTGGTTTAATTTGTATTGCTTTTTTCAAACATTCAATAGCATCAGACCAATTTTCTTGTTGGATATATGTTTTTCCTAATGATGTATATAACCAGCAAGAATTAGGATTAAGTTCAATAGCTGTTTGATAATTAATGATTGCCTCATCTAGTTGTCCTAGTTGTTGTAAAGCATCTGCTAATTTACGATAAAATAAATAGTTATCTACTTTTAATTCTATAGCTCGACGATAAGCTGGAATTGCTAACTGCAATTTTTTTTGTTTACTTAGCGCTTCGCCCATTTTATAGTGAAGTCTAGCTAAATTAGGATTAAGCTTGAGACCATTTTGATAAATGACAAGTGCTTGATTTATTTTTCCTTGCTTGAGCAATATTTCCCCTACTTTACAGTAAGCATCCCAATTTTTCGGGTTAATTTTAATTACTTGATGATAACAAGTAATAGCTTGATTTAATTTACCCTGTTCATACAAAATATCTGCTAAATGTTTGTGATACAAAGGAAAATTTGGATTAAGTTCTATAGCTCGTTGAAATGCCTCAACTGCATCATTTAACTTGCCTATATCTTGAAAAATTGTGCCTAGTTTGTAAGAGAATATCCAGTTTTCAGGTAAAAGTTTAATCAAATGTTGATAACAATTGATAGCTGCATCTAATTCTCCTCGCTCTACAAAAATTTCTCCTAATTTAGAGTAAGCTTCCGATAAATTAGGATTTAATTCTATCGCTTCACGATAATCAGTTATTGCCTCTTCCGTTTTACCTTCATTTAATAAAATATCCCCATGATTCACTTTTTCTAAAGTCGTCTTTTCTAATTCTATTTTTTGAGCTTTATCCCAATATTTTTCTGCCAAACTTAAGTTACCTAATTTTTGGCAAACCCTAGATAAATTTCGATAAGCACCAGGCAAATTTGGTTGTATTTCAATAGCTGTTTCATAGCAAGCTATAGCTGGCTGCCATTCATTTTGTTTAGCATATAAACTCCCAATATTTATGTAAATTTCCGCCCAATTTGGCTGCTGCATTATAGCTTTTGTATACCAAATTATCGCTTCTTCTAAGTTTCCCATTGCCTGTAATACATTTCCTAATGTTTTACAAGTCAAAGGATAAACTGGTAATATTTCTAGAGATTTTTCACAGTATAAATAAGCCTCATCTAGTTTTCCAGCTTCTAAATAAGATTCTGCTTCTTGATATAAACTAAAAGCTGACATTTCTGGAGTTAAATTTGAATACATATTGATCTTTTAAACTTTTGAAAATAATATCATAACTTGATTGTAGGTTACCCAGATTTCAATCTTTCTTTTTTTGACAAAAATATCGGGTCTCAAGCCTTCATTTTTCAAGATATAAAAAATAAAATTCAGTATTTTTTTGCCTGCCTATTCCAGGAAGTACTGATAGGGTAACTCTTTTGTAAAGAGGCTAACTGAAGTCTGCAGTTTATCCGGTAGGAGGCTAACTGAATTGACTCCTAATTCCAGTTAAACTTCATTCCTAAATACTCTTCTAGTCTTTGGTTATGAATTTGGAAATAATCATTGAAACTCCTACAGATTTATGAATAAATAAATGTTTGAAATAATCTCATAACCTGATTGTAGCTCACCCAAATTTCAATCTCTCTTTTTTTGACAAAAATATCGGGTCTCAATCCTTCCTTTTTCAGGGTATAATAAATCAAGTTATGAATCTTCTCGTATCCCTATTGCAGGAAGTACCGATCAAGGGTATTCCAGGTTGATGAGGTACAGTAGGATTAGTTTTTTAAATAGTTGTTGAAGTATGGAATTAAGTTTTCATTCTTTTTGAGACAATCTACTAGAATTACTGTACCACACTTACATGGAATAGGTTGTAACTGATAACTGAATTGACTCCTAATTCCAGTTAAACTTCATTCTTAAATACTCTTCTAGTCTTTGGTTATGAATTTGAAAATAATCATTGAAACTCCTACAGATTTATGAATAAATAAATGTTTGAAATAATCTCATAACCTGATTGTAGCTCACCCAAATTTCAATCTCTCTTTTTTTGACAAAAATTTCGTGTCTTAAGGCTTCCTTTTTCAGGGTATAACAAAGAATTTTCAGTATTTTCTTGCCTGCCTATTCCAGGAAGTACTAATAACTGTTAACTGATCACTGAATTTACTCCTAATCCCAGTGAAATTTAATTCCTAAATACTCTTCATAATCTTTGGTTATGAATTTGGAAATAATCATTAAACTCCTAAGGATTAATTAATCCGTGGTGGTGCATTGTAATGGTCGTGCATTGCATTATTTTTGTTACGAAGTACGGCAGTGGAAGCATCTTGCTTCTGTGCCAAACATCTCTTGTTCCTTGTATACAATTACTATGCAGGACTACCAATTAATCAATAAATATTTGAAATAATCTCATAACCTGATTGTCACCCACTCAAATTTCAATCTCTCTTTTTTTGACAAAAATATCGGGTCTCAAGCCTTCCTTTTTCAGGGTATAACAAAGAATTTTCAGTATTTTCTTGCCTGCCTATTCCAGGAAGTACTAATAACTGTTAACTGATCACTGAATTTACCCCTAATCCCAGTGAAATTTCATTCCTAAATACTCTTCTAATCTTTGGTTATGAATTTGGAAATAATCATTTAAACTTCTACGAATTGATGAATCAATAGGAGAATAATTTCCTATATTATAATTTTTGTACTCTGAGAGTTGATATTCTGGCAAATCTAAAAATTTCAAAACCTTCCCCATAGTAACTTCTGGATGAGCATAAAAATCTTCACTTTTCAAAATTAGAAATTGTTCCCGTGGAAATAAACTCATCCATTCCTGAAAAAATTCAACATATACTCCTCGTGCTAAATAATTTAATTCCTTCATCCAGTAATTAACTTTTTCAGGAGCTTTTGTTAACTGCTCTAAATCTAATTGAATTGCCTCCTCAAAAGATCGATTTTCCCAGTTTAATCGTAGCCATTGATAATATTGAGATATGGCTCTATCCACAGGATTTCTTAATAGTATAATTAGCTTAACTTTAGGAAACACTTGAAAAATTCTTCTCGCAGCATTCGGATAATCAAAATAACTAGGACTAGCTTCCCCTGTGAGAAAATTTTTCTTTTCTGAAATTGCTGGAAAATGAGCTAAATACCAATTTATAGACTCATTAAATTTCCAAGACCAAAAATCCATTTCTTTTTTAATCGGAGGAACAATTTGTGGATGTTGAGTCAGATAACTATAAAGGGAAGTAGTACCTCCTTTGTGAACTCCAATAATGATAAAATTCGGTCCTTGTACTTCTTCTAAATTCCATGGTTGAGATACTAATTCAGGGTATAACTTCTGAGTTTGCTGATAACAAGTAGTTTGATAATAAGGTATAGCTTCTTCAATTTTATTCAAACGAGTTAAAGCCTCTCCTATATTTAAGTAAGACCAATAAGAATCAGGATTAGACTTGTGAAATTTCTGGAAAAAAGTTAGTATTTCTGATAGTTGATCCTCTCTCGCAAAAGCTTCCCATATATTGTAATAAAACCACCAAGATAGGTCTGGATTAATTTCAATAGCTTGACGATAAGCTACAACTGCTTCATCCCATTTTTGTTGTCGAGTTAGGGCAATACCCAAATTATAATAAGACTTACTATTTGGATTTAATTCTATTTTTTTGCGGAGTTCTAAAATTTCTTGGGATAACTGGTATTTTTTATCTAAAACTTGCTGTAGTTTGTGGCAAATTTCTAAGTCATCTTGATTAACCTCTAAAGCTATTTTATAAAAAATAATCGCCCCATTATTCTTATCTGCTTTAGCTAAATTATTTGCTATTTCTACAAATAAATTTGGATTATCTTGTAAAAATTCCAGTAATTTATCGTAAATAAGATGTTGCCCTTGATGCTGAATAGCTTGATGATAATCCTGAATTGCTGCATCTATATCTGAATTATATTTTTGTTCTAGAGCATCTCCTAATTTACTGTAAATTCCTGGCGCTCCTGGCTGTAACTTAACCACATAAATATAGTTATATATCGCTTCATCCCATTTTTGTAACTCTACTAAAGCATTGCCTAAATTATAGTAAGACCAAGGAAAAATTCGTTCTATTTTAATTGCATTTTTGTAAGCATTAACAGCATCTTCCCATCTTTGTAATTTGCTTAAAGCATCTCCTAAATTATAATGAGACCAAGAAAAATTATGGTTTAACTCTATAGCGCGATAGTAATATTTTATAGCTTCATTCCAGCTTTCTTGTTGATGTAAAACTTGTGCTAAGTGATAGTAATACCAAGAAAAATTAGGTTTTAATATAATAGCTTGACGGTAGTTTTCAATTGCTAACTCCCATTTTTTCTGTTTAGCATATATAGTCGCAAGTTTGGCATACTCTTCAGGTGTATTCGGATTGAAGTTAGTGCTTGATGACATAAAAATTGGTAATAGGTAATTGGTACATTTATATAGCAGTACCTTCTTTGGTTAGGACAATAAATTTGAGTGAAAAGGGAGTAGGGAGTAGGCAGTAAAGAATAGGAAATAGAGGAATGTCCTAACCTATTTGCGTAGTGCTATAGCAGTCGAAGGAAAGGTTAATACCAATTTGGAAAAATAATGTTACTAATAATAAGGGCAATTATAAAGACTTTATAGGAGATGTCCATTGGATGAAAAAGATAAATTATGACCTAATAAATGATATTAAAGCTATTCATTCTGTACGTCGCCAATCCGATAGCTCCCCTACCTGTACGGGCAAACGGCGGTTTGCCTCTACCACTTACTGCCTAAGAAATAACCTAGTTACTTGTAGCAAATATTTATCAAAATAATATGGGTCTAAAACCCCGCCTTTTAAGGCGAAATATTTTTGGAGGGTTGCTCAAAATCCCCGTTACAAAAATAACTTCTGACTTCCCCTCCTGGGAGGGGTTTGGGGTGGGTTGACTTCTGACTTCTGACTTCGTTAACACCCTTGGTATAAGACATATCAAAAGCTTAAAACTCAGACAACGCAATATTTTTCCTTCTCTCCTAGATAACTAAACGCCTTCTTCCTTCTGCTATATCAAACAAGGTTTGTAGATTATAGGTAATATTCTAGATGAGAAAAGTTTACCGCCTTACCTAATACCTACAGCAGATTTCATCTAATATCAAGTCCGGATAATTTAGTGATGAAAAAAACCTATCTTTTTACACAGGGCAAATATCCCTATTATCCCTACTCCCTACTCTCTTAATTTATAAGTATTCAAGCGCAGATGATATATGTGAGGTACATAAGTCGTGGACAAAATGCCCACACCACAAAAATTCAAACTCCGTCCTTAAGGGCGAGGTCTTACAATATTTGTACTTCATATACTTGCAATTTACAGTAATTTAAGAAATGGTAACTTTCTACATATATTCCAACAAAACTCTGACTAAAGCAATCTTAATCATAACTGATTATACGAATATGATATTTTTTAAAGGAGAGAACAGGAAATAGGGAAAAATCATCAATCTGTTTGATAAACCAGACTTTGTATAATCTCTCTTTCTCATAACTATAAACAAGATTTTTTTTATTGATAACGCACTTATTCAAACTTGATACAAATTCTAGGGTAGCAAGGTTAAAATAATTGAAAATTTTAACCTTATATGAAATACAAAAAATAATACTACAATTATTTCACAAAACCTCAATAAATAAGTTGAGCGAGAGAATAAAAGATAAATTTTATCTGAAATACAAGTAATTATGCTATTTTAGCATTCCCCCATTTCCACATCTCTCTATCTCCCGATCAATTGCCTGTAGCAAACATTCACCTATTTCATATTATATAGTCAAAAATTTGCTCAATTCCGACATAATGACATAATAGTTAATAACACAAAATATTCTAGGAATTCAATGGGTATATCTATAGAAGTTGACAACACAACCTTTGCCACCGAAGTATTAAAAAATTCCCACAAAAAACCTATTTTAGTAGACTTTTACGCTACTTGGTGTGGTCCGTGTAAAATGCTTAAACCAATCTTAGAAAAGTTGGTTCAAGAATATGACTTTATCTTAGCTAAAGTGGATGTCGATCATAATCCCGAATTAGCTCAAACTTATGGTGTAGAGGGAGTACCAGATGTTAAAATTGTAACTCAAGGAGAAGTTAAACCAGGTTTTGTAGGAGTTCTATCAGAGCCAAAACTACGAAATTTTCTAGGTGAACTTAACCTAAAATCAGAACTAGAAACAGAATTAGAAACACTGCGAAATTTGACAAAATCTGGTGAATTAAAACAAGCAAAAAATCTTTTAGACCAGCTTTTTCAAAAATATCCTCGTAACATTAGCTTAATCATAGAAGCTGCAAAATTTTTAGTCAGCTTAAATCGATTAGAAGAAGCTCAAAAACTAATAGAAACTATTGGAGAAAATAACCGAGAGTTTTATCCCCAAATACAAGCAGTAAAAGGACTAATTCACTTTAAACAAGAAGTAGAAAATCCTGGTGATAGTGAACTAGATAAAATGTATGCTCAAGCTTGTAGCTTAACACTATCAGCTAACTATGAAGAAGCACTAAAATTATTTTTAGATATAGTCACCAGAAATCGTAAATATAAAAATGACGGCGCACGCAAAGCAATGCTGGCAATATTTAATATCTTAGGAGATGATAACTCTACCAGTAAAGAATATCGAAAGCAGCTATTATTAAACCTGTACTAAAAGTAGTTATTTTAACTAGCTATCAGCTATTAGCGCTTCAGCTATTAGCCTAAAAATTTGTGCATATAATTAGGGTTTGCTGATTAAATCTAAAAACACTGACATATAAAAGTAAGTGCCTTTTTGGAGCGAAAAAAAGTGCCAACTTTTCAGCTTGAGTGACCAAAAAGTCAGGATAAAAGGCAGATAAGCACAGAAAGATACAGGTACAATTATTCCTCCTACTTTCTCAGCTCTCCCCACCCTCCCCACATTCCCCTCCTGGGAGGGGTTAGGGGTGGGTCCCCACACTCTGCTTTTTTCAGCAAACCCTAATTATTGCTCTGCTGATTAATTCTCAAAGTATTGATAAATAAAGGTATTAGCCTTTTTGGGGTTCAAAAAAGTGCCAGCTTTTCGGTGCCAACAGCTGCAAAAAGCTAGTATTTTGGGCTGACTATGGTAGAAAAATCACTCTTACAATTCTTACTCCTACCTCCTCGCTCATTCCCTGTTCTTCCTGTCTCCTGTTTCCTGTCTCCTGTCTCCTGTCTCCTACTAAAAGACTTTTTCAGCAAACCCTAATTAGGTATCTGTTTGCAGAGCTGACCGCTGAACTGCTGAATTGCTGTTTGCGCAGCATTCCGCCAGAAAACGCTTTTTAAACTCCCATTGGCAGGACTAAACCTTCGCGGGCCATAACTGCCTGGGGAAAAGCTGTTTTGACTTTTTTTGCTATTTCATCGAGAAAATCATCACTGTGAGTAGGTTCATGGTGAAAAATTACCACCCGCTTCACTTCAGCCGCTTTAGCTACTTTGATTGCTTCCTGCCAAGTCGAATGTCCCCAACCTACCTTAGAAGACTTGGGATTATGATACTCATCATCAGTGTACATAGCATCATAGATTAATAGGTCAGCATTGCGGGCTAAATTTACCACACTTTCATCCAAGCGATCGGGAAAATGTTCTGTATCAGAACAATAAACTACCGTCCGTCCATTCCATGTCACTCTATATCCCATTGCTGTATTAGGATGATTCAGAGAACCAGTCTCAATCTCAATATCATCCAGCATCATTTTTTCCCCATGCTGAAGCTCATAAAAACGTAAGTCAGCCTGGATACCATTTAAAGGAATAGGAGAGTTATAATGTAGAACCCTTTGTATAAAATGCTTTCTCATTGACTCCCCTTCTGGAGGTATAGCTCCGTAGATATGAAAACTATTTCCTTGGGTAAAAGCAGGAGTAAATAAAGGGAAACCTTGAATATGATCCCAGTGATAATGAGTAAAAAACATATAAGCTTCTACTGGCATTTCCTGCATCATTTCCTCGCCTAATTCTCGTAGACCAGTGCCACCATCAAATATCAGCCGCTTACCAGCTATTTGCATTTCTATGCAGGAAGTATTTCCACCATATCTAATAGTATCTTTTCCTGGAGTAGGAACACTACCTCGTACACCCCAGAACTTCACTAAAAAATCTCCCATTTGTTCAGACATCTTCGAGAAATCAACATTATCTTTAGTTAGCACTTCAGAAGAAAGTTTAGTTTCCATATGAATTTTCTTTTAGCAGTTTCCACTTTATGAATTTAAAGATTTCTGGATTTTTAGGAAATTGAACTAGAGACAGAAAATATAGCAGCTTGCTTTTCTATAAGTTGTTAATTATTGCCAATTCAAAAAATTAAATTGTCCAACTTTAATAATTAACCAATCTGCAAAGCACTATTTATAGGATTACAAGAATTGCTGGCGTTGCTGAATAAATGTATGATTTCACAGGAGTTAGGAGCTAGGAGTCAGGAGTCAGTAGGTAGAAAAGAGTTGTTCGGTGACTAAATAGGTATAATTTGCAATATTGTTTTTGCTTAAAATTTACCCAAAGTTGAATTTCATACCTCAAATCAGCAACACCGAATTGGTTAAGACATTTTTCAATCCTGTTTCCTGATGGATTCCACAGGGAAAAACCCTTTTACAGTTAGCTATTCCCTATTCCCTATTCCCTAGCGCGTAGCGCCATATATTTCAAACTCTCACATTGTCCATGATGGCGCAATAAATGATCGCATAGCACAATGGCTACCATTGCTTCTACCATAGGTACAGCTCTAGGTAAAACGCAAGGGTCATGTCTTCCTTTCGCTGCTAACAATGTCTCTTCACCTACACGACTAACAGTACGCTGCTCTTTACGAATTGTAGCAGTTGGTTTAAATGCTGCCCGCAACACAATATTTTCTCCATTAGAAATTCCTCCCTGTACCCCTCCAGAACGATTAGTCACAGTCCGAATTTCCCCTTGCTCATCTGTATAAAATTCATCATTATGCTCGCTACCTGTGAGAGTAGTACCTGCAAAACCAGAACCAATTTCAAATCCTTTGCTCGCTGGCAAGGACATTACACCCTTAGCTAAATCTGCTTCTAATTTATCAAATACAGGAGAACCAAGACCTTTCGGGACATTCCTGGCCACACATTCAACCACACCTCCCAGAGAATCTCCCACATCCCGTATTTGTTCTACTAATTCAATCATTCTGTCTGCACATTCAGTATCTGGACAACGGACAATATTACTTTCCACTTGTTCTATAGTCACTGTTTCTAGATCGACAATGGCCTCTAAATTTTTGATGCGCTTCACATAGCCAACAATTTCCACACCAGAATATTGTTTGAGAATTTTTTTAGCGATCGCCCCAGCAGCAACGCGTCCAATAGTTTCTCTAGCTGAAGACCGTCCCCCACCTTGCCAGTTCCTAATACCATACTTAGCATCATAAGTTGCATCAGCATGAGATGGACGGTATTTACTAGCCATCTCCTGATAATCTTGTGGACGAGCATCCTTATTTCTCACCAAAATCATCATTGGCGTACCCAAAGTTTGACCTTCAAATACTCCAGACAGTATTTCACAAATATCTGTTTCTTTGCGAGGTGTAGTAATTTTGCTTTGCCCTGGACGCCTACGGTCTAACTCATATTGAATTTCTGCAACATCTATTTCTAGTTGAGGAGGGCAACCATCAATTATAACTCCTACTCCTCCTCCGTGGGATTCACCAAATGTTGTTACCCGAAATAGATGTCCAAATGTGTTGCCCATGAAACTCAAACTACAATAAAGAATTAAGACCTCTATTTTAACCTGTTTTCTTTAAATAAAGCACTCAGCGATCGGCAAATACTTTGCTCTGTCAAGAGTTTTTGAGGTGTAGGACTATGGAGAAAAAGTTTAAAGAATCACATCAGGGGTCAGCAACGAGAGCGAAACGATATTGTGGCGATTGAAAATCTCAATATTAAGGGTTTAGTTCGGACAGATTGGCTAAGTCAATTAATGACGTAAGTTGGTCTATGTTTCTAGAATTTCTAGAATGTTTCTGTCAAAAAAATGACAGAAAATTAATAGCTGTTAACTGCTCAACTAAACCTACTCAAAGGTCTGAAAGCCTAGTCATTCTTAGTGGGTCAAGCACTACAAGGCTAAACGGCAAACCCTTTATTCCCTGGTCAAAAACATCAGGAATTACTTTACCCTAGTATTAAGAGGCCAGTTAAAATTGGCAGTAATCTCCCGTTAAATTTTGATAATGATAACGAGAGAGTATTAATCACCTTCTAAAAATCTAGACAATCCTAGACATCCTCTTCATCACTGAGTAAGAGTAATTTTCCGCCTCACCTGTCCATAAGCCTACTGGCGCGCGAAGGTTGGTTAATGTTCCGATCAAACACATTGAGTTTAGGATTCCCTCTGGGGTTTTCGTCCTTATGAAAAGTCGAGTGTCAAACAGTCCATAATTGTTGCTAGAATACTCTGTTTTTAGCATACATATGTAATAATAACACAGATTAATGGCGTAAAAACATAGACATTTTGTAGATATTTGTCTTGGATAGTCCATGTTTTTAAGCTTTAGCAAACAAAAGTATAACTATATCAATCTATAATAACATAAGTTTATATATATTAATAAATCAATAATAGTTAATTAACCTTAATCTTCGTGTTCATCAAAAGGGTCTCTCAACTCCTTAGCGGGAGGTCCAAAAGCCGTATAAATTGAAAAGCTAGTAATGGCCACAACCATTACACCTATAGAGATACTAAGAACTGTTGCAGGTTCCATATAATTCATTAAAATTATGAGTGTTATACATATACAATATTACAAAAGATTAAAAAATTCTGCTGAATTATAGATTACATAGAAACTTATGGCACAAAGAACTGGATTAGGAGACCTGCTCAAACCTTTAAACTCTGAATATGGTAAAGTATCTCCCGGTTGGGGAACTACACTATTAATGGCCGTTTTTATAGGCTTATTCTTTGTCTTCTTGTTGATTATTCTCCAAATCTACAACTCTTCGTTGTTGTTAGAGAATGTTGATGTGGACTGGGCTAGCCTAACCAAATAAGATGAATTAAAGAGTAGGGCTAAGAAATTCAATTAATTAAAATTTCTCCAGCCCTAGCTATATCCTTAGTAATAATCTCAGATAAGTTTTAGGAGTAAAAAACAAGATGAATATTTTTGGTATTGGTCTGCCTGAAATGATTGTAATTTTAGTCGTAGCTCTTTTGATATTCGGTCCAAAGAAACTACCAGAAATTGGTCGTAGTTTAGGGCAAGCGATAAATAGTTTTAAAGCAGGAGCTAAAGAGTTTGAAAATGAGTTTAAACGAGAGGCAAAACAGTTAGAAGAAGGGTCTCAAGTTAGTCAGTATGCACCTGAATCAGAGTCAGAAAAAGTAGTAACTGTTTCTTCTCCTACAGAGACAAGTCAGAAAAGCTAGTTGATAAAAGTAGAGAAAAATTTCACCTGAGCCAATCCAAAAAAAGATAATATTTTTGACGATTTAATTTTAATTCTTAACGTAATGAAAGAGGTGGCATCAGGGCAAAATTTAGTGATTCCTCAATTAATTGTAGGTTTGGGAAATCCAGAGCAAAAATACGAAAGAACTAGACACAATATAGGATTTGCGGCAGTTGATAGTATAGCCAATATGTGGCATACTTCTCTATCGGAAAACCGAAAATTTAAAGCAGAATTTGGAGAAGGCAGAGGTATAAAATCCGATAAAATTTATTTGCTCAAACCCTTGACTTATATGAATAAGTCGGGACAAGCAATTCGTACCGTGTTAGATTGGTATAAATTGCCACAAAATTCGGTGCTAATTATATATGATGATATGGATTTGCCAATGGGACGACTGCGACTACGGTTATCTGGGTCTGCTGGTGGCCATAATGGGATGAAGTCAGCGATCGCTCATTTAGGGACTCAAAAATTTCCTCGTTTGCGAATAGGTATAGGTAAGCCAAAGAATGCTGCTGCTGAAAGTAGAGATCCAAATACTATTGGTCATGTTTTAGGAAAGTTTAGCCCAGAGGAAAGTCAATTAATGACTCAAGTGCTGAAATTAGTTGTAGAAGCTGTAGAGCTTTCTTTGAGACAAGGAATAGAAAAAGCAATGAGTCTCTATAATAGTCGTAGTGTTAGCTTACCAGAAGATTAATTTACTATTTAAGCAAGTATTTAAAAGTGCCTTGATTTATATAGATGAGTGTATTATCTGAATTTAACTAGCTATAAGCTTTTAGCATTTGCGTACCGGAATGCGGAGCTAACAGCTATCCTCTTGCTGAGGAACTACGTTAACAGCTTTTAGCAGCTCGGGTTAAAATCCCCGAGAACTCACCATTGCGCCAGATGGTTTAGGAAGGGTTGAAATCCTATTATCGCACGTTCAAAAAAATAATCTTGCTGACTGCTGACCGCTTCTTGAAAATTTTGACTTTAATAAAATATAAAGTGTGACTTTTCACTATTAATGAGTTATAAAGGTTTACCAGAAACTACTGCTTATGTCAGAGTAACTCGTCAGTCTTGGCAAAAAGGCATTATCGAAGGAGAAGTAAGTGCTGGGTCTTTTAATTGGCATTTTAAATGGGGTTTTCGCCATAAAAAAACTCTTTCCATTCGCCCTTCTCAAGGACGTGCTTTAATTCAAGAACCTTTAGGTAGGTTTCTAGAAAAATGGGATTATCAACTAGAAGCTGGTGGGGATTATTATTTTACAATTAAAGCCAAATTTTAGATATTAATTAGATTAGATGGGAGATTTTAGTTGAAAATGTAGATTAACTGTCGAAAAGCAACTAATAATTTAAAATCTAAGTATTTATAAGTATTGATAGCTTAAAATCCACACAAAAAAGCAAAAAATTATAACTATTGAAATGAAATTATTCCAGCCTTTGACCTACTACCTAAAACCTACCACATAATATCAAATCCGGTTAAATACTTAATTATATAGTAGGGAGAGATGGGGAGGTGGGGAGGTAGTCCGATTTAATATTGGAGTGTGGATAGAATTATAAATATATACTGTATAACCGGATTCTATATAAAACCTTCTTTCTTCAGAAATGAAATTATTCCAGTCTTTAAACTACCACCTAAAACCTTCTTCAAACCTAAAACCTTCTTCAAAAAAAACTTATGAGTAAATTTGTATTTATAACTGGTGGAGTAGTTTCCAGTATTGGTAAAGGAATTGTAGCAGCAAGCTTAGGCCGTTTGCTCAAATCACGGGATTATTCCGTATCTATTCTGAAATTAGACCCCTATATCAATGTAGACCCAGGTACCATGAGTCCCTTCCAACATGGAGAAGTATTTGTCACAGAAGATGGGGCAGAAACAGACCTAGACTTGGGTCACTACGAACGATTTACAGATACCTCCATGTCTCGCCTAAATAGTGTTACCCAGGGTTCAATCTACCAAGCAGTCATCAATAAAGAAAGACGAGGCGATTACAAAGGAAGCACAGTTCAAGTTATTCCTCATATTACCAATGAAATAAAAGAGCGGGTACATAGAGTTGCCAAAAATGCTAATCCAGATGTAGTAATTACAGAAATTGGGGGGACTGTAGGAGATATTGAATCTCAGCCCTTTTTAGAAGCTATTCGGCAATTTCGTAAAGATGTGGGACGAAATCATGTGTTATATATTCATGTTACCCTAGTCCCTTGGATTGCAGCGGCAGGGGAGATGAAAACTAAGCCCACTCAACATTCAGTCAAAGAGTTGCGCTCTATTGGTATTCAGCCAGATATTCTAGTCTGTCGATGCGATCGCCAACTGAGCAACAACTTAAAAGAAAAAATGTCTGAATTCTGTGATGTACCTGTAGCATCCGTAATTACATCAAAAGATGCCGAAAGTATTTATGAAGTACCTCTAATGTTAGAAACAGAAGGACTAGCGGTGCAAGCTCTAGAATTATTAAATATGGAGCAACGTCAACCAAATCTTGATAGGTGGCAAACTTTGGTCAATCGTCTTTATCATCGGAACAATCCTGAAATAGAGACAAAAAATGTCCAATCATCTACTACTACAAGTATCGAAATTGCGATAGTAGGTAAATATATTCAACTGAGCGATGCTTATTTATCAGTGGTAGAGGCATTACGCCATGCTGCAATAGCTATTGGTGTGGACTTAAATCTGCGTTGGGTCAGTTCTGAAGATGTGGAGGTCAAAGGAGCAAAGACCTACCTGGAAAAGGTGAATGGGATTATTGTTCCGGGAGGGTTTGGCGTGAGAGGTATTGATGGAAAAATAGCTGCTATTGAATATTCTCGGTTGCAAAAAATTCCTTTTTTGGGGTTATGTCTGGGAATGCAATGTGCGGTAATTGAGTGGGCACGGAATATAGCAAAATTGGAATGTGCCCATAGTGCGGAGTTTGACCCTGAAACACCAAACCCAGTGATTAATTTGTTACCCGAACAACAAGATGTAGTGGACTTGGGCGGTACTATGCGACTGGGACTTTATCCTTGCCGTCTTCAAACTGATACATTAGCATTTCAGACTTATCAGCAAGAGGTGATTTATGAACGTCATCGTCATAGATATGAATTTAATAATGCTTACCGGAACTTGTTGTTAGAAACAGGATATGTTATTAGTGGAGCTTCTCCGGATGGTAGGTTAGTAGAAATTATTGAACTTCCCACTCATCCTTTCTTTATTGCTACACAATTTCATCCAGAGTTTCAATCTCGACCTAGCACTCCTCACCCTCTATTTCATAGCTTTTTTAAAGCTGCTAGTTCACAAGAAAAATGTTATGATTTGTCTGTAAATAATGTTGAAGTCACCCAAGATAATGTAGTTAGTACAGGTTCTATCCTAAGTGCTGACTAGATTATTAGTTACTAAAATTTTTTTATTATTGTTTGTTATCTAGTTTAATTTCCCTATCTTAGGCGATTACTAATAATCTTAAATACAGCATTAAACATTGTTATATTTTCTAATATTAATCGCTGATAGTTATCTTAGATATTTGAAACTTTTAGTAGTGGTAAACTTCTTGATTTAAAAAATAAATCTTTTTCATTGAGTGAACCTATCCCAGTAATAATATTTTTGCTAAAAACCCTAAATATTTTGAGAGTTAAAAACAAAAAATTAAACTTTTAAAACACATTTTACTTAAACAAATAAGCCTGTTAAAAATAGTGGGATAGGTTTATTGAGTAGTAATTTACCAGATCGAGGATAACTCAATAGTGTCCATCGGACTTTTAGAGTAACTTGCACTAATTTGGAGAAATGCAAGAAATCAAAGCTTTGAGGGGGTCATGTGGCCTACTGGATTAAAATAGATTATGAAAGAAGTAAATACTTGATCGACCTCGATCATATTACTGCTTTTTCTTGTCAGCCAAATAAACGACTAACTTTTTGGTTGCCAAATAGCAGTCAGCCAATTATATTAAATAAGCAAAGTTGCGAACATGACTATCAGCTAGTCATAAAATATATTACAGAAAAGATTGAGATAAACTGTCTCACTAATGATGAATGTTGGGTACATATTATTTACGATCGCCATGAATGGTTTATAAATTTGAATTGTATTACTACATTTGCTTCTGAACCTAATGGTCGTATAACTTTTTGGCTACCAGATAGTACAAAAGATATTATTATTAGTCCCAATATCGATCCGGAAGCTTATGAAAAGGTTGTGGAATTTATCACAAAAGTAACAGGGTATTCTTTACCTTGAAGAAGGAAGAGGGAAGAAGGAAGAAGGAAGACGGTCTAATACCAATTACCAAAAGTTATGGTATACTTAGGTAGCACTTCAATTATTAAGCAATTAACACTAGCGTTATACCTTTTTGATAGTTGTCACGGTATTTAGCATTAATTAGGGTTTGCTGAATAAAGTTTTTTGCTATGGGTAGGAGTCAGAAGTCAGGAGTCAGGAGAAACGGGGAATTTAGAGGAGGTAGAAGTAAGAATTTCCCTCAATTTTTTTGTCCTTGATTTGCCCAAAATGCTAACTTTTTTGTAATCTCAGAAGGCTAAAGTCTTGGGGTTGCACATTATGGAATGATATTGCCAAAAATTGGTTTAGATTTTGACTAAAAATAACCATTAATTAATCATTCTAGCAATTGATTAATCCACAATCCAATTCAATCAAAAATATCAAATCATTCGTCACTGTGCAACGCCGAAAAATTAACAGACAAATATATCCGACTACTTTCTAATTAAATTCTATTCTCCGCTCCTCCTAGCAACTCTCTACTCCACTCCTGGGAGGAGTTAGGGTTGGGTGTCCCACACTTCTTTGACATCAAAGGTAAAAACCCTTAGTAAGCACTTCCCCACTCCCTCTTTTGTAGGAGATGTCTAATTATTATGCAAACTTGCCCAAGCTAATTTAGCAGCTCCTACAATACCAGCATGATTACCTAATTTAGCCGTTAATAATTTTAAGCCTAAACGAGAACTCAACAAAACTCGTCTCTCAATTTCTGCTTTAGCTACAGGCAAAAAAAGTTCTGCACCAGCACTCACTCCCCCTCCAATAATTACAGCTTCTGGTGTCAAGATATAAATCAAACTTGCCAAACCTGCACCCAAAAGTCTGCCATAATATTCCCAGAATTCTAGGGCAAATTTGTCTCCAGTTTGAGCCAAATTTGCTAACTCCAATGGTTCTTTACCAGTAGCTCGACGAATTGCCTGAACAGAAACATATTGTTCTAGAGACCCACTATTACCACTGTTACACTCTGGCCCGTCCGGGTTCACAGTAATTAACCCTAACTCTCCCGCAGCACCTAAATGACCTACAAACAATTGACCATCTAAAATAATTGCTCCCCCAACACCAGTACCCAGAGTAAGCATAATCATATTTTTAAACGAACGACCTGCCCCTAGCCAAGATTCTCCTAAACCAGCACAATTAGCATCATTAGCCAAAACTACTGCTAAACCTGTCTTTTCCTCCAAACACTCAGCCAAGGGAACATTTTGCCAATCTGTCAAATTAATTGCTACTTTAGATATTCTACCTTGGACATCAGTAGGGCCAGGTACTCCAATACCTATTGCTTGAATAACTGCTGAGTTATCTGGTTGAGATTTAGCTACAGATAAATCAAGTGGATTAACACTATAATTGTTGAGTGAAGAATTAGATCTTAAACCAGAGTTCGCAGAGCGTTGCAATAACAAAATTGCTTCTACCATCACATCAACTACTGCTTTTGGGGTTGCAGGTTGAGGAGTTGGCACATTTAAAAATTGATGACAAACTCCATCTTTGTCAAAACGCCCCAGTTTAATTGCCGTTCCCCCTATATCAATACCTATTACCTGAATATTCATGTTAGTTAGTCTGTGTTTAGCTGTCACACAACGCACGTTAACGCTTTCCTAGGTTATGAAGGGCGCAAACGGGATATGTAAAGCGTAGCATTGCCTCAACAAAACAAGAAACTTCATCAGGAAATTGGGTACAGTTATCCTTGTTTTGAAGTTCCCGTTATCATCCCATATAATTTGTCCCCTTCGGGGGAGCTACCCTTACGGTAGAACAGTTATAATAGAGCTGCGTAGTTTTACTTTAGCAATAATATTAAGTATTGCAAGGGCTAGAGCAAAACTACAAACAAAAACTTTATTATTGCTAATTAAGCGGACATGATATCAGATTCAACGGCAGAGAACTTCACTTAAAATCTTTCAACACTAGAATTAAATATAGGTTCAACCCGGATAGCAATTATAGCAGAGGGACGAACAACCATATATTCTCCTTGAATAGTCTTAATTGGCACATTTACAAACTCTGGAGAATCATGCTTTGGAACTATAACGCCACTGTACCAAGTTTGAAATTCTTTAAGAGTCAGAAAACGTACTTCTTCGCGAGCGCCACCTTGTAAAATCAGGTGTATGGCAAATTCATCAGGGTTTCTAGGCATATCTTTATCAGTTATCAGTTACCAATTATCAGTTATTAGTTATCAGTACCTACTACTAAAGCAGAGGGACTATATCTAATAGGGATTAACTGCCATTAACCCCTACAGGTGGTTTATATTTTCATATTTTGCGTAACTCCCGATCCTTTTAAAAGGAAGGAAAGGTCTGAGACCTTATTTCTTGGACAAAAGTTAAAAATATTAATTCCGACTTCTATTAAGTCAGATTAATTAATCATCATATAGGAGGATTATATAATTAATTAAATTAACAATTAATCATTCCCTATTCTTTTTTTCAGAGTATTTAAAACTCATCATTTAAATGCCCAAATATAAAATTGGTCTGTATATCATAACACTACAACTATACTCACCCTTAAAATACTGTGAATTAACCCTTAATTGTCAAACAAATAAATATAAATCTATGCCGCGTCGCCAAGATATACGCAAAATTCTACTTGTTGGTTCTGGTCCGATTGTAATTGGCCAAGCTTGTGAATTTGATTATAGTGGTACACAAGCTTGTAAAGCTCTTAGAGAAGAAGGATTTGAGGTTGTGCTGGTCAACTCCAATCCAGCTACAATTATGACAGACCCAGAAATTGCCGAATGTACTTACATCGAACCCCTGACTCCTGAACTTGTAGAAAAAGTCATTGCCAAAGAACGACCAGATGCTCTCCTACCCACAATGGGCGGTCAGACAGCTTTAAATATATCAGTATCTTTGGCCAAAAATGGTACTTTAGCTAAGTATGGTGTTGAGTTAATCGGGGCTAAACTACCAGCAATTGAAATGGCCGAAGACCGACTGCTATTCAAGGAAGCAATGGCTCGAATTGGTATTCCGGTTTGTCCATCGGGTATTGCTAGCAACTGGGAAGAGGCAAAAGCGATCGCTAATGAAATTGGTACTTATCCCCTAATTATTCGCCCTGCTTTCACACTGGGAGGGACAGGAGGAGGTATTGCTTACAATCAGGAAGAATACGAAGTAATGGCACAAGCAGGGATAGATGCTAGTCCAGTATCTCAAATCCTAGTGGAAAAATCGTTGATTGGTTGGAAAGAATATGAATTGGAGGTAATGCGAGACTTAGCAGATAATGTAGTAATTATCTGTTCGATCGAAAATATTGACCCGATGGGTGTACATACTGGAGACTCAATCACTGTTGCTCCAGCTCAAACGTTAACGGATAAGGAATATCAACGACTGCGAGATGCTTCGATTAAAATTATCCGGGAAATAGGGGTGGAAACTGGGGGTTCCAATATTCAATTTGCAGTCAACCCAGTAAATGGAGATGTGATTGTGATTGAAATGAACCCACGGGTGAGTCGCTCTTCAGCTTTGGCGTCAAAAGCTACTGGTTTTCCTATTGCTAAAATGGCAGCAAAATTAGCAGTGGGTTACACCTTAGATGAAATTCCTAATGATATTACTAAAAAGACACCAGCTAGTTTTGAACCAACTATAGATTATGTTGTCACGAAAATTCCTAGGTTTGCTTTTGAGAAATTTCCCGGTTCCCAAGCAGTGCTGACTACTCAAATGAAGTCGGTGGGAGAAGCAATGGCAATAGGTAGGACATTCCAGGAGTCGTTTCAGAAAGCATTGCGGTCTTTGGAAACAGGTAGGGCAGGTTTTGGTAGCGATCGCTGGGAAAAGTTACCCAGTTTAGAACAAGTACGCTCCGGGTTACGCACACCTAACCCAGAGAGAATGTTTACAGTACGTCATGCTTTGTTACTGGGAATGACTGTAGAAGAAATATATGAGTTGACGGGAATTGATATTTGGTTTCTGGATAAGATGCGGGAGTTGACCGATACAGAAAAATTGATTAAGCGCACTCCGCTCAACGAATTAACAAAAGAGCAGATGTGGGATATTAAACGGCAAGGTTTTAGCGATAGCCAAATTGCATATTGTAGTAAGACTGATGAGGATGAGGTCAGAAGTTATCGGTTGAGTTTGGGTATTAAACCTGCTTATAAAACGGTGGATACTTGTGCAGCAGAATTTGAAGCACTGACACCTTACTATTATTCTACTTATGAAGAAGAGTCAGAAGTTTTGCCTTCTGAAAAACGGAAAGTAATGATTCTGGGAGGGGGACCTAACCGCATTGGTCAGGGAATAGAATTTGATTATTGTTGTTGTCATGCTAGTTATGCTCTGGGAGAAGATGGGTTTGAAACAATTATGGTTAACTCTAATCCCGAAACTGTTTCGACTGACTATGATACGAGCGATCGCCTTTATTTTGAACCTTTAACTAAAGAAGATGTACTAAATATTATTGAGGCGGAAAACCCGGAAGGAATTATCGTTCAGTTTGGCGGACAAACACCTCTGAAGTTAGCGGTTCCTCTGCAAAAATATTTAGAGCAAACAGAAACTAAAACAAAAATTTGGGGAACTTCCCCAGACTCTATCGATACCGCAGAAGACCGAGAAAGGTTTGAGCAGATTTTGCGAGATTTAGATATTCGTCAAGCTGCTAACGGTCTCGCCCGCAGTTTTGAGGATGCGTTGGAGGTGGCGCAGAAAATAGGTTATCCGGTAGTAGTGCGACCATCCTATGTTTTGGGAGGCAGGGCAATGGAAATTGTTTATTCTGACCAAGAGTTAGAGCGTTATATGAAGTTTGCGGTACAGGTGGAACCGGAACATCCGATTTTGATTGACAAGTTCCTAGAAAATGCGATTGAAGTGGATGTGGATGCCATTGCAGATAGTACTGGTCAGGTGGTTATTGGTGGAATAATGGAACATATTGAAGAGGCAGGTATTCACTCTGGTGACTCTGCTTGTTCTATTCCTTATCAAACTTTAGCTCCTGCTGCAGTGGAAACAATTCGTAAATGGACTGTTGCTCTGGCAAAAGCGTTGAATGTTATCGGGTTGATGAATATTCAGTTTGCGGTGCAAGGGGAAACAGTATATATTTTGGAGGCAAACCCCCGTGCGTCGCGAACAGTACCTTTTGTGTCTAAGGCAATAGGAACACCCTTGGCAAAAATGGCATCGCGAGTCATGTCTGGAAAAAAGTTAGAGGAATTGGGTTTTGTGGAGGAACAGATACCCGAACACGTTTCTGTGAAAGAGGCGGTGTTACCGTTTGCGAAATTCCCCGGTACAGACACAATATTAGGACCGGAAATGCGCTCTACTGGAGAAGCGATGGGTATTGATGTTGACTTTGGTAAAGCTTTTGCCAAAGCACAGTTATCCGCAGGGCAAAAATTACCTTTAGAGGGTACAGTGTTTGTGTCGATGAGCGATCGCCATAAAGAAGCAGTTGTGCCAGTGGTTAAGGACTTGATTGAGTTGGGTTTGAAAGTGATAGCTACTGAGGGAACTCGGAAGGTATTGTGTTTGCATGGTTTGGATGTGGGGTTGATGTTGAAGTTGCATGAAGGGCGACCAAATGTTTTGGATGGGATTAAAAATGGAGAAATTCAGTTGATTATTACGACTCCTTCTGGGGAGGAAGCGCGTGCTGATGGGATTAAAATTCGGCGGAGTTCGTTAGATTATAAGGTGCCATTAATTACGACTATTGCTGGTGCGAAAGCAACGGCGGCGGCGATTCGAGCGTTGAAGTCTGAAGTGTTGGAAGTGAAGGCGATGCAGGATTATTATTGAAGAAGGAGTCAGCATACAGGAGTCAGGAGTCAGAATGAAAGAAGGAGTCAGCATACAGGAGTTAGGAGACAGTAGTATAACCTAACCCCCCAACCCCCTTCCCTTGTAGGGAAGGGGGAGAATATTCCAAAAGCAGGAGAGGGGTTGGGGGAGAGGTCTTAATTTTACAACCAACAGTCAACCCCGTAGGGATGTTTCATGGAACGTCCCTACATTTTTCAAAAAGATTCTTATAAAAAAGTAGTGGTACTTAGACATTTTATGGTCTAAAAATGGCTTATAGTCAGTCTAGATCAGGGAATTTTGAGCCTATTTTCTACTTCTGTTTTGTGTAAGTCTCACTAATTATAGCAATGTGCGCTGGCATATTTACAAATTACAAGAGGTTTCCAATAGCTAAAAGTCTTGTATTATCGGTCTTTTATTCCCCCTGTTGCCTGTTGCCTGTTGCCTGCGCACAGCGCTATATTTGTGCCTACCTATTTCATTAACTTTAGCTAACAGTTAACTAATAAAGAGGGAGCAAAGTTTAATTTATCACCCCCTCAACTTTTTACTTCCCTTTGCGATCGCTACTTTCATGCCACAAAGTTGCTATAAATTGAAAATTTCCGTAGTAACGCACCTAGCGATCGCTCTGTTAATCTACAACTCCAAATAAAATTCCACTATCTTGAGAATATTTTTTATACAAAGTTTTATTATATCACTTCCAGCCTTTTTAGATGTACTAACCAATAAAAATTTCTATAATTTATCTGAAGCCGTAATAAGACTATTATTTAAGCATAATATCCGGAAAACTTAGTCTAGCTTAATCAAAACTTTATAAGTACTGTTGCCATAGCTATACACCTCAAGCCTTTATCTAGTAGTTAATTCCACTAATTTTAACTACTAAAAACACCGTAGATGAAATTAAAGATTCTGTAAAATTAGACAAAAAGGGTTGCGAAAATTTCGGGGGGGGGTAGATTAATGTTGTAGGCAATAAATCTTAACTCAGGAAATTTAATCATGTTGAAAAAGCTTTCAAATGTTAAACAACTATCAGTAGCCACAGCAACAGTAGGCTTAATGACTTTAGGTGCCACTGTCGCTCATACCCAAGCGGCTAATGCTGCTGCCATTATTAGTAATGGAGTTATTCAAATTGGAGTTAACGATGAGGGACATTTGAATATACCTGGAGGTACTCCTTCTAGTGGAGTAGGAACAACAACTGTCGGTTTACGATTTCTTCCTACCGGTGCAGAATTTACTGCCCCTGGTTTGATAGCTGAGGGGTGGGGTGTTGCTGATGCTGCATCTGGTCTCACTGGTTATGCTAACGTTGATATTGATGGTGTTCAAAACCTGGATTTAGTAAGTTTTACTGCTACTTCAACTACAGCTACTTCAGTAGTATCAATTGATGATGTTTTTCTAGTCACTCATGATTACAAACCTTCTAGCGAAACTCCTTTCTTATATGATGTAGAGGTAACTATCGAGAACATTAGTAGTTCTTCAGTGGATGATGTTCGCTATCGGCGCGTTATGGATTGGGACATTGAACCTACTGCTTTTCGTGAATTTGTAACTATTCAAGGAACAGAGGAAGCAACTAATGTACTATTTGCTAGTGATGATGGGTTTGCTAGTGCTAATCCCTTATCTAGCCGATCTTCGAGATTATTCACAGGAGATGCAGTTGATAGTGGTCCTAGCGATCATGGTGCTTTGTTTGATTTTGGATTTGGCTCACTAGGTAGTGGAGATTCCAAGAGCTTTAATATCTTTTATGGAGGTGCATTCACAGAAGTTGAGGCATTGGCAGCATTAGGTGCTGTAGGTGCGGAAGTTTATTCTCTGGGTCAAGCAGATGTGCCAGGAGGAGCTGACATAGGAAGTCCTAATACAGGTATCTTTGC
Organism: Okeania hirsuta; assembly: GCF_003838195.1. Taxonomy (GTDB): domain Bacteria; phylum Cyanobacteriota; class Cyanobacteriia; order Cyanobacteriales; family Microcoleaceae; genus Okeania; species Okeania hirsuta. The sequence goes on from NZ_RCBY01000031.1 coordinate 42,956, forward strand.
TTTCTCTGGAGTTGGTGGTGTCTCTATGACTGAAACTCCTACTGAAACTCCAGAACCTGTTTCTATACTAGCCTTACTAACTTTAGGTGCTTTAGGTACAACTTCCCTGAAACGCAGACAAAAAGAAGAAAAGTAGGTTCACAGGTCTAATTTCTGGCAAACCTACCTCAATTTTAAAAGCTAACTATAAGTATAATCGAAATATTCGATTCTGAGAAGATGCAACCAAAAAATATGAGGTTGTGTCTCTCAACTTTTTCATGTAATATTTTGTCCAGCAAAACAATTGTCATTGCCAGCGACAGCATTTGCAGAGCATTCCGTCAGGAAAGCAATCTCCAGAACTCAGGGATGACTATGCTAAAAACTGCTCCGCTAAATCTTCATAAATCACTATCTGATCGAAATTCATACCAAATCCAATTACTATAGACTACAATATTTTATTGATAAAACCTTAATATATATGAATTTTAGCTTACTTATTTATGGTCTAGTTGACTACTCCCCGGACTTAAGTCACGGGGATTCTAAGCAGATACTACGCAACAGGATAAATCCGTGTTGCTCCGTTTCTTCTTAGCTGACCAAAGATATATTCTTTGGGGACAAGTCAAAATGCCCCTACACAGTCGGCTTAAGTTTAACCCTAGCTTTCTGCTTACTTTTGTGATTATATTTGCAGCCCCATTACAGTCTGCATTAATACACCAATTATTGCCTGTTCTATACAAACCACGCTGTCTTGATGCAGTCGCTCATGGGGGAAACCCCCAAGACCGCGCTGCATCGCTTTATTCTCTTTCCTGACGGTTTCCAATTATTGGGTTTCTCACCATAATTAGGTAGATTGTCACCATCTAAAAATGAAGCAATACTTGTATAACTTTCCTCAGTTTCTATAAATCTAATCCCATACTCTTCACATAATTGAGCTATTCTTTCCTTGAGTCTAGCTGTCGGAATTGGTACAAATTCTGAATTACTTTTCTTTCCTAATTCTATTTGATTTTTCTGACCTTTATTCCAGCCAAATACAATTGTACCAATATGATTTTTTAAACAATGATTAATCACTATCCTGGCTGCTTTATTAATTCCATCACGGATTTGGCGGTTACGCTTTTCTGTAATGGCAGCTAGTTTATTTGACCAAAATCCAGTCGGTTGATTTTCTTTAATAGTTGATACTTGTTTGTTGTACCAACGATTCATTGATTTAATCTGTTTCCCATCTACAATTAAGCTAGTATTTACATTGGATACACAGGTCAACCAATTATTTAAACCATGGTCAATTCCTAATACATTTTCTTGATTTAATTGAGGTTTAACTATTACTTCTCTTTCATAAACAAATTCCCAATAAAAACATCTGTTTCTCGGTAATATTCTCAGTTCTTTGAGAGTAGAGAATGCTAGATTACTAGGCATTGGAATTAAAAAGCTATCTACTCCAAACCAGCGTTTACAGGTATTCTAAGCGTGGTATTCTAATTTGATTATCTTTAAGTTTTAATGCTTGCTTAGGGTAACTTACTGTAGCCATTCCCCCTTTTTTTCTATAGTTAGGAATCCTTGGTCTGTCTGAGATTTTACCTTCATTATAGGCAATAATAAGACCATAATAAGACCTAAATGATTCAGCTACAGTTCTCAATGTTTGTTGTGCTGCTTGAGAATATAAAACTTTGTAATGATAGTTCCTTTTATAGACCTTTTCCAAGTCAAACTTGCCAATACCAATCCTGGCTTTAAAATATAATTGCCGACCATAGTATATGCCCATGTTAGTTAGTTTGTGAGACTGTTCGCACAAGAATGTTAAAATGGGAATTAATTCAGGATTTTTACCTACTAAAACTTGCTGACAACAGTACATTTGAAACGGGCAGACCGAACAGTTATTGTAGGTAATAATAACACAGGACAACTAAAGTTGTCTAGTCTAAGCGACTCGCTTGTTTTCATCCCCCGGTTAAAACACGGGGGCCTTCAACGTCGCTTTTCGGTAAACTGGATTTGGTATCAATCCGTTTTTTTGATTGGTTAACTGAAAACAGGGACATATTTGCCAGTCATAAAGAGAGTTTAGGCTATATTAAAGATCTAAAAATTGTGTAAGTCCCCTCTGAGGGTGACAAGCACTTCAAAACTATTGTTTGATCAGGGTTTCAAGGATATCCATATATCGCCATTAGGACCGCGATTGCCTTCATTTATCGCAAATACATTACCCTGTGCTAACTACTAATAATCATAATATTCACTGGATTGAGTGGAGTAAAGCGAGTTAAATTAGCTATAGGTATAGATCGAGATAACTGTACTTGCAAAAGACGATAATTCCAACTCCGATCGCTCTTTTTTCTTTCCTCTGCCCAACTTAAAGCAGTATGCAAATTTTCCAAACTGGTAAATGCTAATACTATCATTCCTCCAGGTAACATCCTCATCCCACAAACTCCCAGAATCTTCCTAAGTTTACCACTACTACCCCCAATAAAAATTCTATGGGGAGGGCGCAGGTGATGCAAAATATCTGGAGCATTACCATGAATAGAAACTACATTGTTAACCTGAAAGCGACGGCAGTTTTCTTCAATTAAACTTGTTCCAGCAGCAGTTTTTTCAATTGCATATATTGTAGAATCACTAAAAAGGCGAGCAATTTCAACTGAAACAGAGCCACTACCAGCACCAATATCCCAAATAATTTGTCCTGGTTGCAAACCCAACTCAGCCAAAATTAAAACCCGTACTTCCCGTTTCGTCATTAACCCTGGGCGGTCATCGTAAGTAAAAAAATAATTATCTGGTATCCCCAACCAAGGCAAATTAGCTAAATTTACAGATTGATTAGCTAATTTAGATTGACGTAATAATACCACTACATTTAACGGAGCAAATATTTCTTGTTTTGCTTCATCTATAGACCATTGTTGAACTCGTTCATCCTCACTACCTATATTTTCACAGACCCAAAAATGATAGTCAATTGGTAAATCTAAACTTAATAACAAACTAGCGATCGCCTTTGGTGTATGAGTATGGTCTGTTAACACTGCTATTTTCTCAATTCCCTGCTGCAGTGCTTGAATCAACTCATCCATTGAGCGACCATGAACGCTAATTATTTTAGCATCTTGCCAAGGAATTTTAAGGCGACTAAAAGCTAATTGTACCGAACTCAGATGCGGATAAAACCTTAATTTTTCTGGCGGAAAATGAGTTACTAATAGTCGCCCTAAGCCAAAAAATAAAGGGTCTCCTGAAGTTAAAACTACGATACAACTGTTGGGGATATCTAAATGCTGTCGTATTTCTACAATTGTCTCAAGTATATCTTCCAGTACAATAATTTCGGCAGAATGATTAGGGAAATAACGGAGATGGCGATCGCTTCCTACTAACACAGTCGCCCTTTCAACAATTTTCCGCACTGACTCATTTAGTCCAACAACTCCATCTAAACCTATGCCAATAACATTTATACTCACGATAATTTATAGCTATATCAGTAGTCAGTAGTCCGTAGGAATTATATAAAAGGCGCTGCTGAACTCAGGGGTGAATCTTTGCAAAAAAGGTAACACATCTTTGTATACTTCCTTCTTTTTCTAAAACTATAATTCCAATGCGCAAATATGTAACGCCCTCCACACTCCCCACACTAATTCATCCCGCAAATATGCAACGCCATATAAAATACTCCAAATACAATTTTTCAACTCTGCCCTTAAGGACAAGTTACGATCAAAATTCTAACTTATCAAGTCAAAAAATGGCGTTGGTGAATCAACATCAGAATTAAGATATTTGGACTAACCGTAATCAACATCAGAATTATGAATACCCCTTTCATTACTTGCTCCCAAACAACCCGTAAACGAAATAATCTGTAGGGACTTTGAATACAAAGTCCCTACCTATTCCCTATTCCCTATATTATTTCTGGCCTAATTTAATTAGGGCTTGCTGATTAAATCTAAAAGTCTTTATAGATAAAGGTTTTAGCCTTGTTAAGTATCAAAAAGTGCGAGGTTTTAAGTGGTAATAGTTCAAAAATGAGCGAATTTTGGTCAAGATTTGGGCAGAACAATCTTGGGACAATTCTTACTCCTAGCTCCTCACTCATTCCCATTTTTCCTGTCTCCTGTCTCCTGTCTCCTGTCTCCTATCTCCTACACCTAGGAGAAAGACTTTTGAGGGCAAACCCTAATTACAAATCTACAACAGGCCAATCTGGTTGTCGATAATACCGTACCATATTATCAAACTTTCGGAGTTCTCCCCGATGCAATAACATTTCTGAATTGCTTTCCAACCATTGATTATTTAATTCTAAAATCCCATCTCCCACAGCAGCAGTATCTAAATCTGATGGAATTTCCCCAAAATATCCCAAGGTAATATGAGCAGTAAAGTGATATTGCTGTTCAATACCTAAAGCAATGAAATTAGGATTTTGATAAATTGACCGACGTAGTTGTAGAATCCGATCATAAGAACTTTCATCTTTTGGGACGAGACAAACACCAATAGCTCTAGTCATTACTACAATTCCTAAAACTTGCCAGCGGGCTTGATGGCCATTTTTGGCAATAGATAACTCTTGAAAACTTTCAGCAATACAAGAGCGTAGTTTTTCTTCAAATTGAGGATTACTTTGACTAGCATTTAGAAAGGCACTTTCCCAAATTAAATCAGCTAAGGTTAAATGAAAACTATTGCCAGGCACGGGAATCATTAAATTAGTTCCCAATAGTTCTACCAATAGTTGTTGAGATTGTTGCAAATACTGATAAAAGTTGCCGTTTTGCGAGTCTTCTTCCCCCGGTGGAGTAATCACAGAATAGCCAGGAAAATTATTAGCCTCAATTTGGCCATCCAGTTTAGTGAATTTCGGAGACTGTTGGATATATTCCAACTGAGATTTGTAACTTGATAGCAAGGTTGTCTGTGCTACTCGGTTAATGTAGTCCTGATATGTATCGTCCAATCTTAATCGCCCCTTATCAAAAAATAGCTTCTTATGCCAATTTACCTATACTTTGGCGAGGATGAATATTCAATGATGCTAGCAGCTAATGCTTTGCGTGAATCTGTCCTCGATCCTAACTGGGCTAGCTTTAACTATGACAAAATTTTGCCAGCAATAGATGCTGTTCAAACTGGATTGAATCAGGCCATGACTCCTCCTTTTGGTTCTGGTAGTCGTTTTGTCTGGCTAGTCGATACTAATATAACTCAGCATTGTTCACAAAATCTATTGGAAAATTTGGAAAGTACTCTACCTCTGATTCCTGAAACTACTCTGCTATTGTTGACTACGCCCAATAAACCTGATCAAAGACTTAAGTCCACAAAATTGATCCAAAAATGGGCTGAGGTTAGAGATTTCTCTCCTATTCCTCCTTGGAAAACAGAGTTATTGGAGCAGCAAGTCAAAGAAATGGCTCAGGAAGTAGGAGTCAAGCTTAATTCTAGTGGGGTTACTTTTTTAGCAGAAGCTTTAGGTAACGATCGCCGACAACTTCATAGTGAGTTGACTAAATTACAGCTATATGTATCTGGAGATTCTGTAGTGGACTTAGAAGTAATTACTACTCTAGTCGGTTCTCAGACTCAAAGTAGTTTAAAGTTAGCTACAGCAATTCGTTTAGGTGATACGGTTAAAGCTTTGGAGTTAGTCGCAGATTTAATTGCCCACAATGAACATCCATTACGAATAGTGGCTACTCTAGTAGGCCAATTTAGAATATGGTTTTGGGTAAAACTAATGATAGAGACAGGGGAGCGAGATGAAAAAGCGATCGCTCAAGCTGCGGAAATAGGCAACCCTAAAAGGATATATTTTTTACGACAAGAGGTCAATTCTTTGTCCTTAAATCAATTACAGAAAACCTTACCTTTATTACTAGAGCTAGAAGTAAGTCTCAAGCAAGGAAAAGAGCAAATATCTACACTACAAACTAAAGTAATAGAACTTTGTCAGGTGTTTTCTCAGAAAAATATCTTCAGTAAAAAATCGTAGAACTATTATCGGCTGGGAGTCAAAATTTAGGACATCGGAATTATTATGGCCTTGAAGAAGGAAGAGGTGGATGGGGACTCAAATCCCAACCAATTGTAAACACCGCTCATGAGGTGCGGGGTATTAAACCCAAAATAAAAAGATAATTCAAACACCCCCCATTGGTCTGAGTAAATTCATATAGTTTATTTTCAGGTTTTCCCTCCCCATCATCATTGTTGGAGATATTTATTCAGGACATATTAAAGCTATTAAATTACCAACAGGAAAAAACCTAGAAAATATTTAACAATTAACGCTAGCATAATTTTTAATCTTTAATGCCCCCTCAAATCACTATTCTTAAAAATTTATAAAATTAATAGGATTCGCATCCCATAATCAGCTAAACTATTCATAAGTTTTCTAATTTATTGACACTAAGTAAAAAAATTAGAGCTTCTATTAAGCATCATAATATGATTTAGACAAATATAACTACAGGTATAGACAGATAAGAAGCAATTTTTAATTATTAGATATTGTTAACAATTGATAATTTCTGCTAATATACAATCCAAGTAGTAGGTTTTCTGATTCTGAAATCATCGGCGATTGGTCAGCCTATAGAAATTAATTTAATTTGTTGTGGAGGAAAATCTGGACGAGCTAAAAATTAGTGGTAATAAGATTGCAGTTAATAGAGTAAAGTCGATGAATTTATAAACTAAGGTTTGAAGAAGGAGACAGGAGACAGGAGACAGGAGACAGGAGGAAAATTACATGGGGATTCGCTCCCCC
>NZ_RCBY01000310.1 GCF_003838195.1 Okeania hirsuta
CCAAAAGACCATACATTTCTTAGTGGCAGGATCTTCTTTCTTCAACTGCTCATAGATCGGATCGCCTGACCACTTGAAAGGGCGATAATAGTAAGAAAAGCGCTCTTGCTTCATAGTCCTGACCAGAGGTCGGATAAATTGCTGATAAAAGGGATGGTCGGGTGGTGCTATTTTATGTTCACCAACCTGAAGCCAGCGGCCAAGTAAATCACTAATTGCCATGGATGTTGAATTTTGAGTGGTGTGGGATGAATTCGGAGGCGTCCGATGGAGGTTATCCTCCGACGAGAGGGGTAAGTTTAATAAAGCTGACAACTGTCTCATCGTTGACCAGTATTTCTTTATCAAGTGATTCTACTTGAAAATTATTAACCAATACGAAGAAGCCATTTTGCGTGAAGGCTGCCCAGGCAAGATAAATTTGCTTTTCAGTATCGAGAACAAGTTGAGCGCTTGTTCTTTAGGGGTTGGGTTTACGAGCAATTGGCGGGAAGATTCCTGTTTGTTATTGTATTCTTCCACCTCTGCCTTTACGCGTTGGGCAATGAGATCTCGAACACTCACCCATTCATTTTCTACAGGCAATTCCCATTCTTGCAAAAGGCCACCTGTAGCCGTTTCGTCTTTAATCGTCAATTTGATCATGGTATTCTCCTTAGGTCAACAATGACACTAATTTACGAATATTTGATCAATAAATCAATTATTTGATTACAAAAAGTATATATTTTAACAAAAATCACCTTTTTGATTACACACTACATCTTTTGTAAGGCTAGTAGTTCATAATCCCATAGTCCTTTCCGATAGGTCTTATATTGGGCGAGGCCGGTTTTATAATGGATTTTAGAAAAGTAGGTCGCGTTATAGACTAGATTGTAGGCCTTCGTTCCGATCATACCGGCTAATGCCGCCCAATAGATTCTATTTACAGAGGGCTTTATTTCTTTGGTGACATTTCTCCGTCCGGAAAGTTTTAGGCCAAAGTTTCCCGCTACCTCTTCCAACTCTGCTAGAGTAAGGATATCAGAAATAGCCCAACCATTGAGCATAGTTAGCATGCCCGGTTCTTTCTTAATATCGTAAGGGTGAGACTTGAAGCAATCGGCTATCAAAAGGCGGCCACCTGGTTTCAGCACCCGGGCTATTTCTTGAAAGAAAAGTGATTTGTCCTGAGCAGTCTGCATACTTTCAATGGCCCAGGCGTAGTCAAAAGAGTTTGCCGCAAAGGTTGTATTGGTGTAATCTTGTTGCTCAAATTGAACCAAGTCTTGCACTCCATGTCGCTCAGCATATTTTGAGGCGGTAGCGACTTGTCTGGCACTGAGGGTAATGCCCTTAGCTGGACATCCTCGCTCCTTGGCCAGAAATATACTGCTCCCTCCTACCCCACAACCTGCATCCAACACACTTGCTCCCCTTGGAATCTCTCCTAACAGCATCAATTCCCGGTTAGTATTAATCACCGCATCCTTCAAACTTCTGATCTCCTTATCCCAGACCCCGTAATGGAGGCCCATACTGGCATCAAGTTTCCACCACATCCGATAATGTGGCTCTGTATGATCATAGTAATTTTCAACATCTTGGTTGGTGAAGGTTTTCATCTGCTTGGTCATTTTGAACTTGCGTAAGGAATGAGGGATAAATAAACTGCACAAGTAGGCGAAATATTTTTTCGCCAGACTAGGCTGCAAAAGCCGAGTACCTGTCGAGCCGCCAGGCTGGATGAAGAAAGTAATGTTCAGCGCATTACGCCGAGACGTAAGAAGAAAACATTCTTATCGGAGCTGAACCGTCAGCGCGTGTGGAAAGTACAAGCCTTAGGCTTAATGACAGAAGCGGGAGTGATTCCGATCAAGGACCAAATCGGCTCGCCGGATGATCCCTTTGAAGTCCCCAAATGGATCATTCAACAGTTGGAGGAAGCTGAGCTGTGGGAAAGATTTGAGGCTTATCCACTCATGTACAAAAGGCTTAAGATTGGATGGATTTCAGAAGCTAGTAAATATAGGCCTGAAGAGTCGCAAAGAAGGCTCAACTACTTAATCAAAATGACCGGCAAAGACAAGATGTATGGAACTATTCCGGAGATTCCGGGGTATTACTAGTGTCGTCTACTATATTGAACATAGATAAAATACAGGCGTTTATCGAAAAAACTCAACTTTAGTGTACGTTTGGGCCATTTATGCATAATAATTATAGAACATATTTCATTGATAGTCTTTTCAGAACGAATAAAGAAAAAACTGTATTCCTGAAGCAATGAGCCCATTTTATAAAAAATAAAAACAAGAGACCCATACAGCACGCTTGCGAGACTCGTAACACTTAGGCCAGGTGGGGCAATCGTTGTTAAAAAAGAGCGCTTCCAAATTTTATTCTGGCCGTCAAAAGCAACGTAAGACAATTTCCTAAATCACCAGAATATTTAACTTCTATATCCCCAGACGCAAAGACAGTTCACCCTTAATGGTCAAAGAGAGATCTTGCCAATCACCTACGTAAGGAGGAAATGCTAACGGAAAATGGAGATTGAGTCACAGTTTCCGCATAGCTCGGTATGGATATTTTGAAGCTACTGGTGACTGGCACGATCCAAAACCAAGAGGATGGTTATAAGTGGAATACCAATCGCCCACATTCCTCAACAATGGCGTGTGGATGCATTCCTGCAATTTCCTCTTCTGCTATACTCAGATCTAGAGATCGCAATTAGTGGAATTAACGAACGCCCAGCTTGGTTCGATATACAGTTATATGCTCTTATCCTATCTGCTTTAGTAGCCTTCAGTTGGCTAGTACTATCAGATATGGCAATCAGCGAACGGGCATTTGAAGGATATCCTTTGCCTTCGCCCAAGGAGCACATGCTACCGAGGATAGTAGGATCCATAGGATAAAACTGATCAAGGGCATGCTGATTCATTCCACTTGATATTAGCATTCCTACTCCTTATAGTCTTCGATTTATTGGAGGCCAAGTTTGACGAGGAATGAGCGCATAAAGCGAGGATTTTGGCAAAAATACAGCGAGAGCTAGGTTTTCCGGAAATATCTGAGCATTTGGGCTCCTAGAAAGATTCGCAATTGCATTAGTAGGTACTTGTCCTAACGACACTTCTTCCATCTCGGACCGACCGGCAGAGATCACGATCCACTAAGCAGGCTTCCCAAGACATTGACCGGACTTAGCCCCCCTGCTTTTTCTATGGAACAGGCGTGGGACAAAAAAAAACACAGAAAGCTGCATGTGGGCCAATAGGCTAAGCTCCAATATCTACACGCTTCAGCATCAGCTTCCAATTCAGCTGCGCGGAAACCGAAATTAGAATCATCGCTCCAGTCATACTGAGATTCACCCGGCAAAGACTCCAAAATACGCCGACAGTTGGCGTATCAAATACTTGGGCTTTCAGAATAAATAGTTCAAAATTCTAATTCAATTTCCATACAAAATAATTAACGGAAGAAATATGACAAAGGCTCCTAAACTGTAGTATAAGATAATTGCGGTAATGTTTTCTGATCTACGCTCAACACCACAAGCCTAACATAAACCCCACTAGTAGGACTGGAATTAAAAGGAGGTATCGAAAAGTATACATGAAATCGTTTCCCAAACCCAAATGTGAGGTTTTGATAAGATGCCGATGAAGAATAACAAGCGCCGTTCCAATAAAAAATCCGGCTTATGCAGTCGCATAGCCAGAGAACACGTTGGAAAAAGCCCCGTAGATACCAAGTCATAGTAGTGAGCCAGCACTAAAACCATGATGCCCAACCACCACTGCGTAGAACCTTCGCTGATTATCTGCGATCCCGCGTACATCATCACCACACTAATGAAGATGATAACCCATTCCGCGTTGAAAATGGTCTCCGGCAAGTCCTTCCCACTAGTACCCCTAATTAAAAACTTACATCAATCCAAGTAACAACTTGAGTAGCAGCATCCATTGAGCGTCCCGCTTGTAATAAATTACCGCAACAAATATCAGCGTGATCAAGAGCGGCAAATGATGCCTGGAGCCTTTCCCCAAAACGATCGCTAAAATGGTAACATTGACTACTGCAATTCCCTTAGTCCAGCCTTAGAAAGTCTATTAAGAAGGCGCTAGCATCGCAAAACAGTCAGCTGGAGTCAGGCGGAAGTTCAAACATGAGGCAGCTAAAGTTGGCAAGCGGAAAGTAAGTTTGCGAACTTCAATTCCATCATTATTCTGCATTCGCTTCAAAATAAAGTCTGACATCTGTTTTCCAATTCGAATGGGGTTAACAGCCTTGCTTGTTTCAATGTACACCAACTGAACAACCCAACGGAATGGAGGAAAAAAGAATAGGTCTACTTCTAGATCCATATTCTCAATTCTTGCAACTCCATTCCTTGCGCAATATATCACGCACAGTTCTCATAGCTTTCCCATTGGCTAGGACTCCTTTTGTCGTCTTCCGTGATGCTTCCACTCTCCTACCGTAAAGCCACCCGATAACGGGATGAGCTTCGTAGCCGAACATTTAACCACATTCGCCTTTTAGTTTTTCTGAGGCATAAGAGACTTGAAGATATTGCTAGCCCATCATGAAACTATGAGCAATTTCAAAAACTAGAATCATGCAACAATTGCTGATAGAACGAATATAGTTTTACAATGTAAAGCGGCTTCAATTTCAATCCCTTAGCGATATCCCTCATCTATGGCCTTAAACCCTTTTTAAAATGAAAGGTTCAGCGCCGTTTCTATGAATCCTTCTCGCGTAATCTCCTTCCATGCCTGAATATAAGTAATTGATGGATTATCAAACTGAGTCAAATCGGCTTAAAATCAGTTATTTCTGCAGCTAAAACAATTAGTAGTAAATTTACTAACAATTGTTAGTATACAAAAATTAACAGTAATGCCCTTTTATCATAAAAGGGAAAGATCCCCGAAACGACATACCATATTCGAAAAAATCAGATGGCACTGCACTATGACATTTGTTTGGAACGATCGGGTTGATCATGTGTCTTCCTTTATCAACTCCATCGCAACTTGGTTAGGAGGTAGGAAAAAGATAATTGAACCCTAAGGTAGCCATCGACCAAATACTGAAGTCGCTAAAGTTCATTGTTTCAATATCGAAGCAAAGACGATATTTGGAAAGTGGATCCCCTATGGTCATAAGATATCCACATTGGTCTACGGCACGAAACAGTCTTTACCGACTACTTCTACAAAAATGCGATGCAGATAATTGCTCTTCGTGCATAAGGGTCAGTACATGCGACTATTTTGGGTATATATCTTCGATTACGGTGACTCCTCATCATACCACGCGGCATGATCTATCAAATCAGTTTTGACACAGCGACAATCGACTCCTTTATGCGGAATCCTTTCATCGATCTACACCCAAAACGCTTCTCCGCAATTGGTCGGACAATGTTAGAGGCACCTCCCCATTTGCGACGAGATTATAAACTCCCGAAGAGCTAGGAACCAGCATAACAGCTTGGGAGACTTTGTCAATGATAGACAGGGGCATCTCATTGAGCTGGTTATGCTTCCATCCTTTGATGTAGGTGGGTTTGAGGACAATACTACCATTGGCTCTCCTACTTATTGAGGCCCAATAACCGGCAGATTCACCCCCCCACCGGTTCACCGACTTTGAGACCTCGCTTTCGCGTATGTTCTTCTGTCCACGTCTCTTATTCCACCGCAGCTATCCCAGCTCCGTCAACCAGCTCCAAATAGATTCGGATAGATCTTTCATATGTTGTATGGCGACTTTATGAGCAGAATGATATTGACCAAGGCTATATAACCTTCATCCTGGGCCATACCACATGCCCACATCCGGTGCCTATGAGCGGGCAGTCATAAATCTACAGAAAATTAGCCGTAATGATCGAACCTTCAAACCCTTGATGGTTACGAAGCAGCTTACAAATCGAGGACGGTCAATACTACCAATCCTGGCTCGAAACACTAAGGAATGAGGGATAAATAACTGCACAAGTAGGCGATATATTTTTTTTCGCCAGACAGCTGTAAAGCCGAGTACTGTCGAGCCGCCAGGCTGGATAGCCTAGTACATGAGCTTTGTTAACGCAGTATGGCGAAAAAAGGTAAAGCGTAGTTGTTTTTTTTATTTGTGCCTCATTCCTAATACCTTATATCCAAAAAGAACTCATTATACTATATGTCTGAATAAATTCTTGGTTGAACATAGCAGCTGATTTCCGATTTCAGCATAATAATCTACCCTTTGTATTTCCTATACCCCTAACCAAAGACACGTGTAGCTAGCCATCGAATTCATCATTGATTTACCAGCCGCCCAGTCAGCTGTAAATTTTGCCGTTTGAATAACCGGCCATAGTCTGGAACAAGTCAGCATTAATGATTTGATGCAGTTAGGGAAGGTCATCAGTCTACAGATCCGCATCGCCTACAGCAGCAGCTTTGTGATCCGGCGTGCAGCACTTAAGACGTCAAAAAGAGGTACTGATCCCAAAGGAGCTACAATGCATATCCCATTCGGGTCCGAGATTACACCGAGTGTCGTAGTCTAGCATTGAACAGCTACCAATGTCGGCAAGATGTTCGCGATCCGCGAATGCGCTCCTCCCACTGGAGCATATCCCGGTGGCTATCATGGAGAGCTTCTCTATCATCCCTACGACGTTCCCATCCGACGAACCAAGGGACAAACACTTCCCAAAGGGGCAGACACTCCGTATTCCAGTCAGTAAGCGCTTAGACTTTGAATTGGAATAGGCCTTTATCATAGGCAAAGAATCTCAATAGAGAATCGATCTCAACAACGGAAGCAAATGATTAATTCTTGGATGGTCTTATTCAATGATTGGTCAGCTCGAGATATTCAGAAGTGGGAGTATGTGCCACTTGGCCCATTCTTAGGTAAAAATTTCGCCTCTTCTATTTCTCCATGGGTAGTCTTGCTCGAGGCCTTGGAGCCATTCAAAGTCGCTGGGCCAGTCCAAGAC
>NZ_RCBY01000311.1 GCF_003838195.1 Okeania hirsuta
TTGCCTTGCAGTAGCTGGATTCGATTTAGTATCTATAAATTGCACAGAATCAAAAGTATTAATCCACAGATGAGCGCCACAACTTGCTGGTTTGTAAGGTCGATAGACTATTTGGCAAGGACCTGAAATATATAACTCATAACCATAATAGTTATGACCGCTGTGCTTGAGTGACACTACAGGTTCCAATTCTGTTGGAGGCTTAGTTTTATTACTTTGAATTTTGTTTTGATTGACATGAATCATTTTTGGTGTAGTAGTTTCTTTCTTGCGCCACATACCTTTCGGACCCCGCCGAGCCGGAATTATTACGGGCATTCCACTCGAAGATACTGGTATTTCCCAGAATCTACCTTTTTTCTGTGCTCCTTTGACTCTTCCTTGAGCGAGTAAAACTAATAAACGTTGACGAGACATACCTAATAAAAAAGATGCTTCTTTAGTACCCATGATTTTTTTCTTAACTGTTGGACAATAGTAAGTGTTTAATAAAAAGGTAACTTTCTCAAAGTAATAGAGAGAGAAATTTATGCAAGTTACCTAAAAATAAATGTAAATGAGATTATTGATTTTGTTTTCCTCTAAAATCTCAGAACTAAAACGTTTGAGTTAGAGAAATTTTTAACCACAGGAAAAGCTTCTAATTTTTGGTGACTCTAAAATCTCATAACTCAGAAGTTAGAGGTTAGAGAGAAATTTTCTTTTCCGAGGGAAAGCTGCTGGTTCTTGGTCAGGACTAAGAGATATTTACACCAAGCCCATATTGCTCTAAACGTAATAATAGCTCAAACGATTTGCTTTAATAAAATCCTTGGCTGTCTGTGCTATCTCTGGAATCGTAATATATACGATTTTCTGCTCTATAAAACTGATACAAAGCGTTACATAAAGTGACAAATTGACGTTTACTTCCTGCTTTCCTACGGAATGCTACGCAAACTACTGAGGCCGTTGGCGGTTACTCATCCACAGGCATTGACGGTCAAGCCGACCGCATCTCTCAAATTAATACTGGCGTTTAAATCTCTATCTATTGACAAACCACATTCTGGGCAGTTATAAGTTCTCAGATGCAAGGGCATATCTTGAACATGACCACACCTACTGCAAGTTTTTGATGATGGGAAAAATCTATCAACTACTACTAGCTCCGAACCCCTACTACCCTACCCTACCCAAAAAACCACGTTCTCCCCTCTCACAGGAGGGGACAACTTCATGCATGACAATCAACTGGAGCTACAACTTTCTAATGAACATTAAACCACTCTTCATCAGTCATTGGGTATGTTGCGACAGTATCACTATCCGACACATCGGGATTTGAATACCACAAATACAACCCTCCTGCCACCATCGCACCTAATGTATATAGTGCTTCATAAGTTATAACTGTACCACCAACAACCAATGCAACCGCAGGCCCACCACTAATGTGGTCTAACTGTTCTTCACTAAGCTCTGTGTAAGACGGGGTTGCTTTGGCATCGTTGTTTGTTGTTTTTCGTTTTGTCATTTTATTCTCCTGGAGCACAAAAGTGAAAAAAACGATGTTTTTATGCTCGCTACAAAACTACAGCATTTAATCGCAGAAAACAATATTCTCAACATTTAAAAAAACAATGCTATCTATTTGATATATTTGAAAAAATAATGTAACGAATAGTAAGGGTTATAAAAAGACTTTTCAGGATATGTCCGTTTGACAAATTAAAGATATGTGTACGACCTACAACCTAAATAAAGTATTTAAACCATTCGGCAGACTGACTCCTGACTCCTTGTCTCCTAACTCCTTCTTCCTCTCTTTATTCTGACTCCTGACTCCTTCAGAAACAGACTTTTCGGAACTTTGCCTAATTGATAAGCACCACGACTGTCTAAATATTTATATTGTCCTGGTTGTAATCCTACATGAATAAACTTTTTTGGATAACCAATCATTACAACATTACCAGAAGAGTCTTTCTGAACAATTTTCTCTAAGTATTCTCTGGCATTTGTAGCGCGTCGAAAAAATTCTACTTGTTGCTGAGTATAAAAAACTAAACTAGGTTTTTCAAAGCTAATCATAATTATTTCTTCTCCAGGTTGTCTAACTTCAACAATAGTTTGAGCTAATTGGCGTAAGGGTAATTGACGTTCTTGGTCTACTAAAAACATCATCGGGTTAATAGTAAAAATTAAACACAATACTAATCCAATAAAGTTAGCACTCCAAATCCAAGAAGTTTGTTTTTTAACTAAAAGAAATCCCACCACTATTGCTGTAGTTATTAAAATTAATCCGCCACGAGTTAATAAACCTGATTTTCTAATTAACTCTGGGAAATATGGCATAGCTGGGTCTCCATCTAGCCAGTTAAAACTGAAGATAATTCCTATAGCTAAAATGAGCAGAAAAATGATATTAGCGACAATTGAAGCAGATAAAAAGCGACTTATTAATTTAGAATTATTTTTCTTGAGTTTGGCAATAGGTTTAACAGAATTATTGCTTGTATTAAAAGTTGATGTGGAATTATTGGCAATTTTATTAGTCTGACTGGGACTAGGAACTAAATCTCTATTAATAATAATATCGCTCCACAATAATCCTATTAATATTGCTGCAGCTGGCATTAATGGTAAGACATAACTGGGTAATTTGGTGGCAGAGACTGAGAAGAAAATAAAGATACAAATAAACCAGAAAAAAGCAAATAGACTTAACTGCTCATTTCGTGGTTTATTGCACCAATAACGACGTTGCCAAAATTTAGTTTGAGCGATCGCTATTGGTAAATAAATAGACCAAGGTGCAAAACCAATTAGTACGACTAAGAAGTAAAAGTACCAGGGCGCTCCATGATGATTAACAACTTTGGTAAAACGTTCAAAATTGTGATAACCAAAAAAACTATCAATATATTCTTTCCCGTTAACTAAAGTAACGAGAAAATACCAAGGGAATGTAATAATTGAAAAAATTAAAATGCCAGGCCGAATATTTATTTCTTGCCAGATTTGAAAAAAATTACCTACATATAATAGAAAGGAACCAATAATCAGTGCGGGTAAAACAATTCCAATCAGACCTTTGGCGAGAACTGCTAAAGATATTAGTATATAAAAAGTCAAATACCACTTGTTAAAGATGGGAAGTTTTGTAGTTTTTGATGATTGATTTTTATCTGGCGCAGATGAAACATTTTGTCTCAGTATTTTGCTGTTCTTTTGCTGAGGAATATGAGTATTTTCTGTTTGTGAAGCATATCCCATAAAAAAGGCAAATAGTGCCGAACACATACAGCCAGTTAATAACATATCAGAAACTCCAATGCGTCCCCAAGCAATAGTTTCTGGATTTAAAGCTATCATCGCAGCACCAATCCATGCTATTAATAATCTCACCATTAAAAACTTATTTTTAGGATTGATCTGAGAATTTAGTTGATAATAACCATATCTATAAAGGATGTAAAAACCAAAACACATTAAGGCAGTTGCAGATATTGCTGAAGGGAGACGGACAGACCATTCATTAATACCAAAAAGATGATAAGCGATCGCCATTAACCAATAAATTAAAGGTGGTTTATCAAAGCGAGTTTCTCCATTAAAATAAGGTGTAATCCAATCTCCAGTTTCTACCATTTGACGAGCAGCTTCAGCAAAGAGTGGCTCTGTTTCATCAATTAAACCAATATTTCCCAAATTACAAAAAAAGGCTAACCAAGAAAGTAAACAAAGCCATAAAATAGACAGTCCTAATGTTAAAATATGATTTTTTGGTTGAGTTTTAAACCAATTGATAATTTCTAATTCTTGTATTAATTTCATTCAGATTTAGTTATCCTTTATTCGTCTTAAAATTTCCACCCTAATTTAGCTATAAATTAGACAAAATTGAAAAAAGAATGTTACAAATAAACTGGCTAGTAAATAATTAATAATAACTAACAATTAATAATTTAACTAAGAGCTGATTTATCAAATAAATATTAAGAAGCTGAATTCCTTACTAAACTTTGGTTTAGCGAGTTATTGTCCACTAAGTCCTAAATTACTAAAAGCTCTGTCATATAAGACTTTCAGCTAAGTTTACAAATCAGCTCTAACACCTAAAACCTACCACCTACCACCTACTACCTAATACCTAGGAAGTTATTTGTAGCAAACATTTATCAATTTGGTATTAGACCTCTTGCAAAAGTTTTACTTACATTAATTCCAGATATGAAATCAACAATTCCCTATTCCCTATTCCCTCTATTGAAAGAGGGACCATTAACAATATTTTTCAAGGCTTTAAAATTAACAGCCATTCTAATGTTTCTCTATTCCAAGTAGGAAATTTTGTTTCTCCTGCAACATAAGGTCTCCAGTATAAACGAGAGCCATCTTGGGCAAAGATAACTAGGATATCTCCTGGTTTCAAGGTTAATTTTTCTTCTGGCAAAGAAAGTACTAATCCTCTATTACCGAAAAGCGACGTTGAAGGCCCCCGTGTTTTAACCGGGGGATGAAAACAAGCGAGTCGCTTAGACTAGACAACTTTAGTTGTCCTGTGTTATTATTACCTACAATAACTGTTCGGTCTGCCCGTTTCAAATGTACTGTTGTCAGCAAGTTTTAGTAGGTAAAAATCCTGAATTAATTCCCATTTTAACATTCTTGTGCGAACAGTCTCACAAACTAACTAACATGGGCATATACTATGGTCGGCAATTATATTTTAAAGCCAGGATTGGTATTGGCAAGTTTGACTTGGAAAAGGTCTATAAAAGGAACTATCATTACAAAGTTTTATATTCTCAAGCAGCACAACAAACATTGAGAACTGTAGCTGAATCATTTAGGTCTTATTATGGTCTTATTATTGCCTATAATGAAGGTAAAATCTCAGACAGACCAAGGATTCCTAACTATAGAAAAAAAGGGGGAATGGCTACAGTAAGTTACCCTAAGCAAGCATTAAAACTTAAAGATAATCAAATTAGAATACCACGCTTAGAATACCTGTAAACGCTGGTTTGGAGTAGATAGCTTTTTAATTCCAATGCCTAGTAATCTAGCATTCTCTACTCTCAAAGAACTGAGAATATTACCGAGAAACAGATGTTTTTATTGGGAATTTGTTTATGAAAGAGAAGTAATAGTTAAACCTCAATTAAATCAAGAAAATGTATTAGGAATTGACCATGGTTTAAATAATTGGTTGACCTGTGTATCCAATGTAAATACTAGCTTAATTGTAGATGGGAAACAGATTAAATCAATGAATCGTTGGTACAACAAACAAGTATCAACTATTAAAGAAAATCAACCGACTGGATTTTGGTCAAATAAACTAGCTGCCATTACAGAAAAGCGTAACCGCCAAATCCGTGATGGAATTAATAAAGCAGCCAGGATAGTGATTAATCATTGTTTAAAAAATCATATTGGTACAATTGTATTTGGCTGGAATAAAGGTCAGAAAAATCAAATAGAATTAGGAAAGAAAAGTAATTCAGAATTTGTACCAATTCCGACAGCTAGACTCAAGGAAAGAATAGCTCAATTATGTGAAGAGTATGGGATTAGATTTATAGAAACTGAGGAAAGTTATACAAGTATTGCTTCATTTTTAGATGGTGACAATCTACCTAATTATGGTGAGAAACCCAATAATTGGAAACCGTCAGGAAAGAGAATAAAGCGATGCAGCGCGGTCTTGGGGGTTTCCCCCATGAGCGACTGCATCAAGACAGCGTGGTTTGTATAGAACAGGTAATAATTGGTGTATTAATGCAGACTGTAATGGAGCTGCAAATATAATCACAAAAGTAAGCAGAAAGCTAGGGTTAAACTTAAGCCAACTGTGTAGGGGCACTTTGACTTGTCCCCAAAGAGTATATCTTTGGTCAGCTAAGAAGAAACGGAGCAACACGGATTTATCCTGTTGCGTAGTATCTGCTTAGAATCCCCGTGACTTGAGTCTGGGGAGTAGTCAATACCTTCCCCTGGGGCAAAATCCCAGTGAGCAGATTTTTGGTAAGATTGGTCTGAGGATTTAGCTAGTAGTGCTAGACGAACTGGACGATCTGTACAGTTGCTAACTCGAAAAGCTCCTTTATCAGTTTTGACCCACGAATGATTGATGATTGAGAAGTAGTTATGAGCAGACTACATTCTTGAATCTGTTTTGTTGGAGATATTGGTAGAGGTTTCTGAGTAGGAATGTTTAATAACAGAGATTCAGAAAATGTCTCAGAATCATTTGTTTCCCAAAATATTTTTAACTGAAATCTGCCAATAATTAATCCTAACAAAAAAAATATTAAAGTAATAATAGTTTGTCTATAAGCTTGGAGTTTCATTTGAATTTAATTCTTTCTTTTAATTCTTTAACTAGGCATCCTGATTTTGTTCAATTAACCTGATAAATTACAGCTTGCTCTTCTGCTATGTTAGACTACCTAGAGTATTTTTAACTTTCAAATTGACTTAAAAAGTCCAAAAAAATATATATATTTAACTTCAATATCTATGCAAAGTACCCGTATCAATAGATTATTTAATGTTATTAGTGAAAGGTTTAGGCAATGGTTGAGTAATCCTTGGCGTCGAATTTCTCTATTAGTTATTAGTTTGTTATTTGGTAATTTTGCTGGGACTGCGGTTTCTACGATCGCTGGGCAAGAAGGTTACCTAGATGTTATTTATGCTTTAATATGTTTGCTGATTACTGAATTATTAAACTGGTTTACTTATGGTATTAAGGGTAAAATAGCACGTTCTTTGGGAATAGATATTTTGAATGGTTTTAAAATTGGTTTTACTTATGGTCTATTTTTAGAAGCTTTCAAATTAGGTTCTTAGATTTTCTCTACGTTAAGGTGGTAGGTGTGAGATACTAAACTTTAATTTTGTCCGACTACTTAGCAGTTAATTAGCTTTCAACTATCAGCTTGGGGTCGTAGGTTTGAAGTTTTAGGTTT
>NZ_RCBY01000312.1 GCF_003838195.1 Okeania hirsuta
TCGCGAAATAAAACCTTAAAGTGAAATGGGAAAATTCTGGTTTTCACTGATTAAATTATCCTGCCATTAAGTAGAAATTCCAGAGTCCAGCCGCAGTGAACATGAAGCGATCGTCGCGCATCTTTAATGTGATTTCGATACAATCCTCTCCCTGCATTATATCTCTTCACGCCAGATATTGTATGTTCACATTTGACGCTAACGCTACTTTTCTCTCTATTGAAAAGTAGCGTTAGCGTCAAATGTGAACATACAATCCTCTCCCTGCATTATATCTCTTCACGCCAGATATTGTATGTTCACATTTGACGCTAACGCTACTTTTCTCTCTATTGAAAAGTTTTTGTTCCTCAGTTAATTCCTTTCCTTTAGGTTTTTTCGTGGGAATTTTGATGTTGACGAATTCCTTCTGTAATCCCTGGAAACCCAAATCTACATGAATTTTCACTTCCAAAAAGCACAAAATCTACCAATTTTTCGCGCGTCCAACTGCCGAAGGCCCATGAACCTTGCCCTCTCTTGCTTTTGATAGGACGAGGACCCTTTTATCTGAGTCTGTCATGATCAGATGTTGACTCCTATGGCACTTTTTTTTACCTGAGTCATGATTTTTCTGCTTTTGCTGGTCTTTTGGACGCTGGATTGGCCGTTCCGTACCATCAATCATCACTTCTTTGGCAGATGGAAACCTGCCAATGAATTCTTCAATGCTTTGTAACTTACGTTCTGGTAAGGCCATTTTTTTCCCTAAAGCACTCTCAGGGCAACGGTTGTAGTCTTAACATCCAATAGTGTGCTCGGCTGCGGTGTAAGTCAAACAATATTCCTGCCACATCAAAGGTAGGGTAACACTTGAAGTAGAACAAGATAAAAAATAGCTTGTCTTTGGCCTCTAACAACCGCGCTTTTCTCCCTCCTCCTAAAGCTCGAACTCTAGGTTTTTGGCAAAAGAGCGTTCGCGGAGGGTGGCGGAGCGCCGTATCGCTTCCGAGTCAAGTTGGACACAAAAAGCTTGTAATAATTCATCCAATGCCTTACGGTTTAGTCCATTCAATGCCCGCACTGAGGCGGTCTTCTTTTAGCACCCGATTCAGAGTGGTATTACTGCGGAGTCAAGAGTGTTGGAGATTGCCTGTGGAAATGGTAATGCTGCAATCTGGCTAGCTCAACAGACAGGATGTGAGGTCGTCGGAATCGATATTAGTAGTAGTTATATAGACAATGCTCGGTCAAAGGCAAGTAAATTCCCATCTCTGCGGGTTACCTTCCAAAAGGAATCAGCAACTAATTTACCTTTCGAGAATGGCTCCTTTACCCACGCCTGGAGTCAAGGCGCTCTTTTTAGTTGTGAGATATTGGAGATTTTTAGGCAACAGCTCATCTGGCAACAGATAAGAAGAAAAAAACGAATACATAAGAGTAAGATAACTGCTATATTCTATACTTTAAAGGAACATCTCAATTCTCACATCTGATTGGGTGATTGCTATATTAGTATTCTAGGCGTTGGTAAAAAGAGGTATGATATCCTGTCCAGATAAGAGCACGAACAAAAAACTTTATCCTTCTATTCCTTATTTCTTCTTCTTTCTTTCCTCCTGAATCCTGACTCCTGACTCCTGACTCCTAAATAATTAAGATTAATATAATCACGCGCTTCACCAACGCCGTATTCTATTGCTAGTCTAGTATGATATAATAGGTCAGCACATCCTAATTTTCAACAATGAGTTCCTTGACTATAGCTAAAACAATTGGTTCAATTTATTGTGTAGGTCGTAATTATGCCGATCATGCAAAAGAGCTAAACAACCCAGTTCCGAAAGAACCGATAATTTTCACAAAGTCCCCTGGTTGTGTTGTACCATTTGAAGGAAAGATATTGTTACCTCTTAATTTAGGACGATGCGATTATGAAACAGAGATTGCTATCCAACTTGGCACTGATTTGTATCAGGCGGATCTAAATCAGGTTTTACAGGCAATTAGTAGTGTTGGTATTGCTCTAGATTTGACTCTTCGCGATCGACAAAATGAGTTGAGGGCCAAAAAGTATCCTTGGGATCTAGCCAAAAGTTTTGTAAATGCTTGTCCATTGTCAAAGTTTGGCAAGTTGAATGATGTCACAGAAATAGAAGAACTTGAAATCAGACTTGAAATCAACGGTGAAGTTTGCCAAAAAGGGTCTACCAAACAAATGTTATTTTCAATTCAAGACCTGCTCTGTTTCATTAGTCAGAATATACCGCTACGTTTGGGGGATATTATTTTAACTGGGACTCCACCTAATGTTGGGCCTCTCAATAATAATGATTATTTAGTTGCTTTTCTAAATGGGGAAGTTATTGCGGAGGCTGAGATTATTAGAAATTGATGTATAGTAGAGAACAAGGAACAGGGAACAGAAGGAAAAACATTTTCCTGTCTGAGGTTCGTTATCCGCATAAGTTCTAACCGCCTTGGCAGTTACTATAGTTGAATTTTAAGTTAAATTGTCTGATTATTAATAACTTTGTTGGTTGGTATAATATTTAATAAGTTGACAATATTTTCAGGATTAAAAAATTAGATAAATTGAACGAAGGCTACATATCGATCGATACCACAAATTTCAAATACGAGATATTTATGTTGAAGATATCAAGAGAAATTTAGTTGAATTTAAGTGATTAATACTATATTAATTCAGGAATTAGGTAACAGCAATAATTATAGTTACAATACCAAAATAATCGGGAAATTATACGCTATATATAGCAGTGCGACATAAGTCTTGTAGTTAACAAAAAAACCGATAAGTTTCAAGCACAAGTATTAAAATTATCAGCATCTATTATGAACTTAGTAACAGTTTTAGGATGACTAGCAGGTAGTTTAACAACTATTTCATTTTTACCTCAAGTTATCAAAACTTGGCGCACTCGCTCTACAAAAGATATCTCCCTAGAAATGTTTGCTATTTTCTGCTCTGGTGTATTGATCTGGATAATTTATGGCATTCTGGTTAAAGATGTACCAGTTATTTTTACCAACGTTGCCACACTGACTTTAGCCTCCCCGATTTTATGGTTTAAATTAAAGTATAAATAACTCAATATAGTAATTTTAGCTTCAATGAGATACAAAATTGGAGTTTTTAGGTAACAGATAACATAAAATATATCAGTGTAAATCTATCTTACACTTCTTGATAAATACTATATTCTATGATTACTTATAACTTAATATATCTACTAATGGGATTTAAACATTTTATGGTTGAAAAATGACTAAGAGTCAGTCTAGATCAGGAAATTAGGTCAATGCCCTAAAAATGCCTAGAACCCTTGGTAATTAAGGATTTATGTCTTTTTGAGGTAAAAGTCTTTTCCTGTCTATATTTGAGCCTATTTTATACTTCTATTTTGTGTAATTCCTACTAATATCATGTCCAGTTGAATACTTATAAATAAACGACGGAGGGGTCAGGAGGGAAGAAAGAAGAAGGAAGAAGGAAGAATGAGGAAGTTTTTTTCATCACTAATTATCCGGACATGATATAACATATTTAATACTGAATCCTTACTCTTCACTCCAGCAATACCTGAATCTAATTTCATACCAATTATTTTTGCTTTTCCTAATAAATATACTGTAGGAATAACTAGCCTTGGTTATCAGATTGTTTAGGAAACTTTAGCAATTATTTACTGGTATTAGTGTTCTACATTACACTAGATAACTAAGCCAAATATTTCTTGAGAGAGTTAATTTAATTCTTTGTTGGCAAGTATCTTTAAAATCACTGGGTGGTCTAAAAAAGCTTTATAACGAGACAAAACATTCATTTGAGTGGCTTTACCATCATAATTAAATTTGTCAAATGAACTACCCTTTCCCACGTTTTGGACTTTGGACAAAACGAAAAAATAGTTAGCGTAATTATTACGCTAACTAAACAGGGCAATATCCCTCTGTCCCCAGTGAATTTATAGCGGTTTTCACAAAGGTAGACTACAGACAAAATATAAGTATGTTTGAAGTTTAATAATTACAGACCTAATAGCTGTATTCTATGTTAATGAAAACCGCTATAATCACTGAAAAATAGAAATAATTAAGAGTTGTCGCCGACTCAAATGCCAACTTTTAGTTATTTTCGAGAATTTTTGTTCCCTTTTGTGATAACTTGATGACGAGATAGAAATCAGAAACTGTACTATTATTATAGATTACAATCTGCTTCACCGATTTTTCCTATGGCTACTGATAGTCAGAAAAAAACTCAATATAAATATTTAGGAAAACCAGGAAGTGAAGCTGATATTGATGCAGTTGAAAAAATGACTCGAAGGGATATTATTGATGAGTTGGAGAGGGTTATTTATTCTCTTCCAGAAAGTTATTTAGATATTTGTTTCGGTGGAGAAATTGAACCAGACCCATCCTATGCTCTTCAGGATGATCAATAATGTGAGAAACGAAGATAATTCCAGATTTGATTCTGTTTCTAAACCCTAATCCCAGTAGTTAGCGTAAATAAATATTACGCTAACTACTCCGTTTTTGTCCAAAGTCTAACACGTTAGAAACCATATTAATTCCAGCATCAGTAAACACTAACCCTAAAGCTAATGTTCATATCTATACTAGGATGGCTATATATTTATGTATGTTTAAACTTTACAATACTCGATCTGCTATTTTTGGAAAAACTCCCTTTAGCAGGCATTGCTTGTTTCACAGGTATATCAGAGTTGTGCCCACAAAAATATATAAATCAATAACCTTTTTCCTTCTGCTTTCTCCTTACCGAAAAATTAAAGTATAAAGCCTCTCCATTCATGGATAAAAAAGAAAAAAATCCTTTGAGGCAATTCTCTTCTTTATAAAAAGAGGTAATTATTAATTATTAATTGTTAATTATTGATTGTTGAACCATAACGGTAATTTTTATCGCCTACCTACTTATTTATAATCTAAAATATGTCTACTAATACTAATATATTTAATACTGAACGTTTACTCTTCACTCCAGCAATACCTGAATCTAGTGCCATACCAATTATTTTTGCTTTTCCTAATGAATATACTGTAGGAATAACTAGCCTTGGTTATCAGATTGTTTGGGCAACTTTAGCAATGCGTTCCGATCTACAAGTTAGTCGTTTATTTACTGATATTAATGAACCTCTTCCACAGCAAACAGAATTATTTGGTTTTTCTGTTTCTTGGGAACTTGATTATGTCAATATTTTCCAGATTATGGAATCTTTAGAAATTCCTATTAGAGCTAAAAATCGTTCAGCAAAAAATTATCCAATAATATTTGGTGGCGGACCTGTTTTAACGGCAAACCCTGAACCTTTTGCTGATTTTTTTGATGTAATTTTATTGGGAGATGGGGAAAATTTATTGGGGGATTTTATTGATGCTTATAAAGAAGTTAGAGGAGAGGATAAACAAGTAATATTAAGACATTTAGCACAAGTTCCAGGAATTTATATTCCGAGTCTTTATGAAGTAACTTATGAAAGTGTTGATGGTGCTATTAAATCTATTGAACCTATAGATAAGGATATTCCTGTTGTAGTGCAAAAACAAACCTATCGGGGTAATACTTTATCTGTTTCTACTGTGGTGACTGAAAAGGCAGCTTGGGAAAATATTTTTATGGTAGAAGTGGTGAGAAGTTGCCCGGAAATGTGTCGTTTTTGTTTGGCAAGTTATCTGACTTTACCATTTAGAAGTGCTAGTTTAGAAGGGTCTCTAATTCCTGCTATTGAAAAGGGATTAACTGTTACAAAACGTTTGGGTTTATTGGGAGCTTCGGTAACTCAACATCCTGAATTTGATAGTTTATTGAATTATTTGAATCAGCCAAAATATGATGATGTGCGGTTGAGTATTGCATCGGTTAGAACAAATACGGTGACGGAAAAATTAGCAAAAATTTTAAGTAATAGGGATACAAAATCAATTACTATTGCTGTAGAAAGTGGGAGCGATCGCCTACGAAAAATAATTAATAAAAAGTTGGAAAATGAGGAAATTATTGAAGCTGCTGTTAATGCTAAAGCTGGTGGTTTAAAAGCTATTAAGTTTTATGGAATGGTGGGTTTACCTGGAGAGGAAGTAGAAGATTTAGATGCTACGATAGAAATGATGTTGGCTTTGAAAAAAGCTGCTCCTGGTTTAAGATTAAGTTTGGGATGTAGCACTTTTGTACCGAAATCTCACACACCTTTTCAATGGTTTGGAGTCAACTCTCAATCAGAAAAAAGGCTGAAGTTTTTGGAGAAACAACTACGGTCAAAAGGGATAGATTTTCGCCCAGAAAGTTATAAATGGTCGGTGATACAGGGATTAATTTCTAGGGGAGATAGAAGGTTATCTAATTTATTAGAATTGGTAAGGAATTATGGGGATTCTTTGGGTAGTTATAAGAGAGCTTTTAAGGAGTTGCGTGGGGAGTTACCAGAGTTGGATTTTTATGTTTTTGATGATTGGAAGTTAGAGCAAATTTTGCCTTGGAATCATATTCAAGGTCCTCTACCAATAACAACTTTAAAGAAACATTTAGCAGAGGCAATAGGGGAAGTCAGAAGTCAGAAGTTAGAAGTTAGAAGTTAGAAGTAATCCCTGACTGAGTTGTATTGAAGAAGGAGACAGGAGACAGGAGACAGGAGACAGGAGGAAAATTACATGGGGATTCGCTCCCCCAAGTAATGCGTGAACACCCCCGTTGACGGTGGAGTATTAAACCCACAAAGAAAATGATAATTCAGCTATTAGCTGTCAGCTTGAGCGTAACAAGACTGCTTCATAAAACTGATACAAAGCGTCACATCGATGCGACAAATTGATGTTTACTTCCTGCTTCTGCTGAGGCCGTCGGCGGTTACTCATCCA
>NZ_RCBY01000313.1 GCF_003838195.1 Okeania hirsuta
GGGATCGATTATTATTGCTGTCCAAAAGGGTCTTGGAAGGTGATGTAGCAAGTGAGCATGCGCAGGTAAACATCAGAAGAGGAGCTTCATAAAAGCCTTTTCTTACTATTTTAGCTTGCTTTGCGTCGCTTTTAGTTCAATTGCTAGTTCCTGGTAGGTGTTCTTTATCTATTCCTACTTATCTTTCTCGCTGTAATAAAATTAAACAGCTTACTGCAGGCTAAATTCCACCTATACACAGGCCAAACTAGAGTTAGTTGATCAAAAAACCGCTATTACAAATCTACTAAAATTTCACGTTTAAGGGCCTTAAACCCACTAGTAATTTCGCGATAAGTAATCGGAAAATGGGCTATTAAGTGTTGTAACAAAGCCTCAAGCCTTCGCTTGGCGGAGCGGGATTTTTTGAGGCCAAAAAAACCCGCAAAAAGATTGTTTTTTTAAAAAAGATTTTATCTTGCATCGCTTTGAAGAAAGCAAAGATTGACACGCAAGGTTAATCCTTTATTTAAAGCTTTATTCAGCTAGCTTTAGGCCTGCTGAATACGGTAAAATGCGGTGTGGCGAAATTGGTAGACGCGCTAGACTTAGGATCAGTGCCGCAAGGCGTGGGGGTTCGAGTCCCTCCACCCGCACAATCAGGGAAATGGGGATGATTTAATTATTCCGATTTCCCTTTTTCATTTAAAGGATTTGATGATCAACACAAGAAGAGATCATTTCCTATCCGTTAGCAACTAAGATGAGCTACTACAGATCAGCGCCTACAGAGAAAGCGTTTGAGTTGACATGAATTTAGGTATGGTTATTAGTTATTGGGAATTAGGTAATGGTAAGATGTTATTAGTTATTTGATAGATTCTGATTATTGGTGCAATTTCTCGTCTCTTATACAAACCAGTGATCACTGAATACATACTAACACCATAACCAATAACTTACCACCACCCACCAGGAGTCAACGTTCCTCATAGCTTCAAATTTTCAAATTATTTATATGCCACAAGTTGTCAGAACAAGATATTGACAATTTAAATGCCGTATTGACGGTGAGATTCCAAAAGACGACTACCACCACTATTTAATACGGAACTGAAAAAATATCGCAAGGATCTCGCATAAGGGTTTCCGCAGGGAAACTCCGATGAGTGTTCTAAAAAGATGTTTGGTAGAGCAGTGTTGGGAAAGTGATCAATAAGATCTTGCAGGAACAGCTGACGATTTCATGTGAATGACAGCACTGAAATTCTAGGCCAGCCAATCCCTTCCGATGACCAAGAGCCAGTGGATTTTTATGTCGTGACCTTAGCGATTACGAGTTTAAGTTTGATATAGGTATTGCTCCTGCCTTTAGTAGCTGGACTCGAAGGAGATCCTTTCGAGAAGTATGCAGTGAGATTCTGATGAAATGGTCAGGAAGAGGTGGATAATCTTTTGCAACGCAATGGAGAACAGACTTATCCAGAAGATGGAATTGAAGAGAAAGATAATTGTCACCTTCGATGTAACCGAGTGGGAAGGAGATGCGGTCAAAGCAGAAGGGTCACACACGAATTCAGTGTGGTTGGTAGATCGACTGGAAGATGATGTGAAGATCGGTACTAAAGTTGAAGTTGGGTGATCAAATCAAGATCAATCCTTTTTCAACTAGAAAAAGACACTACGAGAAATATGCTCGTAAATACTTCCTGGGACTGGAAGATAGTGATGAGAGAGCAGTGGAGTGACTCCTTTGAAGCTGAAATTAACTAAGTATCAAGAGTAGCGAAAGGAGAACTTAACCAGAGTTCTTTGACAAGTGTTTGGGCCTGAGCAAGGTCTTCGGAAGAGGAATTCAAAACCAAACTGAAGGAAAACATTTCCTCTTCTTTCAATGCACAAGCAGAAGCCTTGTTGTATAGAGATATCCAGAAGGCCTTGTTGGATTCTAATGCCTTAAGCCTTCCTGATGAGTTCTTGAAGCGATGGCTACAACCACAATGGCAATTGGATCCAAAGACCTTGGAAAAAGAAAAACCCTGCATTGCAGACAACTTGCGCTGAACTGATTCGAGGTTAGTTAAACAAGACATTTGAAATCGAGTAATCAAGACGAACTCAGAGAAAGCTTCAAGAATAGAATCCGCGGATATTTTGGCGGAGCGCCAAGTCCAGATATGGAAGCTATGGGGAAAGTATGGCAGATCGCATGTTGCAAGATGAGAAGCAAGTAAATGAGATCTACGAAGAAGTGGTCGAACAAATTCTTCGAAGCAGCGTTTGAAAAGGTGGAGGTGAGGATAAGTCAATTAGCTCTGAAGAATTCAAGAAGTATCGCTGCTATTGAAGCAGAAAGACAGCAGAAACAAGCGGTAGAGCAGCTGAGGAAGAGTAAAGAATCCTTCTTGACCGGTAAAAATTAGGCATTCTATTTCTACTAAAGGTCAACCGGACGGGTACTTATGCGTTAATATCAATGACATTTATTAACCGAACTCTTATAAACAGCATTACATGTTCCACAAAGATGAATTTATGAAGTATGCTACCAAGCACTTGGGAATGAGTAGCATTCACCTTGAAAAATATGCTGAAAAGTCGTCTCTAGGTACCCGAACATACAAGGATTTACACCGAACGTGATCGAAGAGCGCCAAATGAATATCGTTGGCCTCGACGTTTTTTCGCGCCTGATGATGGACCGAACATTTTCATGGGTGTTCCGTAAATGATTATGTGGCGATGTTTATCAAGCTCACTATTGTTCTTGGAATCAACCGACCCGAAGCGCGATGTGCAAATGTTTATCAATAGCCAGGGGATCTGTGATCGCCGGATTGGGTATCTATGATACAATGCAATACGTTTCACCTGATTAGGAACCATCTTACTGGATTGGCAGCCTCCATGGGAGCTGTACTTTTGGCAGCGGGTACCAAAGGAAGCGTACCTGTCTTACCATAGCCGCGTAATGATCCACCAACCATTAGTGGTATGCAGGGTCAGGTGACAGACATGGAAATCTACTACAACTTGAATCAAGGAGCAGCAAAAGCGCTTTATGATATTTTGCCCATCACACAGGTCAAGAATATGATAAGATCAAGGAAGATTGTGAGCGTGAATAACTGGATGACAGCCGAAGAAAGCGAAGAGTATGATTGATTGACGAGGTGTTGGATAGAAACAATCCGAAGAAAGAGGCTTAGTAATCCGCACTAACAAGAACACACAAAGTCCATAGGTTTTGTGGTGTTTTTGTTTAACTTTATCATATAGGTGATAAGAGATGCTTATTTTGCCCTGAAGAGGTCTTTATCTCATCTTGAGGCCTATGAATTCACTTGACAACTATTTAAAAGAAGCAGCTCCGGTATGCGAAAGCAAACAAATTACCGTTGTTCCTTCTGCGGCCGGAACAAGTCGAAGCCCTCATTTTGATCGCCGAATCGAAGGTCATATCTGCGAGGTGTGTGTTGAACAAGCAGGCGAAATTATTGAGGAAGAGCTCTACGGTAATAATAGTAAACAGGAAAGTATAACCCCTTTATGCTGCCCGAAGCCGTAACTCCAATGGATATCAAAACCCATTTGGATCAGTACGTAATCGGCCAAGATGAAGCCAAAAAGATACTTTCAGTAGCGGTATATAACCATTACAAACGTCTTCGCCAGCCGATGAAATCGGACGACGTGGAGATGAAAAAATCAAATTATCCTTTTGTTGGCAAACTGGTAACGGGTAAAACCCTACTAAAAAAAACCATAGCAAAGTTCTTGAATGTTCCTTTCTCTATCGTAGATGCTACTGTATTACAGAAGCGATTATGTGGAGAGAAGATGTCGAAGTATTCTTAGTCGCTTATTACAAGTATGTGACTATGATGTGGCAGCAGCGGAAAGAGGAATAGTGTATCATCGATGAAATTGATAAGATTGCTCGCAAGAGTGATAACCATCCATTACGCGGATGTTTCCGGGAGAAAGCGTGCAGCAGGCGATGCTGAAGATGCTAGAAGGAACGGATGTGAATGTACCGCCACAAGGTGGAGAAAGCACCCAGAACAGAATGGTTAAGGTGAACACCAGTAATATTCTGTTCATTTGGTGGAGCTTTCGATGGTATTGAAAGAAATATTGCTCGTAGAGTAAAACACAGGTAATCGGCTTCAAATCTGATGACGATGAAACCATGGGTATCGATAAAGATAACTTGCTACAGTACGTGAGCCATCAGATCTGAAGCGATTTGGATTAATTCCTGAATTAATTGGCCGTCTACCCGTACTGACTTTTTTGAATCTCACTGGATCTCGATGCTTTGAAGCGTATCCTTACGGAGCCTAAAAACTCACTGGTGAAGCAGTATACAAAACTGTTTGACCTAGAAGGAATCGCCTTAACTTTCACAGATGGAGCCCTGGACTTCATTGCAGAAAGGCTTTGGAATTCCAGTTGGGTGCCAGAGGACTTCGATCTATCTGCGAGCCATCATGACGGATGCCATGTCGACTTGCCATCGCAAAAAGAAGTGAAAGAATTTGTTCTACTAGGAGTATGCTGAGCAAAAGATGAGCCGTTCCAGGCTATCCAAGTTGAAAGCAGCCTAACTGGTAATTGATCCCATATAAAGCGCCTTGCAATACAAATTTTTGCAAGGCGCCTTTCTCGTTTTACCCCATATCATATTCCAATCTCCCGCCTCAAGCCATAATTAATTCTGATTTCTTTGCGAGTGAGATATTTTTATCTAACTTCATTAATTAGATGTATAACATTTAATGTTATTACATTTAATTTTTCAATTTTAAACACCTAAACATCATGAACACAGTACTCAACTAGGAAATACTTTTCGCGATTCCAATGCTAATTTTTGGCGTCGGACACATGACCATGCAGTGCTATGGCGGCATGGTGGCCATTCCGGGTGGGGTCTTCTGGATCTATCTTACCGGAGCAGCTTTGATTGCCGCAGCTGTGAGTAATTGCCATTGGAAAAAATGGATAAATTAGCCACCCTCTCCTAGGATTGATGTTAATTATATTTGCCTTGTCCATTCATCTGCCTGGCATGATGGGCAGTGAAGGCATGGAGCAACAGGCCTTCATGGCGAGTATGATGAAGGACTCGCCCTAGGCGGAGCAGCCTGGTTCTATGCTACCAATTCAGCAAAAGACAATGCTTTCTAGGCTAACCATAACCCAAGCAAGATCGTCCCAGCGTATGACATCATTCAGCTTGGGGTGATCACTTATCCTCTTTCTCCCCTATGCTATCGATTAGTTGAGGCCACGCAATCCAGTTTCCAACCTTCGGCTGTTTTTATAGATAGCCACCCAGGCATAGTAACCACTGTCTAGAATAGTCTCCGTCTCGCTAATCTTATATTCTACAATTACTTCCTTATCCACCACAGTATAGGCCATACTTCCATATCAGAAAAACGGATCCCTGTGGATTCAAATCGTCCATTTGACAATTTCTACCGCTGAAAAAAATACTATTGTATCTACTGATTGTCCCTGAACACTCGGCCGGGTGATCAGTCCTCGATTAACAGAACATATGCTTCACTCATCTGCTGAGCAAGGACACGGAGTCTTTTCCAAAGTGATAGGTTCGCTGGGCATCATGCATCTCCATAATCTCTTCCTCGGCCTTGGCTCGATCAAAAAGCCTGTGGACTTGAGCTACAACT
Source organism: Okeania hirsuta (assembly GCF_003838195.1). Taxonomy (GTDB): domain Bacteria; phylum Cyanobacteriota; class Cyanobacteriia; order Cyanobacteriales; family Microcoleaceae; genus Okeania; species Okeania hirsuta. The sequence continues at coordinate 5,682 of NZ_RCBY01000313.1, forward strand.
AAACAGTACAAGATTAGTACCCAGCAGGAATGCATCTTAAATACATGTCAGGTGGTTTGATACGATAACTTATGAATTACTTTACTGTCGATCGGGATGTTTGCCCATTCCAGTCGCCGAGCTGGATCAAAACCGATTCTTGACGGGCATCTGAGCGGCAATGTCTTTTCTCCACTTGGTCAATTGACCCTTAATTCCTTTCGCTTGTCCGGCTGCTGCTTTTCTGCAAGATTGTTTTGTTCCCCTATGTCCCGTTCAAATCATAAAGCTCAACTTCCTGGTTATCAAAAGTACTCAATCCTTTCACTTCCCTGTCTAATGGCTCCAGCTGGCGATCGTGATGATAGACAGGATAATGCCAATACAAAGTGCGATCTGCTTCAGCTGTTTCTCCTCCTCAAGGTAGCGGCAAAACTCTCTCCATCACAGCTTGCTCAGCCGGAGTTGCCCCTTTCCTAACTCTACAAAGGTGGGGAAAAATCGATACTCGATATCAATTGTGGGAAGTGCTTCCGGCCGCAATCACTTTAGGCATTTTATAAGCAAAGGCTCCCGAATTCTCCTTCAAAGACAGTCCCTTTTCCGCTCTTAGCGGTGCATTAGAAGTGGCGATGTATGAAGTGGAGAATCTTCGTAGATCTCCAACTTATCCTTGGCCAGCAATGGGATTTTATCAAAGCGGCTGACGAGACTCCATTGTCTGAGAGAAGACAACCATCGTATTCTCAGTAAGCCCAAGTGCATCCAACTTATCCATGATTCGACCTAAGCTCCGGTCAACATGCTCAATCATAGCGGCGTAGATAGCGTGCCAGGAAACTTCCTTTACCTCTTTTTCCAGATACTTGTCGAATCAATCTCTATCGCATCCATTGCACGTGCACATCATAATGGAAAGAAAAAGGAAAAAGGACTGTCCTTATTTTGCTCTATAAAAGATAGGCTATAGTCTGTAAGTGCTTCAGATAGACGAGTCTCGTCATCCAAATTATCATCTGGCGGGAAGATGGCGTCCCGGGATTTAAGCTTATAAAAAGTTCCTCTCCGATGAACCCGCCAATCGTCATACCCCTGATCCCCAGGCATATGTGGAGAGCTCCACCCCAAATGCCACTTACCGAAATAGCCTGTGGCATAGCCTGCCG
>NZ_RCBY01000314.1 GCF_003838195.1 Okeania hirsuta
CCCTACTGCCTACAGCAAAGCTGCCTACTCCCTATGGGTGGAGTAGATGTCTAATTATTATTACATTTAAGCAACGCCACATTTTCTGTTAACTTTATAGGGGTTCCTCAAATTTTTGCCTAGTATTAGCCACTAGCATATTTAAGTATTCTCTTACATATTCTGCTTGTTCATTACTCAAACGATACCCATTACCATCAGGTTCTTGGCAAAAAAGTGGCTTTGCTCTCAAACTTTGATATTCAGAATTTTGTCGAGAAACTTCACTCAATAGCATGACATCTTCCTCCGAAGGCACTAAACCTGGAGGTAGTTTACTTTCTAAAATAGTCTTAATGTTCTCCTGACAAACACGAGTATTTATTCCTTGCTCCTCTAATAATTGATAAACTTCTTTTAGAGATAAAGGATGATCTGGAAAAACTCGTAGTATTTCCCAAAGTAAAAAATAGTCGTTGTACTGTTGTTGAGGTATATCTATAATTTGTGGATAAAGAGGTAAAATAGCTAAACCATAAGCAACCCTACCTATAGTTAATTTAATATCTTCAATCTCAGATAAACAATTATCCGATCCCTGCAGATTTTCCTGCCCTAACTCTACATTTTCAGAATTAACTTTTGCATCTTGAACAATAATTGCATTAGGCAATTTTTGACGTAACCAACGAGATATCCCACTCCAACTCCCACTACCTCCAGTACATAAAGCGCGGTTAATTCCCACTGGAGATATTCCCACCCTACTCAAAAAATTATTTAACTCCTGATTTAATTGTTGTATAAAAGGCTCTAATACTTTTTTTTCTAAATCTTGTTGTTGTAAACTCCATTGGCGATCGCCTATATTCAAAGTAAATTCTTTTTCAGATGGCAGAATGACTTTTAAATTACGAGCTGCTGCTAATAATTCTTGTCTATAGGATGAACTTTGTAACCATTGCTGTAGTTGAGACCTAATTGACAAATCTGGATAGCCTGGCCGTGGCCATAATTGAGTAGATTGTTCTTGATTCTTTTCTTTCTCGGTCTGGGGCGAAATATTTTCGTTTTTTAGTAATAGTTGACAAACAATATCTTGATCTAGGGCCTGACCTCCATAAGCAAAACTATGGCAATGGAAGTGAGAATAAGTTAAATTTTGGCCATCATCAGGAAAATTAACTAAGGCCATTTCTGTTGTAGTTGCTCCCACATTCACAATTAAAATTTTGCCCCTTCTAAATTCTGAGATCGTAGATGTTTTTGAATCTTCTCTTACTGAAGTTAATTCTGATAGGGCAGTAGCGATCGCGTCCTCAATCACAATTACTTGATTGACATTTTTGACAAGACCTGCTTCTAAAACTGCTTCTCTCAGATTGAAGCGATAGGCTTCTGGCCAATTAGTCGGACTACCGATCAACACACATTTTAATTGTGCCAAAGCTGAAAAAAATGTTTCTTGGTCTAATCCTACTGCGCCACAATTATAATCATTAGGTAAAGTAACTATTGTTTGAGTTTCTCTATCAGTTAAAGAAATAGAGTCTTGGCCAAAAGCTTGGGGCTGAAGGGTTGTCAATAAAGTTACTAATCCTTGATTAACTAACTTGAGGGGAATTTGTTCATGTTCAGACAACTGTAAAATTGGTTCATGGGCAGTTGTAGCAATCAAGTTAGAACCTAGAAGAACAGATTTGTCTGGTTTATCCTGGGATTTTTGTTTTTCAAATTTAATTGAAAGGTAAGGAATAGTAACTTTTAAACCTGGTTTAAAGTTTTGTAGTAATAAGGGTTTTTCTTCTATATTTTTCTCTTGAGATGATTTTTGATGTATGTATAAAGTTGATGGTAGGTGATATATTTTTTTGGTAGAATTGAAAGTTTTTTGGCCTATTTTTGTTGAGAGAGTAAATTCTTGATTTGTTTGAGTAATATTTAACTTTTGTTGAGTTGGTAATCTCTCCCAATATATAGGATAAATTTCACTACTGCTACGATTAAATAATGCTGCAGAAATACCTGTAGTACCAAAGTCAATTCCTAAATACCATAGTAAAGCTGTTTTATCTGGTGTTATATCTGTCTGTTTTGATAAATTAATTTTTTTTTTTCTGTCTCTGGAGGGTCTTGAAGTAGAGTTTCTAGCGGTAAAAATTCTCGCTCATCTGTTTCTATTTGTTCTACTTCTATTGAAGATGTTAAGCCATCTAAAATATCTTCTAAAGTTTGTTCATTTTCTGTATTTTCTGCTGAACTTTGGGTATTTTCTTGGTTCGTTAGATTTAATTTTTCTGAAACATCACCAATATCTATAAATAAACCCTCTAAGTTAGTAACTTCTAAGTTAGTAACTTTTGCTTCTGAAGTCGAAGTAACAGAATCATTAGTCGATTCAAGATTACTTTCTGCTAAAGATACAGGTGAATATTCTCCTAATTGAAACTCAGTTTGTTGCGAATCATCTGCTAATTCCTCTAAGTCAAATTCTTCTAAATTTTCTAAATCAGAACGCAAATTATTGAGGGTATTAGTATCTAATAATAATTCTATATTTTGATTTTGTTCTTCATCCGATTCTTGTATTGGTAAGAGACTTTCTTTAGCCGATGCCTGAAGATACTCTTCTTCTTCTGATTTATTGCTGTAATTTGTTTGTTCTTGTGTTTGTTCTTGTTCTTGTTTAGATTCCAGAGACACAATTAATTGGTTAGTTTGTCCTTCATTTATCTCTAGTTCACCGAAAAGATGACTGAGAGATTCGATAATTTGAGTGCTTTCTACATCTTCTGAGTTGTCTAAATTTGACCCTGAATTTAGTGGTGATTCGATCAAATTTGCTATTTCTGCATCTTCTATTTTAGCAGTTGAATTTTGATATTTTTGCCACTGTGTGTAATTCTCTTCAAAACTAGGAGCTTCTAGTTGAGCAAAAGTTTTATTTTCCTGGTCTTGACTTTTAATAACTTCTAAATCTTGCTGTTGATCAAGATTAAGTTGATTCTGAATTGATGATTCTTGAGGGTTTGAATCATCTGTTTCAGTTGTATTTGATTCTGTATTTACTTTTGCAACAAACTCATATCCCGGATAAGGTAATACTGTTGTATCGGCAGGCTCATATAATTCATTTATTTGAGAAGATAGCTTTTTATGTTGAATATTTTGAGGATTAACATTGGATGCTATAAAATTTTCTGACTCTTGCTGTATTTCCTGATGATCTTCTGTATTGAAGTCATCAATAAATGACCGATCAAAGTTAGAATCTTCTCTAAATTTATCCTCTGAACTTGTCACCATCTCAGAAGGTTCAATATTCTTAGAAGTCTGTGGATTGATATTTTGCTTAACAGGTAAAGCACTTTGACTTGGATATGGATGCTGGTTGGTTAAATGAGACAAATGTTCCACCAATATTTCTTGCACTGGGCCAAGTAAAGCTTGAGAAAACTCAGAGATAATTTGCTCCTGTTTAGCATATTGTTGAGCTAGGGAATAATTATCTTGTCTTTGCTTCTCCAGTTGCCTAATTTCTTGTTGCAAAGCTCGTCGTTGTTCTTTAAGAGTTTGAAAATCTTCTTGTAGATAGTGATTAATAGGATTCAAAAACTCTTCTAGCTGTTGTGGATATTGCTTTGTCGTCTGGTCAATAATATTTTCCGAATTTGAAGGTGGGTCAACAGAGAGTAGCTGTAGACTTGAGATTGTATCCACATTCTGACTCAGATAGTTCAGCACCTGCTTTAGTATCTTTTGAGATTTTCTGAGTGTTTTTTCTAGGACTTTAGGAGAATTTTCAGTGCTAGACTGACTTAGCACCTCATCTATTTCACTGATGATTGATTTGATTTGCTTATTCTGGAAATTCAAGAGTTTCACCTCTGTCGCTCACCTTTATTAAGAATTATAAAACTGATGAGAGCATAACTGACTTTAAAATTACTCTTTCATACTGGATATACAAATTGGAGATTAATTCAATTAAAAGTGTTAAGGTTTTTTCAGACTCTTTAGTCTAACGTATAGCTTGATGTGGCTATAGCAGGATATGATTAAATTAATAATTTAAAGACTTTTGCTTTCTATCTTTTACAGGGTATAACGGTTATCAACGCAATGCTGAGTGGAATGCTTCTCAAAATATTGGTCAATGGTTAGGTGTTTTATGTCCTTTGAATCTTGAGAAAGCTGTGTCTGTAATGGGCATGGATGATTTAAAGGTAGGGGTCAATGATAGTCCCTAAACTAATGAAAAGTTTAAACAGGGGATAAATCCAACTGTTTAAACGACCTTTAGTATCGGCACGGATTTATCCCATAGAGTGTCAAATACATAATATTTATTAACTATAATAGTCCTCAAATTTAGCTGTTTAGACAATCTCTTAGGATTAGGAAACAGTATTATGACCCTGTGGATGTTTAATCCGTCAAGGAGCGCTTAACTAGAAGCAGTAGTAAAAGTTTCTGGATTTATTATTTATATTTTGGATTTCTGACAAATCTTGTACGTATATCTATGTACTACCATACTGTAAAAGCCCTTTCATAACTTCCACAAAGTTGTTGACTTTCAGGATATTTAAAATTGGCCAATTGGCTACTAATATAATATGTATTAATTTTAACTATTAATTTATAGTTGCTCTGTGGGCTAAATATACTGCCCTATTAATATTGAAAAAATAACTTTATGGAAGAAAGGTATAATCGCGACCCCCAATTAAATATTAAAGAATTAATGCGATCTACCTCATTTTTTGAGGGTTTATCAGAAGAAGCATTAGAAAAAGCAGTAATTCATGTGGTCAGTCGTCAACATCCACCAAATCAGGTAATCTTGCTGGAGAATGATTGGGGGACATCTGTATACTTCATTCTGGATGGGTGGGTAAAAATTCGCACCTATAATTTGGATGGTAAAGAAGTAACGCTGAATATTTTGGGTAAAGGCGAATTATTTGGAGAAATGGCTGCTTTAGATGAAGTACCTCGCTCTACTGACGTAATTACCTTAGCTCCCACATTAATTGGTAATATGCCAGCTCAGGATTTTGCTCATCTAATTAATACTGAACCCACAGCAGGAATTCGATTAGCTCAATTAATGGCCAGACGTTTACGACAAGTGAATCGACGACTTAGACTACGAGAAGCAGATGCTCAGGCCAGGGTAGCAGATATTTTACTATTTCTAGCAGAGGGACAAGGTATAGATTCTCAACAAGGAAGAGAAATTCCTAATTTGCCTCATAGAGAGCTGAGTAGTTTAAGTGGGTTGGCCAGAGAGACAGTGACTAGAGTCTTAAGTAAGTTAGAAAAAAAGTCATTAATCAAGCGCGATCGCGATACATTATGTATTCCTGATATACACGCATTGGAACGTACACTTGTTTAATCGGGGTTGCTGAATAAATGTATTATTTCACAGGAGTCAGGAGTCAGAAGTCAGGAGTCAGGAGACAGGAGACAGGAGACAGGAATCAGGAGTCAGAAAAAAGTTTTTCGGTGACTTTAGAGTCAGAATTATAGATATAATTCCCACTATTAGACATCTGGTAAAAATTAAAAATCAAATCAACTATTATCCATAAATTATCAATTATTTCCCCCTGTTCCCTGTTCCCTGTTCCCTGTTCCCTCTTTTCTGGAGATGTCTATTGTTTTGGGTGAAAATTTACCACTAATTGAATTTCATATATCAAATCAGCAACGCCGTTTAATCCAGAAGTAGATTAAAAGTAAATTAAATTTTAATAACCAAAATATATAAGGCCAAAGCAATTCTGTGAAAACAACTTCAGATCGAATAACATCATCCACCAGCAAAGAAGATAAACCAATAGTTCTGGTAGAAACAGCTTTTCTGGCCAGTACAGCTAGTTTAATTTGGTTTATCAATTATTATTTTCCCTTGGGACCATTATTAAGAGTTTTCTTCCCCATACCAATTGCTTTACTATATTTACGCTGGGGAAACCGTGCCGCTTGGATGGGTGCAGTAGTATCAGGATTACTTTTATCTGTGCTTATGGGGCCAACTCGTAGTATTTTATTTGTCATTCCTTTTGGTTTCATGGGAGTAATGTTAGGGGCAGTGTGGAAACGAGGAGGAAATTGGTTAATTTCTGTTGGTTTAGGTTCTATACTAGGCTCTATTGGTTTCTTTTTTCGATTTTGGTTACTTTCACTTTTGTTGGGGCAAGACCTCTGGATATATTTAACTACACAAGTTACAGAATTCCTAGAATGGATATTTATCAAATTGGGATTATTAGCTCAACCTAGTTTGCCTTTAATTCAAGCACTTGCTTTAGTTATGGTACTTCTGAATAATTTTGTGTATTTATTTGTTGTACATTTGGTAGCTTTATTATTACTAGACCGCATCGGCAACCCTATTCCTAGACCTCCTAAATGGGTAAGTGTGTTGCTTGATTATGAGTAGTAGATTTTAGGTGGTAGGTAGTAGGTGGTAAGTGGTAGGGTGTGTTAGCGGTAGCGTAACTGAGCAAACTCTTTTGTAGATATTAGGTATTAGGTGGTAGGTAAACTTTTCTCCTCTCCAATAGACATCTCCAAAAATGAAAAATAGGTAGTTCTACATAATAATGATATATGCAGATGAACAATGCCTAGTGTGGGCATCCTCAAAACGAGGGAGCAAGATGCTCTCATTACCGTCTCTGGTAACAACAATAATTACAATGTACGACTATTACAATGCACCACCATCCCAAAATCAAATCAATTGTTATCCATACATAAATATTCAAATATTTATCCCTGTTCC
>NZ_RCBY01000315.1 GCF_003838195.1 Okeania hirsuta
TTCCTGTAGATATTCACCCTTGGGTTTACACAAACGATATAAACGGACATGATATAACTACTTTAGTTGGTCCGATCCTTGGACTTGTGTACTATGCTTGGGATCTTAGTTTTAATTTTGGTGCTTTCGGAGTTATTTTCCTGGGACATATTCTATCAATATGGCTATTTTCCTTGAGTATTCTTTTAATAACTATAGTCGTACAAAAGAACATTCTGCCTGGCCAAAAGTCGTGGGGGTATTTCATACTCTCCTTACCAACTATCTGGCTGATCCTTAAAATTATTGATGACCCATCAGAAATTGGACAAATACATGATCTCTGGATTCATATAGTAGCTATTCTGGCGCTTACTATTTCTTTACCCTATGTAGTCTATGTCTTTTTCCGTTTTACCAATCCGCAGATTCTTCTTCTTAAACGTAGATTGATTATTGGTCTCGTCGGAATTTTTCTCTTTGTAGCTCTCATTGGTTACACTTTAGGACAGAACAACCAGCTGATAATGACTTGCCAAAATTTTATAGTCAGTGGCCAAGATACGCCACAAAACTGTATTAATGTGAAAAAGTAACTGAGAAGGTGTTTGTCAAAAAATTTCAAGCAAATCAGCAGGAACAGAGAAAACAAGGATCAAGTCAAAAATCAAGTCCAATCTCACAAAAAAAGTACGAACCGAAAGGCGTATCCCACTGATTTAATATCATGTCCGGTTGAATAATTAGACTTTGCTGGAAGGAAGGCAGCTATGCTGGAGGCAGGAGGCAGAAGGTTTTATCCTATTGTCACCTTAATTTTATACACGCTCCGATGCTACCGGACATGATATAACTGACTCAGAATGGCAAGAAATCTTCGATTTCTTGCCACCCCCTAATTCGATAGGAAGTCCTCGCTTAGTAGACTTGCGGGAAATTGTGAACGCAATTTTCTATTGGGTTGATAATGGGATAAAATGGAGAGCATTACCCCATGATTTCCCCTGCTGGTAAACGGTATACGGCTACTATCGTCGCTGGGTTAAAACGCATCTGTGGGAAGAAATTAATGAGAGACTGATAGCAAAAGTGAGGACAAAAGAAGGGCGAAATCATTCCCAAACTTGGGGACTGATTGACAGTCAATCTGTGGAGGGACATCAAAAAGCGGATGCGACCCCGGCGAGGTTTCCTCGCCTAGGGAACGCGCACCAAGCAGAGGTCCTGAACGAGGTGTGGATGGCTTGAAAAAAGTGAAAGGGAGAAAACGTCACATTGTGGTAGATGTATTGGGATTAGTTTTGAGAAACCGTTTGCACCTTTTCTTCCTTCTTCTTTCTTCCCTCCTGACTCCTGACTTCCCCTCCTGGGAGGGGTTAGGGCGAGGGGTGGGTTGACTCCTGACTCCTGAGGACTCCGTAGTTATTTATTTATCACTGTTCAACCGGACATGATATTACTTGCTTGGGGTGGACTGTTAATTAGCGAAAGGGAATTCCTTTTATAGGATAATGATGATCAAAATTGAAAAGTTGAGCCACTATGAATCCCCTATTTACTGACAGAACTTCAGTAGAACAAGTAGAAGAAGGTTTGTTCCTTGCTCCCAAATTCGACTGCAATGGTTTGATTCCAGTCGTTACCACCGATGTCAACACGGGTGAAGTGCTGATGCACGCTTATATGAACGAAGAGGCTTTAGTTAAAACCATTGAAACGGGAGAAGCTCACTATTACAGTCGCAGTCGTCAGCAACTATGGCATAAAGATCAATCCAGTGGACTTGTGCAAAAAGTAGCGCAGTTAACAATTTATGATGACCAAGATTGTCTCTGGATGCACTACCAAGCTTTAGATTTTTTTAAAAAAAATAGTTCAAACAATCATAATTTTTAGGTATAAAATGAGAATGATTATTATTCTAATTTTTTTGTTTGGGAGAAAACAAGGTGTTCAATTTTCGGCAAAGTATTACGGTATCAGTCTTTGGAGTTGTGACAAGTCTAGTGTTCTTGGCAGACAGTCCAGCCCAAGCTGTAACCTTCCAACTGTCATGGACTGGGCAAATCCTTGGTTATCGGGCTGAGGGTTCATTTAGCTATGATGAGACAAAAGATTATGACAATGGCATTGTTAGAAAGGATGACCTTGAATCCTTTGACATTGCCTTTTTTGACCCAGAGGGCAATCTCATCCAAGAATTTATCGATAATCATTTGACCTATCCCGACTTTAATTTTAATTTCGACACAACAACGGGGACGATCTTACAGGATGGCTTTTTTGACGAACCCAATGGTATTGATATTGGGGAGTATGTGTTAATTGATCCAGCTAATAGGTTGGCTGATGGGTTAAATTTTTGGTCAGCCGCACCCATCGGGTCAGATGGTTTTGCTATTCCTCACGTTCATTTAACCGACTTTGGCAATGATTTTCCCGATTTAGAAATTGGTTTTCGCCGTCATTTAGATGTGGCATTTTTCACCCGAACGACCGCCCAATTGTTAGACGACCCAGCAGCAGGGGATGAATTCGGACAACGGATGATTGCCAGTCAAGTCCCTGAACCGACAAGCCTTTTAGGACTAGGATTGGTTTCACTGATGGGACTAGGAAAATGTAAAGGTTTGACTAGAAGAGGTTAAACAGTGATGAATCACATTTTTAGCAAACGGACAGCCAGTGAGTGTGTCCTCATGGCGTTCGGATTACTTTTATCAGTTGGTCAAGCTCAAGCTGCCACAATTTATGCTTCAGGACAGCGTTTAATCCCTGCTGTCCCCGATGTTCATGATGATCTTCGAGAAAACTTTATCTATGCCATTGACTCTAGTACGGGGATAGCTACGCCAGTATTCCCTGAAACAACCGGTCTTCCTTCAGCCCTTGCCGGAACGCTGGATCAACGGTTGCTTGGTTTTGCGTCCGGAGGACAATTGGTAGAGATCGATCCATTGACGGCTAATTTAACGCCGATTGGTAGTGCAAATGGACTCTTTAGTACCAGTTTTGACATTCTCGATGATCAGCGTGGATTTCTCATCCCCTTTGATAGCAACTTCAACACACAGCAAATTCATGCCCTTGATTTGACTACGGGGATGGCAACTCCCAAGGGAACTGCAACGGCGGTCGGAGATGCGATCGACGAAGCACGAGGTTCAGCACTAGGAACAGCATAACCTTTTATTATTAGCCTTGGTTCGGTCGAAAATCAACTTTACGGTGTGGACTTGATACTGATAGCTTAATTAACTTTAATCCTGACACAGGAGAGGCGACGGTTATCGGTTCGTTAGGAGCAGTGACTTCTGGCGATCGCTCTGTCTACAGTGGATTTGCTGCACTGACTGGAGTGGACACCAATCAAGATGGGTCTTTTGATGCTTTATTCGGCAATGTTAATTTTACTGACTCTGATAACGATCCCGATACACCTTCTGAGCGATTGGGGGGCTTGTAACTGTTGGCTAAAATCTGGTATAATCTATAAAAATCTGGGATTATCTGTTTTATGCTACTTGGATTTAAAACTGAACTACATCCGAATAATCAGCAAAGAACCTTACTAGCTAAACACGCTGGTGTTGCAAGGCACGCCTGGAATTGGGGATTATGGCTAACTAGAAACATCCTGAATCACAATTCCAATAATCCTGATAGTAAACTTAAATTTCCTACTGCAATCGACCTGCATAAACTTTTAGTAGCAATGGTTAAACCGAAAAACTGCTGGTACTACGAGGTTTCTAAAACAGCGCCTCAATATGCTTTGATGTATTTATCTGTTGCTTGGAAGCGTTGCTTTAGCAAAGTGTCTGGTCAACCTAGATTTAAGAAAAAAGGTAGAGATGATAGTTTTACTCTAGATGGTTCAATATCGGTAGGTTTTAATCATATAAAATTGCCTCGAATTGGATGGGTCAAAACATTTGAAATCTTGCCCGGTCATGTCATTCCTAAATCTGTGACTATTAGCAAAAAAGCAGGTAGATGGTTTGTTAGTTTCAAGATAGAAACTATACCTCAAATTACTGAAAAATCAATAGATGTAGTTGGTGTAGATTTAGGAGTAAAATCATTTGGTGAAGTTTTTGTTGGTGCTAAGTCTTACCGAAAGTTAGAATCTAAACTATCACGACTGCAATACTTAAACAGGCATAAAACTAAGTTCTCGAACAACTGGAAAAAAGCACAGCTAAAAGTAGCTAGACTACACAGTAGGATAGCCAACATCAGAAAAGATACATTGCATAAACTAACTACTTATTTGGCTAAAAACCACAGCCAGATAGTAATAGAAGACCTTAATGTATCAGGAATGATGGCTAACCATAAGCTGGCTAAAGCTGTTGCTGATATGGGGTTTTACGAATTTCGTAGACAGTTAAAGTACAAGTGTGAGTTATACGGTTCTCAACTAATAATTGTTGACAGATGGTTTCCTAGTTCTAAGACTTGCAGTAGGTGTGGAACTGTAAAAGAGTCTCTATCTTTATCTGAGAGAGTGTTTAAGTGCGAACACTGCTATTTTAGTTGTGATCGAGACTTGAATGCAGCATTAAATTTAGCTATGGCGGGCAGTTAGTCCGTGTCAGCTTGTGGACTGGATAACGCCGACGTTGCCAGGCAGAAGCAAGAATAGAACTGATTATTTAGAGAAAATCATAGATTTATATAGATAATCGTAGGTTTCTAAGAACGGTTTTATTTGGCATTATCACAGTTAGTCTTTTTGGTATTTGGACAAAAAGAAACGCCAAAGAGTAGCCATTGTTTTGAGCAATATTTTTTTTTCGTAGAGAAATTTACGACTCACCTTTTGATTTCTAGCTAATGGATAGATAAGTGAGTCGTTCTGAATTTTCAGCGACGGAAACTCCAATTAACGTCACATGACTCTCTAAAGGAATAGAAGCAAAATAGCAACAGAGTTCTTCAGTCGTTCCTCCAGGACATAGGGGACAATCGTTGACAATTATAGGTAAACGCTCTCCCCATTCCTGTAATCGCTGTTCCATCTCGACCATATCTAATCCATACATATCAGATGGATTACGTTGAGCGCGAAGATGTAACGTAACTTGAAAATCATGCCAATGGTTCTCTATCCAGATTGGAGGATTATGATGCTTCCGACGTAAGGTAGCACGGATTTGATAATCGAAGATTAGGGACTGCTTAATCATTTGTGACTATGAAGGTAGAATCAAGCGAGAAGAAATAAATAGACTTCTCCAAGCCTGATCTTACCTTATCCATCTCAAATGATGTTTTCAAGAATTAAAATAGGGCTGCTCCAGCTTCGGCTACGGCATGGTCTTGCTCTCCCGACCCCCCACTAACTCCAATTGCCCCCACTACTTGTCCCTCACTGTAAAGGGGGATTCCCCCAGCAAAAATCATTATTTTGCCATTGTTAGAGGCATGAATCCCAAAAAATTGTCCTCCTGATTGACTCTGTTCGGCTAAATCTTTAGTGGCCAGATTGAACGCCCGCGAAGTATACGCTTTTTTAATGGAGATATCGATACTTCCGATCCAGGCTCCATCCATTCGTACATGGGCTACCAGATTTCCTCCCCCATCCACTACTGCTATATTCATTGGTTGACCAATTTCGAGTGCTTTTTTTTCGGCGGCACTAATTACTCTTCTGGCATCTTCTAATGTAACCATTAATCCCTCCATTGGACTTGATCTTAGATGTCTGTTAATTTAGCTGATTGAGTTAACATATATTCAGACTTTAAGTACACTAGCAAATTACAGGCTATTAGACAATACCATTTTATTATCTCTAAGTTTCAGTCAATCTCGCTATCAATTGAGCCAAATTTTTGTCTTAGCTAGGTTTAGTTTTTCTTTTACTAATGCGTCGCCAAAATCCTTTGACTACCTTGAATTGATCGATCGCGTGTAAGATAATAAATGCTAAAAAAGTATAAGCTAACCAAAAATGTATGTTTCGACCTAAGTCTACTAAGTCACTATTCTGGGGAAATAAATCAGGTAAGGTTAAACCAAAAAAGCGGACATTATTGCTTTTAAAGGAGTTAGAAAAAAAGAAACCACTAATAGGAACAGCCCACATAAAGATATAAAGAGAAGTATGCAGGGCTACTTTTTGCATCCATTTAAAACTATACTTGGGCAATCGCTTAGTATATTTCTTCCACCACACTTGTAATAGAGTTAAAATTCGCCAAGTTAATAAAGCCATTGCCAATACTCCTAGAGATTTATGGAAATCATAAAGTAAGTTTCTTCCAAAGGCTTCTCTAGGCAAACGCGACATAAAACAACCAACTAAAAATATAATAATGTAACAATTAAACATCCACCAATGGATTGACATTAAATTTTGGTAAGCAGAATTTTTTCTCGGTTTGTTTGTTTTTGAAGCTTGAGCCATGATTTTCCCGCAAGTTATTTTACAGTGATACTATTTATTAAATTTTAAAATTTAATATCAATTGTAAATTTTCTATAAGAACTTTGTGGTCATTATTACTTGAGAAGTTTTTATGGCAGCGATAAGTTTAGACGAAAATCAATTCTGATAGTACAAAAATAATCATTTTAAAATTTTTCCAGCGATCGCTGATACTGGCCAATTAGTAGTAACAGAGCGATCGCCAGCTCATTTCTAAGTTTCAGTTAATCTCGGTATCAATTGAGCCAAACTTCTATCTTACGCTAGGTTTAATTTTTCTTTGAACTCTGACAATATCAGATATGGTAATGTTTATTTAGTTTATGTTAGAAAAATAAATGCTCAGT
>NZ_RCBY01000316.1 GCF_003838195.1 Okeania hirsuta
TGTCACCCGCACAGATGGTTATCCTGTAGTTTCCGATCTATTACCAGGGGCGATGTCACCTGTAAGCAGTACATTGCTCGGCACTGTGTTAAATGATAATGACGGATACGATGATGACGATGATGACAGATACGATGAGTTTGAAGAAAATAATGAGTTTGAGGCTTTTGCTACCAACCGTTCTGATGGTTATCCTGTAATTTCCGAGATATCGCCAGCAGCAGCGCCACCCGTAAGCAGTACATTGTTCGGCACTGTATTAAATGATAATGATGACGATGACGATGACGATGATGACAGATACGATGATGATGATGATGACGATGATGACAGATACGATGATGATGATGACGATGATGACAGATACGATAATGATGACGATGACGATGATGACAGATACGATGATGATGATGATGACGATGATGACAGATACGATGATGATGATGACGATGATGACAGATACGATAATGATGACGATGACGATGATGACAGATACGATGATGATGATGATGACGATGATGACAGATACGATGACGATGATGACGATGATGACTAAATAGACATCTCCAATCATCAAAAATCAAATCAATTATTTTCCCCTACTTTGTACGGGCGATTTCCTCCAGGATGCTCTGCAAACGCGTTTGCGACAGCATTCGGTAACGAAATCACCCCTACTCCCTCTTTTCGTATAACTGAGTTTTATTCACTATTACTAGGAGTTAAGAACAATGAACGACAAAAAATATCGTAAATGGCATCGAATAATAGCCCCGATAGTTTTTCTACCATTATTTCTGACTGTAATCACAGGAATAGGTTACCGACTCGGTAAAAGTTGGTTTGGTTTGTCTAGTGAGCAAGCAGAGATTTTCATGGTAATTCACCAAGGTACATATCTAGGAGACGATCTTAAACCTTTTTATGTACTTTTAAATGGTATCGGATTAATTTTCATGATGGTTACAGGTATCACTATGAGTGGTGTATTCAGGAAAAAAAGATTGACTGATTAATTCAAACAGGACTTACGGAAAATATCAGACTATACACTATCTGTAGGGAGAGACAAACATCAGAATAATTAGCATTAACTGGTAATAATTAGGAAATAATATCATGTCCGGATAAGAGCGTGATAGAACTCCGTTCCGCTTACGCGACCAAAAAACTTTCTCCTTCTTCTCCTCTTCTTCCTCTTTCTTGTTTCTTTCCTCCTGACTCCTGACTCCTGACTCCTCAGTTGTGTCGTTATTAATAACTGTTCAACCGGACATGATATTATTCCTTCTTCTTCCTTGTGCTATGTCATTCTCCATTATACAATAGGCTAAATTCTGGCTCCTGACTCCTGACTCCTGACTCCTAAGCATCACAACCCATCACCAATCAAAATAAATGGTGCCCAATAATAAGGATGCCTCAACCTTTTTGCCTCTTCTTCATTAATACTCCCATTTATCAAAGCTAGTTGTGCTTTTCGTAATGCTTCTGCTTTTGTCATATTGCCTGTTTTCAATGCTCGATAAAAATTAATCATCAGTACTTGCGTTCCTAGATCGTCAACTTGCCACAAACTTGCCAGAGATGTTTTTACCCCTGCACGTTGCATCTGATAACCCAACCCTAATATTTCTGAACCATCTTTTAAAATACCACCTACTCCTGTTCGACAAGCACTCAAAACTGCTAAATTAATATTAGGTAAGGATAAGTTTGTAATTTCCCGCAAAGTTAAACGACTACCATCACCAAATAAAATAAAAGAATCTTCTGGTTGCCCATTGACAAAATCTGCATGGGTGGCAAAATGTAGAATATTGTACTTATTAACTCGTGAAATAATTTCATTCCAATTGAAGGCTTGATTCAGTAGTTTTGTCGTATTAGGAATCATCTTGGCTAAGGTCTCTACTTCTTGTCCGGCAAATTTTAATCCTGAGAATCGAAATTCTCTAGAACCTACAAGAAATTTATAATTTCCTTGACTAAAAGCTGCGGCTAATACTCGGAGTTTACCTAGAGGTTTGCTGTTAAAATTAGTCAGACTTGCTGCGGTAATATTGTTGATGTTTAACCTTTCTATTAACCATTTTTTTCCATCGTATAAAGCTGCTATTGGAATATAACGTAATAAACCATCAGGAGCATAAATAATAGTTTTAGTTTTCGCTAAAAATAGCTCTGTCTCTAAAGGTTCTATTAACCATTTGTATAACTGTTGACCTGTTGTGTGTACTATCTGATCACTAATTATATTTCTAGGATATGTCAAAGCTCCTCTAAAGTCAATAATTGCATTTTTTAACTGTGTTTTGTTAATCGGAACTGAACGATGTATTGGCAATCCTTGACTTGTCACTAATATTAATTCTATCCTATCGTCCAAAATTAAGGGATAAAGTAGTACAGCATTTTGCTTGATTTTGAGGATATTTTGTAATCTACTTAAATTGGTAATATCTATACTTTCTCCATCAGTTTTTTGCTTGAGTTCCTGTATGATTTTGACGATATTTTCGTTGGAAATCAAGTTATGAAATTCTGTTTGAATTTGCTGTTTTTCTGCTTTTAAGTCAGTAATACGTTGTTGTTGAGCTTTCGACCTATCTGTGGGTGATATATTCTGTAAATCTGTGAGTTCTTTGTTCAGTTGTACTGCTTTATCTTGAATAGCGGTATAGTTATCCAATATTTCTTGTTCTTGAGGTAATAATTCTATTCCCACAGAAGTTTGTTCATTACCTTCTACATTGTTGAGGTAATTTTCTAGTTCTTGAACTTTCAATAAATCCAAAACCTGTTGAGCTTCTGTGACTCTATTTTGCTGTAATAATAAATCTGCTAAACGACGATAAGTATCAGCATTTTTTTCGGCATAGGATTGCCGTTTATCTAGAGGAAAATTTTGTAAATCTTGCCGAATTTCTTCTGTGACATTTACAGAGTGTTTATATAAAATAATTGCTACTTCCGGCTGTTTTTCTGCAACTAATAAATCTCCAATATTACTTAAAGTTATTCTTTCACTAGCGCGATCGCCTATATTTCTTTGAGTAGTTAAAGCTTGGCGATAGTAGTCTTCTGCTCGGGTATATTCTTTGAGACTTTTATAAACTGTTCCGAGACTATCTAAGATACGTCCTTCTTCTGTTTTATTGCCTATTTCCTGGAAAATTGTTAATGCTTGGTGCAAATATTCTAGTGCTTTTTGGTATTCGCCTTTTTCGTCATAAATTAAGCCGATATTATTCAGGCTTTGCCCTATTCCTGCTTTGTCATTTATTTGTTCTCTAACTGTTAACGCTTCTTGATAATATTCTAATGCTTGGTCATATTTTTTTTGCAATTTATAGGTAAGCCCAATATTATTTATTGTATTTCCTTCGCCATTTTTATTATTATTTGCTCGATAAATTTCTAGAGCATTTTGATACCACTCTAAGGATTTTTCATACTGACCTAATTCTTGATAAATTAAGCCGATGTTGTTAGTAACTGCTGCCTCACCTTGAAAATTTTCTAATTCCTGGAATGTTTGTAGAGCTTGTTGATAATATTCTAATGCTGGAAAATATTGAGCTTGATATTGATAAATTGCTGCTATATTATTCTGAGTTCGTGCAACTCTAACTAAATCTCCTAATTCTTGACGTATTGCTAAAGCTTGCTCCAAGTAATTTAAAGCTTGGTCATAATTTCCCTGGAGAAAATAAATAGCACCAATACTATTTAGATTACTACCAATACCTTGTTTTTCATTAATTTTGCGACGTATTTTTAATGCTTGTTGATGATAATCTAATGCTTGGGGATAGTCAGTTAGTTTTTGATAAGTGGCTCCAATACTATGAAGGGTTTGACTTATTTTTAGAGATAGAGATTGAGTAGAATTATCTGATAATCTGTATAATAATTGGAATATTTCTAAAGCTTTTTGATAAGCTTCTAAAGCAGCTTGATATTGACCATCATTGTAGAGTTGTTCGCCTTGTTGATAAAGTGCTTTTGCTTCAGTTTGTTGTGGAGTTTGAGATATTAGCTGATTTTGAGGTTGATCAGAATTTAATATTTGAGGAAATACTGTTTCGTAGCATAAGTAAAAAGTTAAACTCAAGCAGCAGATTAGAAAAAAATTTATGAGTCTTTTAATTATTCTTCTTCCACTACTTTTAAACATTTTTTTATACTTTTTATTTATTCAGCTTTAGCAATTACCAAATAATAGGCGATCGCTAAAGCTATTATTTAGTTCAATTAATTCATTGGCGAGTCTATTAGACATCTGGTGAGCATAAAAAATCAAATTAATTATCGTACTCTTATTCATTAATTCTTTCCGCCTACTTTATACAGACGTTCATACAACGTCCCTACTCCTTCTTTTGGTCGAGATGTCTACTAGACATCTCTAATAATAAAAAATCAAATCAATTATCCTACATAAATTATTAATTATTTACCGAAAAATTGTGGTTTAAAGCATCCCCTTTTAAGAGGAGAATAAAGAAAATTTTTCCTTTAAGTCAATCCTCTTAGTTTTAAAAGAGAGGTAATTGTTAATTATTAATTATTAATTATTAATTGTTGAATTCCTACTCCCTCTTTTAGTCGAGATGTCTATTTAAGTTATTCTGATTCTTTTTTGTCATCTTCATCAAATAAAAGAGTTACACTACCAGAGTCTCTTTCTAAATTACATTGAATCTGAATGTTATCCTCCTCTAACTTTTCTCTTCCTTTGGGAGTTGTACATAACATAGAGTTAGTTTTTGTAGAATTTTTTTGATCGGCCATTTCTTCAGATACTCCTACAACTTCCCAATAATAATCCTTAGCCTTCTCACCTTCGTCTAGCTTTTCATAAGTTGCCCCGACATAGAATAAAGCACGACCTTCTGCAAGTAAATCTCCTTTGTCTCGTCGTAGTTTTAATACCTGCTGAAATTTTGCTAATGCCTGTTCGTATTGCTCATTTTGATAATGTTCTTCTCCCTCTTTTAACAACCTACCTATTTCAGATTGATTATTAGAGCTGCTATAAGAAATATCCTGAGCAAATACAGGTGAAATTTTCCACTTTTCTCCTTGGTGTAATCCTTCAAAGGTAGGGAAACTTAAGGCTAAAGCAGTGGCAATAACTCCCAGATAGTTTCTCCAATAACGCATATATCAATACCTCACCTTAATAAGTACTAAAAAATCTATTTCAGCTACAATCAAGGGACTTCAGGACAAAATCCTTTCGATTACATGATAGTAGTTTCTCCAGGAGAATACTGACAATTTTTCGGTTGTATACTACTTTATTAATTATCACACTAGGAAGGTTATGCAGAATTTTAAGATTGGGGGTTTAGTATAAAAATAGCCTCTTAGCCTCTTTCCTGATATATCTAGGTTTAAGCTATTTTTTAGGTATTGAGATATTTTTCTACTTACCGTTCCCAGAAATCTACAAAAATCTATAAAATCTATAATTATCTGATTGACTGACTATTTTCATCGGAAAAAATATCAAAGTCCCAATAGCTTCATCTATTAGAGACAAAAGTTAACACTGCAATAGCGATCGCCAATGTGAATTTAGAGCATAAAAAAATCAACCTCGGTATTAGCTGGTCTGGATGATGAATCCTTAGTCGTATTTTGACAGTAGACATATTTCCTAAGTTTTCTCTGTAGAACCAACTAAGACAAATTGCTTATACTACTATTAAAATTTAATTATATATCGACCATTTAGAGATAGGCAATACTTAAATAACTTATGTAAACATAACGATAATAAAGTTCTTACAGCGCTTTTCAAATTGATGAACCACATCTTCACAAGCAAAACTTTGTAGGGACGTTCCATGGAACGTCCCTACTGTGGTCTACCCAAATGAAAACCGCTGTAGGTGGTAGGTGTTATATCATGTTCCCCCTCCGGGGGAGCTACGCTAACGGTTGAATACTTATAAATAAATTTTGTGAGTCCTCAGGAGTCAACCCACCCCTCGCCCCTCCCCCTCCCAGGAGGGTAAGTCAGGAGTCAGGAGGAAAAAAAGGAGAAAAATAGGAAATATTGGAGAATAGTATTGATAATTTCAGTATTTCTTTGGTACCGTCAGTCCTTAAATTTTATTTATAACTGACCCGTCCGAACATGATATTATATCATGTCCGAAGCCAATCGTTTGTGTAAACCCAAGGGTGAATATCTACAGGAAATGATGGTTTTTTCTTGCGAGGGTAGCCTTCTTCCCTCTTCCCTCTTTCTTCTTCCTTCTTCCTTCTTCCTTCTTCCTTACCGAAAAATTGTGGGTATGCGCCTCCCCTTTTAATATAGAATCCGGTTATATAATATATGCTTATAATTCTATCCACACTTCAATATTTAATATAAAATCAGGTTATACAGTTATCGCACTTTCTACTTCCATTCAATGCAGACATAAAATGCCGGAATATCCACAGATAATTCCAACTCTCATCCTTTCTTCCTGCTGACTCCTGAGGACTGAGGACTGAGGACTCTCATCATACAATAACTAATTATCCGGATACTATATTACTCATTACTCATTACTCATTACTCATTACTCATTAATCCTCAGTAATATCATGTCCGGTAGCATCGGTCTTGTATAGCAAAGGTAAGGAAGAAGGAAGAAGGAAGAAGGAAGAAGAAAGAGGGAAGAGGGAAGAAGGCTACCCTCGCAAGAAAAAACCATCATTTCCTGTAGATATTCACCCTTG
>NZ_RCBY01000317.1 GCF_003838195.1 Okeania hirsuta
CTGAAACTTAATTGAACTATTTTCATCCCAAGCAGATATTGGGGTGATTTTTTTTGATTCACAGGCTGTTTACCGCTATTGGTAGTGGACTGACACATCTAAAATGGTGCGTTACGACGGATTGTTAAATGCCTTTCACAGCCTAGATTTTAGCCGTCTAACGCACCCTACTGGATTGTTTCATCTAAAAATGTGCATTAGAAAATGGGGGAGGTGACGGGGTGATGGGGTAATGCAGTATCAGTGATACGAAAAAAGCGCTCTGCAAAGTTTTAGCTGTGCATCCATCCGTGCATCCGTGGCAAAATCCGTGTCTTGCCCTGACTTCTCTAAAGCACTATTTTAGCTGAAACTGTCCACTACAAATTTTGCTTTCTCCTGTCTCCTGACTCCTGACTCCTGACTCCTTCTTCAAACAGAACACATCGCCATGAAAGTACATTCCCAAACTAATCTAGGTTGGACATAGGAGAGTAAATATTTTCTAGCTGCCTCCAGATGTTTGAGACATTCCACTTTGTCAAGCTGCTGCTGTTGCTTGGCCCAATAACTATGCTGTAGATAATCTATCAACCATAACTGCGCCTCCATATCCAAATTTTTACTAATATCTCGCCCTACTTCTAGTGCTTGACGAATAGTCTTAATACCCTGAGTGACTGTTTCCAAAATATCCGCAGGAATTTCTTGTAGTTGTTGCCAAGCAGCGATCGCTTCTCCTGGACTACCTTGAGCCATCATCATCACTTCTTTATGCCTCAAAATTTCTTCATGGCCAGCTTTTTCCAATACGAGCTTCATATTCTCGTTGGCCAAGCGATAAAAAGGAATGCGCTGACATCGGGACACCAAGGTGGGCAATAATGAATCAACTCCCGGAGCAATTAAGATTAAAGTTGCCCGTTTGCCAGGTTCTTCCAAAGTTTTCAACAAACCATTTGCAGCACTTTCTCTCATTGTTTCAGCTTGTTGCAAGACTACTACTGACCTTGCAGTTTCTAGGGGGGGACGACCGAGAAATTCACTAATTTCCCGTACCTGTTCGAGACGAATTTGAGGTGGTGACTTGCGTTTGACTCCTGCTTCTGTTGCTTCTTTTGCTGAGAGCAGTTTTCCTTGGTGTAGATAGGTGGGTTCTACCCATAATAGGTCTGGATGGTTTCTTTTGTGAATGCGATTTTTTAGGGATGGGTTAGCAGGGGAGTGGTTATTGGAGAATAGGAGTTCAATAAAACATTGGGCAGTTAAACCTCGTCCTATTCCTGGAGTGCCTACAAATAAATAGGCAGGGGCAATACGTTGGCGAGCAACTGCTTGAGTTAATAATTCTATGGCTTGGTTTTGTCCGATAATTGAGGTAAATGAAGTCACAATGAAGAAGGAGTCAGAACTCAGAACTCTGAACTCAGGAGGGAACAAGGAGGAAGAGGAGAAGAAAGTTTTTCCTGAATGCTATGAAAAGGATCCAGGAGTCGTAGGGGCAATTTCCTACGGAATACTTTTCTACGGAATACTTCGTAAACGTAAACGCGTTTGCGGAGCATGACTTTAGGAAATTGTCCGTACAGGAGTCAGAATGAATATGTTGAATACCATTTTTAAAATTAAATCTAAAAAGATGATTTAACTCTGTTTGCTGTTTCTTCTGATTCTCCAGAAAGTGGGAAAACTAACACACTCTTAATATTGGAATTATTAACTAATTCGTCAAGGCGGTGTAATTGTTTATCGGTAATACCAATACCGTCATATTGTTTGGCATAATTCAATTCTTCCTGAAAGTTATCTTCATTATAAGCTTGAATAAAGACTCGATCTACTAACCATTTTTCCCAGTCTGCAGCAAAATATTTTTTCGCCCAATAAGGGTTATGATGACTAAGATCAAAACTAACTGAATTGTTGGCTTTTTTCATTTCTGTTACCATCTGTTTGGTAAAACTTGTTAATTTTGCTGTCCGGTCTACTTTTCCTGGCAATTCTGCATGATATCCGAGATAATCATCCCATTGAACGGCATCGATTTTTGGATATTTTTTGACAAATTCAACTAAAATATTAGTAAAAAAGTTAGCTACTTCTTCTACTTCTACATCTAAGACATAATGCTCAATTCCATCGTAGGTTTTATCTACTCCAGGAACTATCCATTTTTTAGCAATTGCTAAGTCAAAAATCGGACTATTTTTATCAATTTTAATGCCTTTCTCAAAGTAAGCATGAACTTCTATTCCTTGTTTATGTGCTTCATCAATTAACCAAACTAACCATTGTTCATTAAATTCATTAGGACAGCTATTTGCTCCTAGTATTTGTTGCATTACTTCACTTTTGTACATGGTACAACCATTTCCCCAAACTCCGTGAATTATGGTATTAAATCCTTGTTTTTTATAATAACGAACTCTTTCACGAATTGTTTTTTCATCCGCATTATTAGTTATATAATAACGACTTAAGTAAATTCCTCTAATTTCTTTTTTCTCCCAAGGAGTTAAAACTTTATCGTTGAGGGAATTATTATTAGGTTTAACTGGATTAACAATCTTTTTTTCGGCAGGAGTAGGTGATGGTGATTCTATTTTAGGTAAATTTGGTGATTTTTTGACGATTTCTGATGAAGATGATTGAGATGATTCGGTTTGATTTGAGTCAATTTCTTTTGATTTTAAAACAGTTTCTTTTTCAAGGGAATTATGATTAGGCTTAACTGGATTAACAATCTTTTCTTCGGTAGTAATAGGTGATGGTGATTCTCTTTTAGGTAAATCTGGTGTATTTTTGACGGTTTCTGATGAAGATGATTGAGATGATTCGGTTGGAGTTGAGTCAGTTTCTTTTGATTTTAAAAAAGTTTCTTTTTCGGTTGATCTCTCTTCTGATTTTACAGTGGGAATAGGTAGATTTGGAAATTTATCTTGGAGCCAAGAAACCACTGAATTATTAGATACGAATTTAGACAAATCGATCTGATTTCTCTGAATAAACCACCAGTAACTTCCACCTAAAATCATCAAAAAAATTAGAATTTCTACCAAACAACCTGAATCAAAAAGACGAGAAGAATTATCCTTTTTTTTAGACATAGGTTCAATAATTGATAATTGATAATGGATAATTGATAATTACCTCTTCCTTTTACGGAGAGGATTGAATAAAAGGAAAATTTTTTCTCTCTTGGTCGATTGGATATGGCGAGGAGACCTTGCAATCCCTTGACCGCTTGTTTTTCCTTGAAAAGAGAGGCTTTAAACCTTAATTATTCTATAAAATTTTAATCAATTTAGATTAGATTTTTTGATTTAGTTAATCTCAATCTAATTTAATCTCCCAGAATAATTACGTTATTACTAAATACATACAACTTCTGATGGAAAAATTTCGGAAATTTATATTTAACTTAATATGTAAGCATTCAGCTATAGCATTCAGTGTTCAGCTTTTCCTGTAAAATGCACTCAAGTTCAGCTTTTTAATTAAGGAATTTCTCTTTGAACTTCTACTACATTTTTAACTCATAAATTGAAGCACTATAACTAGAAGTATGAGTTATTAATATAAGCAATTTTGTAGTAGGAAATATATTAGATATGACTTAAAGCTGATAGCTGATAGCTGACTGCTGTTTGCGCAGCATTCCGTAGGAAATGCTTACCTTAATATAGAACGATAAAGGGGCTGATTTTTTACTATTTCTATCCAATTTTGAATTGCTGGAAATTGGTTTAAATCAAATCCTCCTTCATGAGCAACATGAGTATAAGCAAATAAACAAATATCTGCAATACTGTACTGCTCCCCTACAAAAAATTGATAATTTTCTAAATGTTTTTCCATGACATTTAAAGCCGCATAACCTCCTACTTGTTTTTGCTTAATTTCTGCTTGATACTCTTCTGCTTTTCCTAAAATACTTATCCAATAACGAGAGGTAGCAATATAAGGTTCATGGCTATATTGTTCAAAAAATAACCATTGCATAACTTGAGCTTTTTCCCATTTATTGGTTGGTAAAAATTTTGTTCCTTCACTGAGATAAAAAAGCTCAAGTTATGCAATGGCTATATTGTTCAAAAAATAACCATTGCATAACTTGAGCTTTTTCCCATTTATTGGTTGGTAAAAATTTTGTTCCTTCACTGAGATAAAAAAGAACTGCATTAGATTCAGATAAATATTTTCCTGGTTCTATTTCTAAGACAGGTATTTTACCATTAGGATTTTTTTGTAAAAATTCTGGGGTACGACTTTCTCCTTTTGTAATATCAATTTCAATTCTTTCAAAAGGGATTTCTAACTGAGTTAACAGTAGACGGATTTTATAGCAGTTACCAGAGGTAGAAAATTCGTATAATTTCAACATATAGCAATTCCAATGATTGTGAAGTAAAAAATTCCTTTTTTTTAGGGAGTAGGGATTAAGGAAGTCAGAAGTCAGAAGTCAGAAGTCAGAAGTTATTTTTGTAATGGGGATTTTGAGCAACTTTCCAAAAATATTTAGCCTTAAAAGGCGGGGTTGCGCGACCTATATTATTTTGATAAAAAATAAGAAAAACAACCATGCCTCAGTAACTTGAGAAACGCTATTTTAAGATCAATACTTAAAAAAATCTCTTTCCCTTTATGAGTTTAATACCTCACAATCTACAGGTTGTTGACAATTGGTTGGGGTTTGAGTCCTCATCCATTTTTTCTTCCTTCTTCCTTCTTCCTTCTTCCTTCTTCAAGTCCATTCTATTAATTTTTTCCTCATAACTTCTTGAATTTGTTCTTGAACTTTATCTATGGTTAGATTAGCATCTATTCGTACTATCGAAGGATTACTTTTAGCTAATTCTTGATAGCCTTTTTGTACCCTTTTATGAAATTGAATATCTGCTTGTTCCATCCTATCAATTTTCCCTCTATTTTTAGCTCTAGTTAAACCAATTTTAACATCAATATCTAACCAAAAAGTTAAGTCGCTTTTTAAGCCACCTGTAGCAATATGATTGAGTTTTTGAATTAAATCTAAATCTAAACCACGACCATATCCTTGATAAGCAATAGTCGAATCAGTAAAGCGATCGCACAATACTATAGCCCCTTTTTCTAAATAGGGTTTAATCAAGTTTTCAATATGTTGAGACCTATCTGCTGCATATAGTAACAATTCTGCTCTTTCTTGAATTTGTTCTCCAGATATATCTGTATTTAATAGTAATACTCGTAAAGCTTGACCTAATTTTGTTCCTCCTGGTTCTCGCGTGACAATTACTTCTAAATCTATAAATTTTGATAAAAGTTTGTTTGATTGTTTTTTATATAATAGCCAATTTTGTAACAGTTGAATTTGAGTGGTTTTACCCCCTCCTTCAACACCTTCAAAGACAATGAATTTACCTATCATTTTGCATTTATTTATCTATTTTTAACTGCTTTTTTAGAAGTTGCTAATAATTACTAATTTCTTGATAGCAATAATTTTATTTTAGCTGTGTTCCTAGACTTTTAGGGAATAAGAAATGGCAGACATCGAAGTAATAAAATTCTTTAAGCATTCAGCTATTAGCTGTCAGCTCTCAGCTCTTATAAGGGGGTTTAAATGAATATAGACTGTTTCAGCCAGCTTTTATAGTAATATCATGTCCGGATAATTAGTGATCAAAAAACTTTCTCCTTCTCCTCTTCTTTCTTCTTCTTTATTTCCTCCTAACTCCTCACTCCTGACTCCTGACTCCTCCGTAGTTTATTTATAACTGTTCAACCGGACATGATATAAGTATAAATTCTGGCTCAATTAGTAAAGCTTTTATCTCAAACTAAAAGCAATAGCTGATGGCTGAATGCTTACAAAATTCTTACTAATTATTTAGGATTCCTATTAATTAAATTATTCTATAATGTATTGTTGAATACTTATAAATAAATGAAAACTAGAACAGGAAAAATAGAGATATTTGCCGTTGAAGCGAGAGGATCTGTTTTTTTTACAGACAAAATATTATATTATTACCTATAGGGAGTATATAGAATATTAATTTATATTTTATCTTTTTCTTTTGGCTTTATAGCACTACGCAAATAGGGCGCGGACATTGATAAATTCTCAAACTCAGTCAGGGATTACTTCTGAGTTCCGACTTCTGACTTCTGACTTCTGATTTGCGCGTAGCGCTATAATACCTCGAACTTCATAAGCGGTGTTTACAAGCTTGTTGGGGTTTGAGTCCTCATCCACTTTTTCCTTCTTCCTTCTTCCTTCTTCCTTCTTCAATTCAAATAATTTTTCTATTATTGGAGTTTTTTATGGCTCGCTATACTGGTTTATTTACTGTAGCTGTCGATGTAGAAAATATACAGTTAATTTTGACAGATATTCTGAGTTATTGTGGTTTTGAAGTTGTCTATATTCGAGGCAATTATTTAATGGCTAGTGAAGTTCATGGTCAAGTAATTTTCTCTCAACTTATTACTATAGAAATCAATGTTGCCATAGCAACTAATACTGAAAAAACACGCATAAATATAGTTGTTAGAAATGAAGAAATTCCTTTAAAATCAGATAATCATTGCCGTCAAAAATTTGATTTGTTAAGTAAGTCGATAATAGAAAATCCTAATTGGGAATTTATAGACAGCATTTAATGGAGGAGTCAGGAGTCAGGAGTCAGGAGTCAGGAGGGAAGAAAGAAGAAGAAACAGGAAGAAAAGGAGAAAATTTTTTATCACTAATTATCCGGACACGATCGGGACTT
>NZ_RCBY01000318.1 GCF_003838195.1 Okeania hirsuta
AAGCAAGTACCAGGACCAGCGCCTTCCAAATCGAATGGTGGAGCTGGTGGTAAAGCCAAGATGTTCAAGGCATCATCAGTGATTACCCAGGCGGAGTTAGCGCCCGATACACCACTAAGACTTACGTCAAAAGCATCAGATACGCCGTCACCAGCACAGATGGTTTTCTCAGTCATGCCGCCAGCGGTGGTTAGATAACCGCCATCAACACCATCTCGTTACACGGTAATAGGGTTAGAAAGTCATAGCAACCACGAAAGTTTGGCATTTTTGCCCATGTCTAGACCGTGATCGACCTTCATATCTCAATACCAGATTAAGCAAAACACCTTCACCCGCACCTTCGAAGTCGAAGGTGGAGCAGGAGGAAGTGCTAGAATCTTTCCGGCATATCTTGATCACCCATGCTGCGTTTGGTCCTTCGGAGCCTTCACGTATACGTTGATGGGATCGGCTTGTCCGTCACCTGCGCAGATATGAGTTGGATCATTGGTGCTGATGGTACCACCATTTACACCGTTCGGTAAATGGTTGTGGGTTTGAAAGGTCGTAGCAACCTTCAATATCATTGGCATTCTTGCCAACTTCAACGCCACTCAGTGCACCGTCAAAACTAACGTGCCAAAACTAGACAAGTCCCTTGCCCTGCCCTTCAAGATCAAAAGGAGGTTCCGGGAGGGATACCAAGGATATTGCCATTTGGGTCAGGTGATCACCCAGGCAGAGCTTGGACCAAGAAGCATGTTGTAATAGTACGTCAATTGGGTCTTCGTTGCGTCTCCGGCACAGATCACTCGTTCTGTTCTTAGCCAGCGATCGGAAAGATAGCCGCCGTCAACATCGCAAGAGATTGTTTCTCAGCATTTGTATTCGGAGGTTCAGGTGTTGCATGTAGTGAAAGCTGCAAGCTTAGGTTAGGATAAAGGAGAGGAGCCCTACCCTCGTCCAAAAGGATAAAGTTTCTGTCATGATTGGTTAATTTTAATGAATGTTAGTTTCCGCCTACTGGTTAAAGTTTGACGATGGTTAATGTAGTCCTAGGATGACTTTCAGGCTGATTCTAGTCAGTTAGCCTGTCGTGTAATCGGTACTGTGTAGGTAGTTCTAGAATCTGAGGATATTGGCGCTTTGTACCCTGTCTTTTGGTTATGCACACAAAAATTAGAGCGAGGCGGGTGTGGATTTATCACAAATTATAACGAAACTATCACAAGGGGTCAAGTGTCGCTGCCTAGCATTTTGCAGGCCAGACCATGAAAGCCAAACTTTTCGAAAAATAGCGACCGAGGCCTGTTGCTAGATTTAGATTTCTTTTACCTTTATCCCGATTTTAACCCTAACCAATTTCCAAATTACTGCTTGCGCGAGCTGCCTACAAAAGCCACTGGCGAGCGAGATCGACAAAAACCGCCTATGGCTACGAAAACGAAGTCCTCTATGACTTTGATCGAAAGAACCTGACAGATGAGACTTTACAGGAATTATTTCAATCTGTTGCGCCCTAGAATGATTGAAGAGAAGATGCTAAAGTTATTGCGCAGAGTAAGGTTAGCAAATGGTTTTCAGGAATTGGGCAAGAGGCCATTTCTTGGGAGCAACTATGGCCCTGCACACGGATGAAATTGATCTTTACCTTGCATAGAAACCTAGGTGTGTTTCACGGCACGGCAGGTGCCACTGCATCGTCTTTTGGCCAGTGGCAGGGAAAAGACATGGGCTTCACAAAGGGCGGATCGATCTTTTCCACTTTGAACCTGGAGCATGGTATAGTAGGAATGATCTCTCACCTCGGACCTCAATTGTCATTGGCTGGAGGAGTTGGACTATGGCATAAGCCTGAAGGAGAGCAAAAGGTAGCTTTAGCTTTCACGGAGATGGTGGCACAGCGAGGGAGAATTTCACGAAAGCTCTTGAATGTAGCTGCAGTTTGGCAGCTTCCCGTCAATATTATTATTGAGAATAATGGTTATTGGCCTTTCCACAACGGTACAGGAACAGTACCGTTGTGAAAAACTTGGCGGATCGCGGATTAGGCTACGGCATGCGATCCCGAATTCTGGATGGAAATAACATAGTAGAAGTTATTCTCATCCAAGCCATTGCCGAGGAGCTCAGAAGCAAGCCCGAGCCGATCTTACTAGAGTGCCGGACGTTTAGAATGCGCGGGCACGAGGAAGCCTCTGGCACCAAATACGTCCCAAGACCTGATGGAAAACTTGGCCCAGAAAGATCCCATAAGGAATTTCGAACAATATCTACTGCAAGAAGGGCTGTTAACGGAGAGCCATTGTTGATTTTCAGACCGCATGAAACAAGAGATCGAGGATGCGCTAAAAGCTTGCCGATGAGCTTCCAGCTGTCCAAGTAGATCGAGCACCAAGAGTTGGCTGATGTATATGCCCCTTATCAGCCTACTTTGGTGGAACTAGTACTTCCGAGACACAGGATTACGTTTCGTAGACGCGATCTCACAGGCTTTGCATCAAGCCATGGAGCGACATCCGGATTTAGTGCTGATGGGACAGGACATTGGTGATTTATGGTGGTGTTTTCAAGGTTACTGATGGTTTTGTGAAAGATTTTTGGAGCAGCGCGTGTGCGGAATACGCCCTTGTGCGAGAGTGCGATCGTTGGAGTAGGTTTGGGCGTATCGCTTAAGGGAGGTAAAGCCATGGTCGAATGCAATTTGCAGACTTTGTAAGTTTGTGGCTTCAACCAGATCGTTAACAATCTGGCCAAAATTACATTACCGTTGGGGACAATCCGCTGATGTAGTGGTTGCGCATGCCAACGGGAGGAGGTATGGGAGCTTGCCTTACCATAGTCCAAAGTAAACTAGGCTTGGTTTACGCATACTCCAGGTTTAAAAGTACTATATCTCCAGCCCGAGTGAAGCCAAAGGCTTGCTACTCGCTGCCTTTGAAGATCCAAAACCCCATCTTATTTTTTGAGCACAAAGGTTTATACCGAAGTATTAGTGAGGAAGTACCTACCGACTATTATACGCTGCCGATCGGCAAGCGCGTTTGGTGGCAGAAGGAGAAGACGTCTCGATCAATTACTACGGTATGGAGTGCATTGGGCCAAATCTCTAGTAGAAGAATGGAATGTTTCCGTGATATTCTGATTGAGAACGCTCTTACCCATTGATTATGAATCTCGATAACAGAAAACTGTAAGAAAAACGAACAAAGTATTGATTCTACACGAGGATACGCTCTTCGGAGGGATCGGAGGGAGCTCTCCGCGTATATCGCTTGAACATCTTTTTGAATCAACTGGATGCGCAGGTTATGCGCGCAGCAAGTTTGGATACACCCGTGCCCTTTTCTACCGCGCTGAAGCGGAATTTTTACCAAAAAAACAAGATTGAAAGAAAAGTTAGAGAAGTTTTGGCCTATTAAAATGACCGACCTACCAGCGATTAATTCTTTGCTGTCGAATTGTGTTTTGAATCGAAGAAATTGGTTGCCAATTAGATAACCTTGCCAAGTATTTCTCATTTGATCGACAAGTATCCTGGTTTGGATCTTAGGTAAACTCAAAAAGGCCCGAAAATGTAAGGCTGATGAGCTGAAATTGGCAGTCTATTGTTGGCGAAAAAGCCCTCAAGAATTATTCACATTTTTTTTTTGACCTATAGGTTTTTTTCTCTATTTTTACGTAGAGTTATCACACCTCCCGGAAGCCAGACGCTTTACCCCCTCCATCGCATCTGATTTTACACCATGTGTTACACTTTACCCTTTAATACTTTGGATTTCAATAAATCCGAATTCTAACCATGACATTAAATCCATCAGTCCTCAATTGCCCTTTGGTTTGTACCTTTGCCGGCAAAACAAATTGATATTCAATCACTATGAATTGGAGAATTCTTATTGCAGTTAGTGGGACTACCGGATTGTACAAATGGCGGCAAATCGCGGGAATGGACTTATCATCGAAGATTTGGCAAGTGGTAAAAAAAGATTTGCCTCAGCTAGAAAGCACCAATTTACCCCTTTAGAGTCAATCGGTATCTATACGGACGACGGAGATACGACTGAATTGAAGAATGTTTTTTAGGCATGTTGGACCAGTCGGAAAGTAATCCACCGGTGCCTTCAAGCGCCAGTCCAGCCGAGTTGAACAATTATTTTTCGGAAATATTACTAATTATGATAGGGACGAGTTTTTAATCGGCGATATCAAAAAAGTAATCAAATGGTTTAAATATCTAAACGACAAAGGATTACTTATTACAAAAGAGAAACTACTACTGACGAAGAAGAATAAACGACACTACTTTGAGAAAACAACGACCCTTGGTACTTGTAACTTTGAAGACTATTACTCGTAAACAAAAATTATAATCTCACTTTTAAGAGGATTAACCCAGACAGATACGGCACCAAAAGCATACGTATATGAGATCTACTGCGCTTACGGTACCTGAACCTAGACGTCAAAATTTCTACCCCGATAATTTTGATGCTAACGGTTTGGGCGGAATTAAAGCCATACTTACGACGACCTATTAGAACGACCAATTAACAGGTGTACAAGATTTAGAAGAATGGATTAAGGATAGATCTGAACTGGATGCTGAGTTAGCGAGTCGTTCGCATGGGGTACATTAAAATCACGGTAAATAGCGGGGACAAGGAGGCAGCCGATAATTACCAATATGCGGTACAGGAATTGGCACCTCGATTACTTTCTTTTGAAAATCAATTGAATAATATTCTCGTAGGACTCCCCGTACAAGAATCAACTCAATCAAGAAGAATACTTCATTTACCTTAAGCGTATTCTCAATTCAGTAGATTTATTTAGAGAAGATAATATTCCTTTAGCCACTGAAGTTCAGTTAAAGGCTAAAGGAATATTGGTCGGATTTTTTCGGAAATGACTATCGGTGTAAATGGCCGGCAGATGACCTTGCAGAAAGCAGGAAGTTGTTGTGAAGAACCGATCGAAATTACGAGAAAGCATTTACCATAAGATCAATCAAAGAATTCGTAAAGATTCTTTGCATTTGGAACAGCTATTTGATTATCTGCTGGTTCAAGCGGCATGAGATAGCACCAAAATGCAGGTTTCGAGAACTCCGCGACTTTAATTCAAAGCGCTAGGGAGATTCGACTATTCTGTGGATGATTGTATCGACTTTCATGAATCTATTCAGTACGAGATCCTACCGATTGTCAATGACCTGAATAATTCAGAAAGAAGGCACTTGATTTGAAGGCTTTGAGCCTTTGGGATTTGCATGTCGATACTAGTGTAAGTCCATTGCGCCCATTTGAGATTCAGATGAATGGTAGAAAGAGAGCGATTACCTGCCTTTCCGATTTGAAATCCATTCTTTTTGCGAGGCCATCACGATCATGCGTGATAAAGGCCATCTTGATCTTGAATCACGAAAAGGCAAACGTCCAGGTGGCTATAACATGCCATTGCACCTTTCCGGTATTCCTTTCATCTTCATGAATGCGACGAATTCTTGAATGATATGCGGCACCTTGATGCATGAAAGTGGAACATGCTATTCATTCTCTATTGACCATTGACTATGAGCTTAGTTCAAAGCTAAGCGAGTTCCTTCAGAGGTGCTGAGTTGGCTGCTATGGACGATGGAACCTATTGAGCATGGATCACTGGACATCTTCTTCGAAAATGAAGATGATCTTCGTAGAGCCAAGATTGGACAATTGGAGAATGTGTTGAAAGTTTTACTTGGATTGCCACCATTGATAAATTCCAACACTGGATCTATCAACATCCAAATCACTCTAGAGTCGAAAGACGAAGCAAATGGCTTAATATTTTGCAAGACTTCAGCTCTTCAGAAGTGGATCGTAGTGGCTTACAACAGTATTCAGAATACCTCTGGCATAAGCAACTTCATTTATTTGAAGTTCCTTTTTATTAAATAGAATATGAATGGCACAATTAGGTGCTATCGCCATCTGGAAGAATACCGGGAGCAACGGAGCAGGCCATCGAGCAATACATCGAGGCACTTAAGATGGGATACACGCGTCCGATCAAAGAAATCTCGCGGAGGCGGGTATCAATTTGATTTCTCCAGAGAGTATGTTTCAGAGCTAGGTAAATTTGTAAAAGAAGAGTTAGTTCAATTTAATGGACGGACAATAATTCAATAAGAACGAATCTCAGATAAAGACAAACACAGATTTGAAAACAATCCCTTTCCTGTTGTTGGTGAGTCGTCTAAGAGCGGCTCACAACAGTGCTTTTAAAGCGTAAGCACAGAGAAACCTTCCTGCTCCCTGATCAAGAAACCCATCAAAAAGACACGCCTTTCCAGGTTAACTGTCCGTTAACTCCCTGCCAAAAAGACTTACCCAGACCAAAATATTAATCCCAAATCGGAATAATTTGCTTAGCAGTCTATCTTTGCGCCACAATCCAGATCGAGATGTATAAGAACAAGAAAGTAATGTGGTCTTACCGCATATAATGCGGCACAAACACTAGAAAAAAACCTACAAAGAAATCCCTTCGACTTAGTTGATGAAGTCATCCTTTGTGGATGACGCTAGTAAGGACAATACGGCTGAGCTGGCTAAATCGATTGGGATTAACCATGTGATTATTCATGAGCAGAACAAGGGATATGGAGGGAACCAGAAATCGCTCTACAATAAGGCTTTGGAACTCGGAGGAGACATTGTAATCATGCTTCATCCGGACTATCAATACACGCCAAAGCTCATTCCA
>NZ_RCBY01000319.1 GCF_003838195.1 Okeania hirsuta
TAGAGGATGTGTTGCGAACGCACTCAATATTGCGGTCGTATTTAATTGCTCCCCAACCCACCATTAATATCCCTAGACTATTCAATCATAGAGTTAACAAAGACTTGAGAATAGCCTTGGGGCGTTGGTAATTTTGGCTATGATTGTGCTTTAATGGCAATTGCCTAATACCATTTATCTGTCATAATGCGCTTAATAATTCTTACACAAACCTGAATTTTACTAATAGCTGTTATCTTTTATTAAGCGCAACTTCATGGAGAAATTGTATAACTATTAACTGAAAAGCATTTTATATTTGGCTAAGTTTAGGTTTCATAGCTTGATTCACCAAGGCCAGCAGGGGAGATGGGGAGATAGAATATTAGGGTTTGCACATTATGGAATGATATTGCCAAAAATTAGTTTAGACTTTGAGTAAAAAACCTAATATTAATCATTTTAGCAATTGATTAATCCAAAATCCTGTTCATCAAAAATCTAAAATCATTTGTCACTGTGCAACGCCGAATATTGAAGTAATTGAAGTAATTTATAGAACTATAAACATATACTATATAACCGGATTCTATATTATTGGGTTGTATTAATATTGTAGATTGAATGGCGGTAGTGAAGTCAAAATTATATTGTCCTATATTAAATGAAACTGAATATTTAAGATTTAGTGACTGACAATGACACAATTAATAGTAAATATTGCTTTATAATCTATAATATTAATTTTAAACTATGAAAGAAATAGCACCTTATGGCTCTTGGAAATCTCCCATCACTGCTGATTTGATTGTGGCAGGGACAATTGGACTTAGCAGTCTTGCCATTGATGGTGAGGATGTCTACTGGATCGAGGGACGACCTTCAGAAGGTGGACGGAATGTAATTGTCTGTCACACTCCAGATGGACAGACAACTGACATCACTCCCCCACCTTTTAATGTCCGCACCAGAGTCCATGAATACGGAGGAGGTGCGTTTTTGGTGACAGATGGCAGGATTTATTTTTCTAATTTTGCTGACCAACGTCTCTACTGCCAGACTCCAGATGCAACTCCTCAACCTTTAACTCCAGAAGTAAACTGTCGTTATGCTGATGCTGTGATGGATAAACAGCGCGATCGCCTAATTTGTATTCAGGAAGATCATACTCAAGGTGGAGAACCTATAAATAGGATAGTTAGCATCAATATCAAAAATAAGGCAGATATTCAGATATTAGTCGAGGGTAATGATTTTTATGCCTCACCACGTCTGAGTCCTGATGGCAAGAGACTTTGTTGGATAAGTTGGAATCATCCTAATATGCCTTGGGATGGTACTGAGTTATGGGTAGCTAAGATTAATGCAAATGGTTTATTAGGTGAAGCTCAATTAGTTGCAGGTGGCAAACAAGAATCAATTTTTCAACCGGAATGGTCGCCAGAAGGTATCTTATATTTTGTTAGCGATCGCTCTAAATGGTGGAATATTTATCGGGTTTCAGGAACTGAAATGGTAAATGTAGAACCATTATATCCTTTAAATGCAGAGTTTGGAATGCCACAATGGGTATTTGGAATGTCTACTTATGGTTTTACAGCAGCAAACAAAATTATTTGCACTTTTACTCAAAATGGAACTTGGCATTTAGCAACTCTTAATGCTACGAAAAAACATCTACAGCAAATAGAAATACCCTATACTTCTATGGGTTCTTTAAAAGTTAAAGGAGAGCGAGTTTATTTTCTGGGAAGTTCTCCCACAAAACCCACTGAAATTGTCAATATAAATCTATCTACAGGTGCTATTAATATCTTAAAACGTTCTACAGATTTAGAAATTAATTCAGGTTATTTATCTATTCCTCAATCAATAGAATTTCCTACTGAAAATGGGAATACTGCTTATGGTTTATTTTACCCACCAACTAATCAAGATTACACAGAAATAACATCAGAAAAACCACCTCTTTTAGTCAAAAGTCATGGTGGCCCTACGGCAGCAACTTCTAGTAGTTTAAGCTTAAAAATTCAATATTGGACAAGTCGTGGTTTTGCTCTACTTGATGTTAATTATGGAGGCAGCACTGGCTATGGACGAGAGTATCAGCAAAGACTAAAAGATAACTGGGGAATTGTTGATGTTGATGATTGTGTTAATGGCGCTCAATATTTAGCTAAACGGGGTTTAGTTGATAGTAATCGTATGGCTATTTCTGGTGGTAGTGCAGGAGGTTATACTACTTTATGTGCGTTAACTTTTAAGGATGTTTTTAAGGCTGGTGCTAGTTATTATGGAGTTAGCAATCTAGAGGCTTTAGCCACAGATACTCATAAATTTGAATCTCGTTATTTAGATGGATTGATTGGGCCTTATCCTGAAAAAAAAGATTTATACAAACAGCGATCACCTATTAATTTTACTGAGCTTTTGTCTTGTCCTGTAATTTTTTTCCAAGGTTTAGAAGATAAAATTGTGCCACCAAATCAAGCAGAAATAATGTTAGAAGCTTTAAAGCAAAAAGGATTACCAGTGGCTTATGTTGCCTTTCCAGAAGAACAACATGGGTTTCGTCGTTCAGAGAATATTAAACGAGCTTTAGATGGGGAATTTTATTTTTACTCCCGTGTATTTGGATTTACACCTGCTGATAATTTAGAGGAGGTAGAAATTATTAATCTCTAGGAAGAAGAAGATGGTAGGTGGTAGGTTTTAGGTTTTAGGTTGTAGGTAACGACATTTTACCTAATGCAAAATCTTATAGAAGGTGGTAGGTTTTAGGTTTTAGGTTTTAGGTTGTAGGTAACAAGATTTTACCTAATACCAAATCTTGATGAATCTGCATATAAATAGAGTTTCTCAAAGCAAGGCAATGCTTAAGTTTATTATGTGCAACTTCTTGATTAAAGTTATGGAAGAGTATGACAATTACCCAATCACTTCTGACCTCTAACCAAAGGGTAACCTAAGTTTTTCACCTGTTTATTAAAATGGTATTAGATCGTAGGTTATATCATGTCCGGTAGCATCGGTATTGTAAGCGCGAAGGTAAGGAAGAAGGAAGAGGGAAGAAGGCTATTGAGCAAGAAAAAAACCTAAATTTCCTGTAGATATTCACCCTTGGGTTTACACAAACGATTGCCTTCGGGCATGATATAGTATCATGCTTAGTTGAATAATTATAAATCAGTGAAAAGAGATAAATAATGTAAATAATAATAGGGCAGGGAAAAGTTTTTTAACCACTAATTAAGCGGAGATGATATCATTCACTTAAAATCCAAGACTTAACACCTATAGCTTGACTTTAAATATTCTTAAATTTAGACTTCAGGGTTAATTTATGCAGCAAATATTATTGATAACGATAATTTTAAATCTAATAATATGGATATATTTATTAATTTTTAGAGGCAAATTTTGGTTGGCAGATCAACGATTATTACCAATATCAGAAACAGAAATTAGAAAAATTCAATATTGGCCGTCAATTTCTGTGATAATTCCTGCTAGAAATGAAGCAAAATTATTGAGATTGACACTAAAATCCTTATTAAATCAAGACTATCTAGGGAATTTCAAGATTATATTGGTGGACGACAATAGCAAAGATAACACAGCTAATGTTGCGAAACTAATAGCTCAACAAAATGATAGTTTTACTAAGCTAGAAGTAATTTCAGCAGGAAAATTACCTAGTGGTTGGAGTGGAAAACTATGGGCAATTAATCAAGGAATTAATTATGCAAAAAAACAAACCCCAGCCCCAGATTATTTTCTTTTTACTGATGCAGATATTGAACATAGCTCCACAAATATTCGCCAACTTATTATTAAAGCAGAACAGGAAAATTTAGCCTTAGCTTCTTTAATGGTGAAGCTGCAATGCCAAACTTTAGCAGAAGAATTAATGATTCCAGCATTTGTATTTTTTTTCCAAAAATTATATCCATTTAGATGGGTAAATAATCCGCAAAGTTCTACTGCTGCTGCTGCTGGAGGTTGTATATTAATTCGTCACCAAGTTTTAGATGAAATTGGCGGAATAGAAGTTATTAAAAATGCTTTAATAGATGATTGTTCTTTAGCTAAAACAGTTAAACAAAAATCAACCAATAAAAAGATTTGCTTAGGACTAACTTCAGACACCAAAAGTAGACGTTCCTATCCAGATTTATTTAGTATTTGGAGTATGGTTGCTCGTACTGCTTTTACTCAGCTAAATTATTCACCGCTGCTATTAGTAGTAACAGTCATAGGGATGAAATTAATTTATTTAGTTCCCTCATTAGGAATAATTTTAGGAGTAATTTTTAGTTGGTGGGAAATAGTAGCGATCGCTTTATTGGCAAGAATATTAATGTTTTTAGCTTACTTACCTATTGTCAGATTTTATCAACTTTCACCAATCTATGCCATGAGTTTACCAACTGTTGCTTTTATCTATACATTAATTACCATAGATTCAGCTTGGCGACACTGGCGAGGGCGAGGTAGTGATTGGAAAGGGCGAACTTATTCACCAGAAAAATTTCAACAATAAACGTAAGCAATCAGCAGTCAGCTATCAGCAGTCAGCTATCAGTTAGCCTCATTTTGCACAGCATTCCGCAGGAAATGCTTACCACAGATATTAACAGGACTTACGCAAAATATAGCGCTGCGCGCAGGGAACAGGCAATAGGGAACAGCTCATTTGGGGGAATAAAAAGCTGATAATATAAGACTTTTAGCTATTGAACACCTCCTGCAATTTGTAAATATGCCAGCGCACATTGCTATATTAGGTCATACACCATCTGTAGGGGCGATTCGCGTTTGCGGAGCATTCCGTAGGAAATCGCCCTTACTAGATATGGCGGTTCTGCGTAAGTTATGATTAATAATGGTACTTTGAGAAAAAATATGTTAAGAACAGCATCAAACCCTTATATAGTCTAGGTTTTACATTTAACCAACCTTTTTCCTGATATATCTAGGTTTTCCTGCGGAATGCTACGCAAAGAGGCATTTTTAGCCAGAGCAACGTATTTCCCTTACCCCTGCTAGCTTTGAAGGCATTTTCGCTATAAAAAATATCAAAGTACCGATAATTAAATGTTTATAGTGCGGGCATCTTGCCCGCATCGGGGTGTACCTCACGCTTGCTGGAATCTGCTGTCAAAGAATTCTCCAATCGTCATAACTACTAAATCTTTGTGATTCTCTTTCCTTGTTCCTTGTTCCTTGTTCCTTCTTACTTCTTCCTTCTTCA
Organism: Okeania hirsuta; assembly: GCF_003838195.1. Taxonomy (GTDB): domain Bacteria; phylum Cyanobacteriota; class Cyanobacteriia; order Cyanobacteriales; family Microcoleaceae; genus Okeania; species Okeania hirsuta. Next base: position 5,234 of record NZ_RCBY01000319.1, read on the forward strand.
ATAAAATTAAATACAATGGTATTAAGTAAATCAGCTATAAACAATGAATAATAACCTACAAAATAAATCTTTTAACCCACAAGATACAGAAACTCTGAAAAAATTGCAGCATCTCAAAACTAAACTTACCAATAATAACTCCCAAGAACAAAGAATAGCTGCTGTTAGAGAAGCACTTAAATTTGGTAAAGAAGGCATCAAACTTGTTGCCCAAATTATTCAAACAGAAACAGGAATAGTGCAATGGACAGCACACAATTTACTCTGGGAAAAAGCCACAGAAAAACAAAAAGAAGAATTATTACAATATCCTCGCTCCGTTGCTTTACCAGAATTAGTTAATCAAGGGATGAAAAAACGTTTAGGACGTGGATTTATCACAGATATAATTCCTTTAAAAAATAATTTAATTCTTGTCTGTAGTGCTGGTGGTGCTACCTTATTTCACATAGGTTTGAGTGACAATATATTATGGGAAATCGACTGTCCTGCTAGGTGTGGTGCGATTAATTCTCATCATAACTTGCTAGCTATAGGAGCAGATCCAAATATCTATTTATGGAATTTACGCACAGGTCAATTATTAGCAGAATTAAAAGGACATATTTCCCCAGTTAATAACGTTGCCTTCTCTCCAGATGGCAAAATATTAGCATCGGGCAGTTGGGATGAAACTATACGCTTATGGGATGTTGCTTCTGGCAAACAAATACAAGTTCTCCAAGAAAATATTAAACGAGTCGAAACAGTTGCTTTTTCCCCAGATGGCAAAATATTAGCATCGGGCAGTTGGGATGAAACTATACGCTTATGGGATGTTGCTTCTGGCAAACAAATACAAGTTCTCCAAGAAAATATTAAACGAGTCGAAACAGTTGCTTTTTCCCCAGATGGCAAAATATTAGCATCGGGCAGTTGGGATGAAACTATACGCTTATGGGATGTTACTTCTGGTCAACTACTGCGAGTTTTACAAGGTCATAGTTGTAAAATATATGATGCAGCTTTCTCTCCAGATAGCAAATTATTAGTATCCGCAGGAGATGAAAACAATTTGCGTTTATGGGATGTGACTACAGGAAAACAGTTACAACTAATTACTGGCCATACAAGTTTTGTTAACAGTGTCGCTTTCTCCCCCGATGGCAGTTTATTAATCTCAGGTAGTGGAGATGAAACCGTGCGCTTGTGGAATGTTACCACTGGAGAATTAGTACACCTAATTCAAGGGTTTATGAATAGAGTGGAAAGTATTGCTTTCTCTCCCGACAGCAAAACCTTAGCATCAGGAAGTTGGGATAAAAACATCCGCTTATGGAATACTACTTCTGGGGAACAATTACGCATTCTCAAAGGACATGAAAGTTTAATCGGTAGTTTGGCTTTTTCTCCAGATGGTAAGTTATATCAAATCCGGTAGCATCGGAGTAATTAAACCTGAATTTTCGGCCACCAATGGTAC
>NZ_RCBY01000032.1 GCF_003838195.1 Okeania hirsuta
GTACCATTGGTGGCCGAAAATTCAGGTTTAATTACTCCGATGCTACCGGATTTGATATAATTACTCCGATGCTACCGGATTTGATATCACTACTAAAAATAATTATCATTCTCATCAAAACCGTCAAATTTTGACAGAGTGGATATCCTTTAAATCCTGATCATACAATAGTTTTGAAGGGCTTGTCACCCCGTGAGCAAACGATGCTACCGGACATGATATGAGCCTTTATCTAGCAATAGTTTAGAGCTGCTTGTCACCCCGTGAGCTTTTAAACCCTTATCCCACAATACCTTTGAGGTACTCACCCCATGAGCATTCACACACTTTGCTGATGCACTACCGTCATTTTTACACCTCTTGTTGGTGATAAGCCAAAGCCTCTTCTTTTTAATTTTTCAGGTTTTTGTTCCTTTAACATTAATTGATGTTGAGAGAGAATGGTAGCAATCACTAACTTCATTTCAAATTGTGCTAATACTTCTCCTATACAACGACGACTACCACCACCAAAAGGAATGAATTGGAAAGGACTATATTTACGTTCTAAAAATCGCTCTGGTATAAATTGTTCATGATTAGGATAAATATCTTCGCGGTGATGAGTTAAATATATACAACCAAAAATAATATCTCTTGGCTTAATCGTATATCCTGAAATATTAACGACCTCTTGAGCCATCCTTGGAAAGGTTGTCATGGCAGCAGGACAAATCCTAAGAGTTTCATTGCAAACAGCAGTGAGATAAGGCAAACGAAAAACTTCCATTGAAGTAGCTGTAGAAGAAAGTGTATTTAATTCTGCTAGCAATTTTTCCAGCACTTGTGGAGTACGATGAAGCCAGTATAAAGCCCAAGCCATGGATGAAGCAGTTGTTTCATGTCCAGCAATTAATAAAGTTATTAATTCATCTCGTAATTCTTTTTCTGTCATTGCTTGTCCATCTTCGTATCTTGCCGACATTAAGAGAGACAATACATCAGAGTGTTTAAAATTGGGACGATCGCGACGGTAATTGATTTCAGCATAGATGAGGTTATTTATTTCTTCTCGTATACGGATAAACTTTCCCCAGGGACTCCAGTTTCCCCAGTCTTTTTGTAAGGAAGGAAAAAAGAATAAAGAAGAAGTGAAAGGAGAAGCAAAAATCTCAGTAAACTTTTTCAGTAGTGCTATTAGTTTTTGATAGCGTTCTCCTTCAATAATTCCAAAAACTGCTTGCGCTATCACTTTTAATGAGATCTCTTGCATAATTTCCGTAGCTAAAAATGGATGGTTAATAGGTAAATTTTTCATCACATCTTCAGTAATCCGCCGAATTAATATTCCATATGCTTCGAGACGTTCTCCATGAAAGGATGGCATTATTAACTGACGACGTTGGCGATGGATATCGCCTTCTGTTGTAACTAGAGCATTATTTCCAACGAATTGTTCAAAAACAATAGCATTTAAGTTTCCAGGAGCAGTAAATTCTTTTCGATCATGAGTAAAAATATACTCTAATATTTTCGGATCGATAACAAACAAGGTATCACCATCACCTATAGGAAGAGGTTTAGCAATAAAAATATCAGGAAAACTCTTGATGTTTGCTTCCAGATAATCAACAGGGTTTAGGAACCATTGTAAAGTTTGTAAGATGATGGGCCTTTTCTCACAAGGAATATTTCTAACTAAGTTATCTGTTACACTCATTTTTCAAAATAAAAAACTAAAAATCGGCATTTGTGATTTTGGCTGTGATTTTCTGGAAATGGTGATTACCTAAATCCTAATTAAAAAGCATTTTATATTTTACAAATTTAGATTTCATAGCTTGATTCAGCAACGCCGATGAATCAAGGGATGAATCTTTTGGAGTCAGGTAAACTCAATCTTTATAATTTCTCTTTCTCCAAGCCTACAATTCATCCCGCATATGCAACGCCTGATTCATCAACGCCTAAAAATCAATCTACTATTGTACGCTTATCAAAACTTTAGAGTATGTGTAATTAATTTTGAATAACTACTTATCTATTTACTAAAGTGATAAAATTTTGTACCCCATTAACTCCGAAACTGCTGTAATCGCAGATTGTCAAATCAGGTTTGAAGAGGTTTCCTGTTTATTTTACTTCTCCTAGAGTAACGAAAGAGAGCTATATTAATCCCAAAAATTAATAGACCCAATATCGAACTACTTTCAGGGACTGGAGTTGCTTCATTAGTAGACTTGAACCTAATGATTTCTCCTAATTCAGAGAAAGGGCCATTATTGGCAACATAGATAGCATTATCAGCTCCAACTGTGATGGCAGTTGGCAAGATTAATTGATCGCCACCAATGTTTCTTCTGGTTCCATCAGAGCTTATCTGAATAAGAGCACCAACAGGATTACCTGTCAATAGAGATTGAGCTGCATATTCTAAAACATACAAATTTCCTTGGTTATCAAAAGCAAGATCGATAATTTGTGTAAAGCCTTCAAGATAAACCTCTGGTTCATTACCAGGGACAACGCGGAATATACGAGCACCATCGTCTGGAAAAGGAAAACCAGTAAGCTCACCGACGTAGAAAGCGCCATCTGGGCCATTAGTAATTGAAGTTGGTACAGATTGTACGGGAATTTCTAATCCTGAGAAAGGATTAATTGCAATTATCTCTTCAAATACTGCTTCTAATGCAGTTTCATTCTCGCTAAGGTCAACACTAAGTAAATCATTTGCTCCTGCATCAATAATAAAAGCAATATTATCCTCAATCAAAAGACTGTAGGGATTACTAATAATATCAGTTTGGTCTGGATTATTGAGAAGTTCATAGTTTGATAGATCGGAAAGTTTTGTCCAAGTTCCTTGATTGAAATCCAGACTAATCAAAGAGCCAAAATCAGGAACTCCTACTATAGGATCGCGATTAGCTGGATTGGTAGCAAAACCAACAACAACATAGCCTAAACCATTTGAATCGAAAGCTATATCATTAGCTCCATTTGCTTCACTTCCATCAGGTAATGCTAAAGAAGGTAAACCAGTAATTACTTGCTCTTGCACTCCATCTTTAATTCTGGTGATAGCACTTGTTGGACCATAACATATCTCTGCTCCTTGTACACTCGGAGATGGAACACAAGGTCCTGGTCCACCTTTACCTGCCTCTGTAACATAGAGTGCATCGTCTGGACCAAAAGCTAGACCTGATGGATTATCCAGACCACTAGCAAATATACTACTTGTAAACGTTATTGATTGTGCTGCTTCTGGAAAACCTAGCATTACGAATAATGAGGTAGCAGCAGTTATTGATATTTTTTTCAACATTCTTAATTCACCTAGAAAAATCGGGAAGCTTGGAAACCTCGGTATTTTAATCAGAGTCATAAAAGCAACACGAGCGACTTTAGTTGCTGTTTCCTTACAGACCGGGGATTATTCCCAAATACCCCTAACTGGAGTAACTTTTGCCTTTGGGATAGGGGAACAGTCTACTTATATAAGTAAGAGTTCTTGACTTTTTTGACTAGTTTTTACAGTTTATAACTGTACTAAATTTTATCGAGAAAATCAAGACATTTTTGTAGCTTTTCAGATAGTGTTGGAAGATTAGTGTCACTTAACATTGTTGTCCTATCACCTGGAACCCATATAACTTCAACTGGTTCAGTTGAAAAGTTATTCCAGTCATAAGACCAATCTTTGATTTCTTCAGCGTTTAGATCCCTCGCTGATTGAGGAATATCTTGCATCCCCCGAAATAGAGTAATGCGATCTGAATAAGTTTCCTGAGGGTTATACCTTAAAAGAGCTATGAGGTTTCCCCTACGGACTTCCATTAAACCTTTTGCCATTAAACGGTTAGCAACAGGGTCTAGTAGTGTAAATGTATTTGTGTTGGCTATCAAATTATCCAATTGTTCATCTAGACTACTTATTTGCGTGAGTTCATCATAGGATGTTAACAACGGATTGTCATTAGGTCTTACTTGAGAAGCTCTTGTAGCAATTTTGATGAGCATTTGTGCATCATCGTCAATATCTTCATCAACTACTAGTGGATAATTATCACGAAGAGGGCCACTAATTCCTAAAATAGCGAGTAGTGCTATTTTATGACCTTGCTTAGTTAACTGTAGAGCCATTTCAAATGTGACATAGCCACCAAAACAATGACCTACTAGGATATAAGGCCCTTCTGGTTGAACACTTTGTATTGCCTTAATATATTTAGCTGCCATTTCCTCAACTCTAGTTTGAGGAGTTTGTATGCCATCAAGACCTTGTGCTTGCAGGACATAAAATGGGCGGTCTGGTTTAAGAAGACGGGCTAAATCTTGTAAGTAAAGAACATTACCACCTGCACCTGGAACACAGAATATAGGTGTTTTTGAACCATGGGAATGAATCTTGACTAAAGAGTCCCACTCTGATGAAGAACTTGGTCTGGAAAGAATTGCAGCCAGCGTTTCAATAGTTGGATTTCTAACAAGCATGGCTAGGGGTAGATTTTTGCTAAATTGTGCTTGTATCTGAGCCATCAAGCGTACCGCTAAAAGAGAATGACCGCCAAGATCAAAGAAGTTATCACGAACACCGATATGTTGTATTTCTAAGACATCCCTCCAGATAGCCAGTAATTGCTCTTCTATCGGTGTAATTGCAGGATAGTAAGCTTCTTTTCGTTGAATTTTAGATGAATCAATTATTGGTAGTGCTTTACGATCTATTTTGCCATTTGGTGTTAATGGTAATGTGTCAAGATGTACAAAAACATTCGGTATCATGTACTCTGGTAATTTATGTTTGAGAAAACTTCGTAAATTGGTGATTTCAGATTCTTTTTCTTGATCGTAAACTACGTAAGCTACTAAAGTTTTACGATCGGGAATATCCTCTCTTGCCATGACTACAGCTTGCTCAATTTGGGGATGGGTGTTAAGCACAGCTTCAATTTCCCCTAGTTCAATTCGGAAACCACGAATTTTTACTTGGTTGTCAATTCGACCTAAAAATTCGATGTTGCCATCATTGAGGTAACGAGCTAGATCGCCAGTTTTGTAAAGGCAAGATGACTCATGATTAAAAGGGTTAAGGATGAACTTTTCACCAGTCAATTGAGGACGATTGAGATATCCTCGAGCTAAACCGTCACCACCAATATATAATTCGCCAGGAACACCAGCGGGTAGTAACTTTAGGTTTGAGTCTAAAATATAAATCTGCGTATTAGCAATTGGACGACCAATTGTTTCTAGTCCTTCGCTACTTCTGAGAGCAAATGTAGAATAGGTAGTTGCTTCTGATGGACCATACAAATCAAAAACAGACTTAATTGTGTCTTGCTTATACAGTTCTTTGACTAGCGATGTGTGCAGAGGTTCACCAGCTAAATTTACTGTTTTAACTGATTCTGGTATCCCATCAACTTTGAGTAACTCAGCTATGACTGAAGGAACAGTATTGATAAGAGTAATGTCTTTTGCTACAGGTAAATTAGTTATCTCTAGGGCATTTTCAGCAAGAATAGATTTACCTCCCCAACACAAAGCAACAAACAATTCAAAGACTGAAAGATCAAAGCAGATAGAAGTAGAAGCTAAAACACCTGCAAGAGATTCTGGAGAAAATACTTCTTTTGCCCAATAGAGTAAATTGATAGTATTACGATGCTCTATAGCTACTCCTTTAGGTACTCCTGTAGAGCCTGATGTATAAATTACATAAGCAAGATGGTTTGGTTTTGCTTCATTTATAGGACAATCTTGCTTATGTTGAGCGATAATTTCCCAATCAGTATCTAAAAAGACTATATGAGCTTTGTTTTGGGGCCAAGATGTTTTCAATTGCTGTTGAGTTAACAGTACTGAAACTTGAGAATCTTCTAAAATCAATGAAAGACGCTCTTGGGGATAATTTGGATCTAATGGTACATATGCTCCACCAGCTTTGAGAATGGCTAGTATTCCCACAACCATTTCTAAAGAACGTTCGACACAAATACCCACCAGTGTTTCCGATCCAATCCCTAAAGATTGCAGATAATTAGCAAGCTGATTTGCACGAATATTTAACTCGTGATAGGTTAGTTGCTTTTCTTTAAATACGATTGCTACAGCTTCTGGTGTTTTTTCTACTTGAGCTTCAAATAGATGATGGATACATTTATCTTGAGGGTAGTTTGCTTGTGTCTTATTCCACTCTACTAACTGTAACTGCTGCTCTGCTTCTGAAAGAGGAGAATAGGATAAATATTGTTCGTTTGGTTTGTTCACAATTGTAGCTAAAGTGTTAGCATAATAGTCTCCCAAACGGCTAATCTGATTCTCATCTAACTGAGCTGCGTTGTAGCTAAAGAACAGTTTAACCAAAGATGAATCAGGGTCTACCATAAAGTTAACCAAAAGGCTTAAATTATTTGCTTCAAAAGTATTCCCACCTAATAACTCTATACCAGTCAGACCTGTTTCTTTTTTATATGCATCAAAATGAATAAAATTAAAAGCCGTTTCAAACAAAGGCTGCCCACCCAAAATTCTCTGCAATTCAGCCATAGGATACTCCCTAACAGGGAGTATCTCTAACTCATTCTCAAAAGTTTCACGAATTAAGTCTATCCAAGTTCCCTCTTGTAGTTGGGAAGAGAAAGGTAAGGTATTTAGAAAAAGTCCCAAAACTTTCTCAACATCATCTGCTTCTGGTCTGCTGTTAGAGACCAACCCTGTTATTATATCTGACTGATTACTTAATACACTTAACACTTTTAAGTGTGCAGCTAACAAAACACTTTTGAGGGGAACGCTTAGAGAATAAGATATCTGCTTCAAACCATCAGAAATATCATATGGCAAATCAACATCATAGTTACGATGTTGCCCAGCATCAGCTCCATCATAAGGATTAAAGGGGCGAGGAAGTTTTGTAAATGTTATTCCTTCAAGTTTTTTGAGCCAATACTCCTGATGTTCTAAATTACTGAGGATTCTTTGCTCTTGAGCCACAAAATCCCTGAACTCAAAAGCTAGTGAATCCTCGATAGCATAGGCTTTTCCTTCAAGCAAGAAAGAATATTTTTGAAGCAATTCAGAAAATAAAGAGGCTACGCTCCACCCATCAAGAATAGCATGGTGAAAGCTCAAACTTAGTTGAAATGTTTCTTCTGTACGAAGATGGATTTGAAAACGTATTAGGGGTGGACGACTTAAATCAAAATTTTGTTTCTTTTCAGTTTCCACCCATGTCGCTAAAGTCAATTCTTGCTCTTCTCCGGACAGATGGCGCAAGTCTTCTACCAGTAATGGAATATCAACTTTCTGATGAACAAGTTGTATTGGTTCTTCAGAAGCAGCTAGGTCGAAAGATGTCCGTAGTATTGGATGACGCCTAACTAAATTTTGTATAGCTTCCTGAAAAACTTCCTGTTTAAAAATACTCCTTAGGTGATAGCTGAAAATGTCATGATATACCACACCATGATTATATTCACTGTGGAATATCATTCCTGCTTGAAGCCTTGCTAAAGGATAGGCATCTTCTATATCATCAGGTAGCTTCTGTCGCTCTGTATTTGAAATTAGACTAAAAGGCTCCGTTTTTATCTCAGAAAAACCAGGACTGAGCGTACTTACCTCTTTTGCTAGCTCGTGAATTGTTTGGTGCTGAAATATTTGCTCAATCGAAAAATCCAAACCAATTTTTTGCCCTAAGACACGAACTTGGATACTCCGAATCGAATCTCCTCCTAGTTCAAAGAAGTTATCATGGATACCAACTTTTTTGAGGTTAAGAACTTTAGCCCAGATATCTGCTAATTTTTGCTCTGTAGAAGTTTTGGGGGCTATATATGTATTCTGCAAATCGGGTCGTATTTGGTTGGGAGTAGGTAAAGCCCGACGGTCTAATTTTCCATTGGGAGTTAAAGGTAGAGTATCTATAAAAACAAAAGCTGAAGGAATGTTTTGACTTGGTAGTTTTGTTTTCAAAAAACTTCGTAGTTCCTGTGAAGTCAGTGCTTGTTCAGATTCTGGAACGATGTAGGCTACTAATTGCTTATCATTGGTTATGTCTTCCCGTACCACTACCACTGCTGTCTTGATAGCGGAGTGCTTGCTAAGAATAGTCTCAATTTCTCCCAGTTCAATTCTGAAGCCACGAATTTTAACTTGATAGTCAATTCGACCTAAAAATTCAATGCTGCCATCATTGAGGTAACGAGCTAGATCGCCAGTTTTGTAAAGGCGAGACTCCGGATCTTCACTAAATGGATTATGAATGAACTTCTCACCAGTAAGTTTAGGACGATTGAGATAGCCACGAGCTAAATTTAACCCGCCAATATGGATTTCTCCTGGAACTCCAATTGGTACCAGTTGTAAATGAGAATCCAGTAAATAAATTTGCGTGTTGGCAATTGGACGACCAATGGGAACAGTGTGTTGCTGACTTTGGTGAGTACACTCCCAAAATGTAACATCTATTGCAGCCTCAGTTGGGCCGTAAAGATTATGCAATTTAGCTTTAAGACGATTGAAAAATTTCTCTTGCAGTTGTAACGATAGCGCTTCTCCACTACAGAACACTTGCTTGAGAGAATCACAAGTTTCTAAGCCAATTTCTTCCAAGAAAACTTGCAGCATAGAGGGGACAAAATGGATCGTAGTTATCTTCTTCTCAGCAATTAGTTTAACTAGATATGCACTGTCTTTATGACCTTCTGGTTTTGCAAGAACTAAACAAGCTCCAGTTATAAGTGGCCAGAAAAACTCCCAAACTGATACATCAAAGCTGAAAGGTGTTTTCTGAAGAACACGATCTACTGTAGTGAGTTTATAAGTTTCTTGCATCCAACACAATCGATTACAAATACCTTGGTGAGTATTCATTGCTCCTTTTGGTTGACCAGTAGACCCGGAAGTGTAGATTGTATAAGCCAAGTTTTTAATAGTTACTTCGCTATTAGGATTATCTTGTTGGTATTGACCAATCTTTTCCCAATCAGTGTCAAGAAAAACTGACTGAGCTTGGTGTTGGGGCAAGGATTTTTCCAGTTGCTTTTGAGTTAACAATACTGATACTTGGGAATCTTCCAGTATGAAGGATAGTCGCTCTTGAGGATAGTTTGGGTCTAATGGTATGTATGCTCCACCTGCTTTAAGAATAGCTAGCAAACCTACTACCATGAGAGGCGATCGCTCCACACAAATACCAACAAGTTTTTCTGATCCAATACCTTTAGCTTGCAAATAATGTGCTAATTGATTAGCTTGCTCATTTAACTGTTGATAAGTTAGTTCCTCTGTTTCAAATACTAAAGCTACACTATTAGGACTTCTTTCAACCTGCTCCTCAAATAACTGATGAATACATTTGTCCAATAAATAGTCAGTTTTGGTATTATTCCATGTAACTAATAACTTATGATGTTCTTCTGTTGTTAGCAAAGGTAATTGTCTTACCTTTTGTTCAGGATTAACAACAATACCTTCTAACAAAGTCTGAAAATGCCCAGCCATACGACATATTGTTGGCTCCTCAAAGAGATCGGCATTGTACTTGAAACATCCTACTAGAGATGAGTTACTTTCCACCATTTCTAGCTCCAAGTCAAACTGACCCTCTTGCTGAGGCATTGACCAAGATTTCAATTTGAGACCTTCTACTTCTACTATTTCTTGTCCTAAGAATAACTGTTGTAGTTTTTCAAATTGTTTAAAGTTTTGCAGAACAAAGCTAACTTGAAAAATTGGAGAATAACTTAAATCTCTATCTGGCTGCAATCGTTCTACTAACAGAGCAAAAGGAAAATCCTGATGAGCAACTGCTTCTTTTACTGTTTGTTGCACCTGAGTTAAAAACTCAGAGAAACTCGGATTTCCTTCCAGATTTGCCCGCATAACCATTGGGTCAACAAAATAACCGACAATATTGGTGAATTCATACCTGGTTCTTCCCGAAGTTGGTGAACCTACTAAAATATCCTCTTGCCCTGTATAACGATGAAGAAGAACTTGAAATGTTGCTAGTAACATCATGTACAAAGTTACTCCTTCTCTTTTAGCTACTTCCCTAATTTCTTTAGTTAAATTTTCTGGTAATTGGAAGTAATAAGAAGCACCATTGTAAGTTTGAATTTTAGGTCTAGGTTTATCAACTGGTAAATTTAGTACAGGTAATTCTCCTGATAATTTCTGTTGCCAATACTCCCAAAGTTCTTTTCCTTTGTCGCTTGCCAATAATTCTTTTTGCCAATGAACATAATCCAAGTAAGTATAGTCAATAGGAGTTAGGCTATTTTTAGTCCCTTCAATTAGTGACTGGTAAATACTGAGCCATTCTTGTACTACTATACCTATAGACCAAGCATCCCAATTAAGATGGTGAAGTACAAGCAAGAGGATATGTTCCTCATGAGAGTATGTAAATAATCTGATTCGCGCTACAGGTCCGTCTTCAAGATTAAAAGGATGTTGGTATTCTTGAACAACTTTAACATTGAGTTCGTTTTCATTCCAGTTAGAAGCATCAATTTGTCTAAAATCAATCTCTAAATTAGAATGTATCTTTTGGAATGGCTCTTGCTCTTGCTGAAGAAAAGTAGTACGCAGCAAAGAATGACGTTCACTTAATAATTGCCATGCCTTCTGTAAAGTATCAAGATTTACTTGAGAATAGATACGGCAGTTAAAGGCTACATTATAAGCTGAACTCTTAGGCGCTAATCGCCACAAGAACCATAGTGCCCTTTGACCAAAGGAAAGGGGGTAAACGTTGAAAATATCTGGGCGTTCCCGCAGCAACTGTAAGATTTTGTCTTTGTGTTGTCTTAGTTGAGCGATTACATCAGCAGTCAACACTTCTTTAGAACCGCCACTGCGTAGCCGTTCTCCCTCAATCCACAACTTTACCCCTTTTAGGGAAAGGTCTTGTAAAAATTCAATCAAGTTCATAGGTCTACCTCTATCCAATCATTATTTTTTACATTAGTTAACAAAGTTTGTTGATTATTTTTTAATTCAACTCCAATTGTTGGATGGGTTTCCTTTAGTTGCTTTTGGATTTCTTTAGTTAGAGCAACTACAGTCAAGCCTTCCATAAATTGGCTCAAAGGAACTTCTATTCCTAGAGCTTTTTGTACCTGATTGCGTAATTATACCGCCATCAAAGAATCTATTCCCATCATGGTCAATGGTTGTTCTAATTCGATTTTTTCAATTTTTATTCCCAATACCTGAGCTATTTCCTCTAAAAGATAAGCTAATAAAATTTTTTCTGTTTCTTCATCGTTAGCTAGTTTTAATTGTGATAAAATTCTTTCTTGTTTTGCTTTTGTCGCTAGTTGATTTGAATCATTTAGCAATTGTGTTTGGCCTGGTTTTACCTCAATTTCTTCTAGAAGTAACCTGACTCTTCCTATCTCGTAAAGTTGTTTAAAGATACTCCAATCAACATTAGCTAAACCAGTTTGGATTTCACTACTATCTAACAATTGTTCTAAAGCGACTAGAGCTTGAGAAGGGGATAAAGGTTTAATGCCTCTTTTCCTTAATTCTAATAGTTGTTCTGTATCAGCCATGCCTCCTCCCGTCCAAGGCCCCCAATTGATAGTTAATCCCGGTAATCCTATGGAGGTACGATAATGAACAAGCCCATCAAGAAAATGGTTAGCTGCAGCATAATGAGCTTGACCAACTGAACCCCATAAAGCAGCAATTGAAGAAAAGCAGATAAAAAAGTCTATCTTTATATCTTTAGTTAGTTGATGAAGAAGCCATCCTCCTCTCACTTTTGGTTGTAAAATTGTACTCATTTGGCTTAGTCCCATCTGTGTTAGTGGTTCAAATTCTGCTACTCCAGCTGCATGAATAATCCCTTTAAGAGGAGGCATAGTTAGTTGGATTTGTTCAAGTACTGCCCTTAATTCTTCCTGATGGGATACATCTGCTTGAGCAACTAAAACCCGCGTTCCTTGTTCTTCTAAATTAGCGATCGCTGCTTGCTTTGTTTGAGCAACTAAAACCCGCGTTCCTTGTTCTTCTAAATTAGCGATCGCTGCTTGCTTTGTTTGATCGGGAGAGCTACGACTGATGAAGACTATATTTCTTACTCCTTTTTCTACCATCCACTTAGCAGTATGTAATCCTAAAGCTCCTAATCCTCCTGTAATCAGGTAAGTTCCCTCTGATTGCCATTGATAAGATTGAGATTTTCTTGGAGATTGCTTAACTAAACGAGCGACATAAGTCTTGTCTCCTCTAATAGAAAGATGATCTTCCGTTGAATTAGAAGTAATCTGATTCAATAGTATTTCTATTTGTTTTTCTCCACCAGTAGGTTCTAAATCGATTAATCCTCCCCAGAGCTGCGGATGTTCTAAAGATATTACTTTCCCTAATCCCCATAATGGAGTTTGAGCTATTGCTAATTCCTCTAGATTTAAAACTAATTGTGCTCCTTCAGTTACTAGCCACAGCTTAGGAATAGAATATTGATGATTTTTAGCTAAGGATTGAACTAAATGCAAGACACTGGCACATCCTAATTTTTCTGCTTGTTCTAGTCCTGTAATTGTTAATTGTTCTGAAGGCAAAGAGTCTAGACTCCACAAATGAATAACATATTTTATCGGTGATTTAGTTTCTGTTAAGATTTGTTGGTATAAACTCTCAAAATCTTGAGAATTACTGGGATTAATTTGATAAACTCCACAGCTTAATTTTTGCCAACTCTCACCAGGATAGACTAGAGTAATTTCTTGACCTAATTGCTGTAAATGTGCTGCTAAAGATTTTCCTTTTCCTTTAGTATCCGTAAAAATTAGCCAATGACTTAATTCCATCTCCGGTATTATGTTTTGATACACCCCAGATACAGAATAAATAGGCTGCCATTGTAGTTGATAAAACCAATCTTGGAGTTCTTTTTGTCGTTGAGTTGAAATCAGATTAAGCAGAGCTTTACTACTAGTACGTTTAGAGGTAAGACCCTCAATTTCAGCTATTAATGCTCCCTCCTCATTAAACAAGTTAAAATTTGAAGAAACAGTTTCTGGATCGAGTTCTTGAGGAGAGCTTAGTTGTACTTGACTCCAAAGTTGGGAGGTGAAGGGACGATATAATTTTAACCGTTTTAATTCTATGGGCAAATAAATATCTATATTTTTAGATAATTCATCTTTTTTTGCCAATCTCAAAGCGTATCCTGAATGAAGGCAGGAATCTAAGAGAATTGGATGTATTTGGTAAGATTGAGATTGTAGAGAGAGATGAGGTGGTAACTGGCTGAAACTAAGAGCTTTTTCTTGACTTACATAAAGTTTTTGTACTCCTTGAAAATTAGAACCATAATACATTCCAAACTCAGTTAAACTTTCATAGAAGGAAGAAATACTCATCTGTTTGCCATATTCTTGTTCAATAAGTGATAAGTCGAATCCTCTCTTTTCCTCTGGTATTTCTCCTCTAAGGAGTTTACCTGAAATATGAAGTGTCCACACAGGTGCTTGTTGTTCTTCAGCTATATTTAAGCTAAAAATTTCAAAGGTATAACCATTTTTTTGATCGGGTTTCAATATTAACTGAAGAGTTTTTGCTTTTTTCTCAGATAAAATTAAAGCCTGGTAAATATTTACTTCTTCTAGTATTAGATTGGAATCTTGGAAAATAGCTACTCCTGCAGCTAAAGCCATCTCTAAGTATGCAGCAGCAGGTAAAACTGGTTGACCAAAAACTTGATGATCGTTGAGATAAGAAGGCTCAGAAGCACTTAATTGAGTCTGGAATAAAATTTGATTTTCCAAGCCAACTATATGCAATCTTTCTCTCAGTAAAGGATGCAGAACAGCCTTTTTAGGTAAACAACTATTTGTCTCCACCCAATAGCGTTGCCGTTGGAAAGGATAAGTAGGCAATAGTACCTTGTTACATAAAGATTTTCGGTGAAATCCTGTCCAATCTATATCCACCCCCTGTACATACAATTTTCCTAAACTACACAGCATCTGTTCCCATGCACCTACTTCTTCACGCAAAGATGCTAACCATAAGTACTTGTTTTCTCCTACACATTGACTTCCCATTCCTAATAAGATCGGCTTTGGTCCTATTTCTATAAATATTCCATAATCTTCTGTTTCTAATGTCTTGATACTATCTGCAAATCTGACTGGTTTCATTACATGATTCACCCAATACTCTGCTGTGGCTATACTAGGAGCGGCTCTTTCTCCTGTTACATTGGAAATTATGGGAATCTCTGGTGCATGGTAACTTATTTGTCTTGCTTGAGTTTCAAATGAGTTTAACATTTCTTGCATCACGGGTGAATGAAAACCGTGGGATACTTTCAGGGTTGTGGTTTTTATTCCTTTTGCTGTCAACAGGGACACTATTTCTGCGATTTCTGGAGTAGCTCCTGATATGACTACATTTTCTGGTCCATTGATGGCTGCTATGGCTACTTGCTCTGAATCAGGTGCAATTATTGATTTAATTTCTGCTTCTGCTGCTCTGACTACTACCATTTGACCACCAGAGGGTAATTGTTGCATTAACCTGCCTCTGTGAGCAATTAGTTTCAAGCCATCTTCTAAACTAAATATTCCGGCAATGCAAGCTGCTACATATTCTCCTACGCTATGCCCCATGAGTATATCTGGTTTGATGCCCCATGACTGCCATAGTTGACACAGAGCGTATTCTATGGCAAATAAGGCTGGTTGAGTGTAGGCTGTTTGGTTGATTAAATCTGAGTTTTGTGTTGTTTGTGTATCTGGATAAATTACGGAAAGTAAGGAATGTTCTAGATAGGGTTGCAAGAGCTGGGAACATTGGTCAACTGTGTGGCGAAATAGTGGCTGAGTTTGGTATAACTCTTTTCCCATATTCAGATATTGGGAACCCTGTCCTGTAAATAGGAACGCTTTTTTGGGTTGACTATTGTTGTCAGAAACTTTATTAGTGTATAATCCTGCTACTTTTGCTGCTTTTTGGTGATGAGCTAGTTTTGAGACTAACTCCTCTAAGTTGGAAGCAAGAATAGCAAGTCGATGGTGAAAATGGAATCGTCCACTATTTGCTGTGTAACATATATCTTCTAGTTTTAATTCTGAATGAATTTGCAGATGATTTTGATAACAACTGACTAATTCTGCTAAAGCTTTTTCTGTTTTTGCCGAGAGGGTTAACAAATGTTTTGGTCTCTCACTCTTAATTCTTAATTGTTGTTCTAATCCTCCTTGATTAAGGATAGGGGGGTGCATCTCGTCTTGAACAACAATTAATAATTTAGAGTGACTAAATTATTAATTGTTGTTCTAATCCTCCTTGATTAAGGATAGGGGGGTGCATCTCGTCTTGAACAGGGGCTTCTTCTAAGATTAAATGAGCATTAGTTCCACTTGCACCAAAGGAGTTAATTCCCGCAATTCTTGTACCATCTTTAACTTGCCAAGAAGTTAATTCAGTGGGTACAACTAGAGGAAAATCTTTCCAGTTAAACTTAGGAGTTGGATTTTTAAAATGTAGATGAGGAGCTATTTGTTGATGTTGCAATTGAAGTATTGCTTTGATTACTCCTGCTATTCCAGCGGCTGAACTCAAATGACCGATATTAGTTTTTACCGACCCAATCATTAATGGTTTTTTCTTAGTTCTTTCTGCTCCAAATACCTCTGCCAAAGAATTTAGTTCAATAGGATCTCCCAAAGCTGTTCCTGTGCCATGGGTCTCTATATAACTTACTTGAGAAGGTTCTATTTTTGCTGCTTTTAGAGCTTGATGTATTAACTGTTTCTGAGAATTCCCATTAGGAACTGTAAAACCACTACTTGGTCCATCTTGATTCACAACTGAACCTCGGATCAGTGCCAAGATACGATCTCCTGATTCTAAAGCATCTGATAGACGTTTGAGAACTAATACACCACAGCCTTCACCCCAGGTAGTGCCATTAGCTGCTGCATCAAAAGTTTTACAGTAACCATCTGGTGAAAGCATTTTCGCTTTGGAAGCAACTATCATACTATCTGGCAATAACATTAGATTGACACCCCCTGCTAAAGCCATCTGACATTCTTGTTGTCGTAGGCTTTGGCAAGCTTGATGAATAGTTACTAAAGAAGAGGAGCAGGCTGAATCTATAGTCATAGAAGGACCAGTAAATCCTAAAATATAAGAAATACGGCCTGCAGCAAGATTTAAGAAAGATCCCCCTAACAGATAAGGTTCTATACTACTATCATATTTTGCGCGATGGGTAGCGCATAATCATAAGCGGTGATACCAACAAAAACCCCTGTAGGACTTCCCTCCGATCGTTGAGGAATTTGTCCAGCATTTTCGAGAGCTTGCCAACAAACTTCTAAAAATAAACGATGTTGGGGATCTATGGCGATCGCTTCGCGAGGTGAAATCCCAAAAAAACCTGGATCGAATTGACTTACATCGAAATCATCTAAAAAACCACCTCGATGAGTATACATTTTTCCTGGGATTTCTGGATTAGGATCGTAGTAAGCATCGACGTCCCACCTCTGAGGAGGAATTTCTGTGATTGCATCCACTCCTTTAGACAAAAGTTGCCAAAATTTTTCAGGGTCATTAGCACCACCTGGAAAACGACATGCCATCCCAACTATAGCAATCGGTTCTGTTTTGGCTCGCTCAATTGCTTCTAGTTTTGTTACTGCTTTATTAAGAGCTATAAATACTCGCTTAGAATCAGCTAGGTGATTTTCTTTTTCTTCCATGTTTTCTATTTTAATTCTCCTCCAACAAAGTTTCTAACTTGGTAAGTTTTGTTGCGATTGAGAGTTGGATACTTTCTTCAGATAACTCTTCTACCTCTGACAATTCTTGAATTTTATTTGATTCAGCCTTGGAAAATTCAGAGCGTTCAATGTTTTCTAATTCCCATCCCAGTATACTTGAGGCAATGTGATCGGCTAGACTAATAACGTTAGAAAAATTAAAAATCAAAGTCGTAGGTAAAGAGCAATTCAGGCTATCTTCTAGTCGATTTTTGAGTTCAACTGCCATTAGAGAGTCCATACCCATTTCAAAAAAACCTTGCTCTAAACTTGGCAATTGATCTATTTTTAATCCTAATATTTTTCCTATTTCTTTTTGAAGATATGTGATTAATAGATTTCTGCGTTCAGTTTTAGGAGCAGTCTCCATTTTTTTAATAATTTCGAGCTTTTGCTTGGAAGTTGAACGTTTTGTTTCAACTTGTTTGACATTAATTTCTTCTAGAAGTAATCGCTGTCTTCCTGTACTATAAAGTTGTTTGAATAAATCCCAATTAACATTAACTACAGTTGTTTGGACACTATGACTGTTCCATAGTAATTCTAAAGCAGCTATTCCTTGTTGAGGGGATAAAGACTCTATACCTTTTTCTTTTAATTCTCTCAAAAATTCTTCTGATGCCATACCACCTCCAGACCATGGTCCCCAATTAACAGTAAAACTTGGTAATCCCTGAGCTTGTCGATAAGAAGATAACACATCTAAAAAATGATTGCCTGCACTATAGTGAGCTTGACCAACTGCTCCCCAAACAGAGGCAATGGAAGAAAAGCTGACAAAAAAATCTAACTCTCGATCTTTAGTAATTTGATGAAGTATCCATCCACCAATAATTTTGGGACTCATTACTGCTAATAACTGTTCTACTTGCATCCGTTCGATCCGTTCACTTCTTTGTTTTCCTGCTGCATGAATAATTCCTTTTAAGGTAAACATATAACTATCTATTTTGTCAAGTACTTTCAACATTTCTTCCGGATTGCATACATCAGCTTGAACTGTAACAACTTCAGCTCCTAGCTGTTTCAAATCACTTAGATATTTTTGTTTGTCCTCCGAGAGAGACGATCTACTTATCAAAACCAAATATTTTGCTCCTTTGGATACCATCCACTTAGCTACATGTAATCCTAAAGCACCAAGTCCTCCAGTAATAAGATAGGTAGCATTAGAAGAAAATGATATTGGAGCAGATAATTTAGGACATTGCTTGAATAAACGAGCTACATAAATCTGTTTTTCTCGTAAAGCTAGATGATCTTCTATTTGATTACTCGTCAAAATTTCTACAAGTGTTTCTATTTCATTTTGCGAACCTTGCAAATCTAAATCTATTAATCCTCCCCATAATTGTGGATGTTCGAGAGATATTACTCGACCTAAACCCCACAAAGGTGATGTTGCAACTGTTAGTTCTTCAATTTTAGATAATACAGGCTGAGATCCCCTTGTAACTATCCACAATTGAGGGGAACTGGATATGGAAATTTTAACCAAACTCTGTAACAGGTACAGTAAGCTACCACATCCCCATATTTGTACTTGCTCTAACTGAGAAATGCTTAAATTTTCCGAAGTAGGAGCATCTAAACTCCACAAATGAATGACTCTCTGGCAAGATAATTGCTTTGAGGTTATTATTTCCTGACAAAGTTTTTCAAACTCATCAAAATTACATGGATTTAGTAGATAGGTTCCACTTTCAGGATTTTTGAAACTTTTTCCACGATAAACTAAAGTACATTTATGTCCTTGTTCTTTCAGTTTTGTTGCTAGTTTTTTCCCTACTCCTGTAGAATCAGCAAAAATTAACCAATGGCTCAGTTGAATAGCAGAATTATCTTCGTTAGGTATTAAGGGTTGCCAAAGTAATTGATAAAAATAATCTTTAACTTGATTTTCGATAATTTCTTTTTGATGGGTTTTTGCTATTAATTCTAACAACTTTGGGATAAATTTTGACTCAATTTCTGATAGTTCATTCTTCTCTTTTAAATGCTGCGTTAAATACTCCACATTTCCATCAATAAGCATTTGATTGATCCTGGTTTCAATGGAAGTAATAAAACTTGAATCTTTACTGATATTTTCTTGTTTTTCTTTCTCTAATAATTCTGTTTCTTCCGGTAAAAATATGATTGGTAATTTTACTTGATACTGTGGATAGTTTTGATAAAATTCATACCAATTTATCGGCATTCCTAGAACATATAATTGAGATAAACTTTGCAACATTATTTGCCAGTTTGAATATTGTTCTCGAAGGCTAGAAAGCCAAATTCCTGCTTCTTCTCCCAGATGAGATCTCCCCATTGACAAAGTAACTGCTTTTGGACCAATTTCAATAAAGATTTTACAACCCTGTTTATATGCAGTTTCTATAGCAGTAGAAAATTTTACAGGTTCTCCCCATACCTTCCTCCAGTATGTAGAATCTACCTCTTCATTCAGTAATTCACCTGAGATAGCTGAAACAAAAGGAATTTTTGAACTAGAGTAATTTACACCTTGGTGAATTTGATCGACAAGTCCTAGTATCGGTTTAATTCTGTCAGTATGATATCCTTCGGCAAAAGGGAGTTCTTTTACTAATACACCCTCTTTTCTAAGCTTTTCAGCTACTAATTGAATTGTTTGAGGATCGCCGACTACAGTATTGCGATAACCACCATAAGAAATAATTTTAATTTCTTGAATGTAGGGTTCAATTGTTTCTTCAACATATTTTTCACTGGCTATAATACCAATAGCTTGACAATTTATTTCTAATTTACTATCCCAAAGCTTTCCAATAGAAACTAATAATTTTAAGCCTTCTTCTAAATTAAATATTTCTGCAATTAATGCTGCCGAGTACTCTCCAAAACTATGACCCATTACTAAGCTTGGCTCTACTCCCCAAGACTTCCACAATTCGCTTAAAGCATATTGAATTGCAAACAACATTGGTAATCTGTAAATATGTTTTATTTCTGACAAATTATCAACTTTGTTTGAGTACAATAATTCCAGTAAAGACTGACCTGTATAATCACTAATAATTTTATGGCATTGGTCAATTGATTGACGGAATTTTGGTTGAGTTTCATATAGTTCTTTGCCCATATTTGGGTAAAAAGTACTGTAGGGGCTAAAAATAAAACCTACCTTCAAAAAATCACTATTTTTAATCCTGTCATTCCAAAGATTTTCTACATCTTTTCCAGCTACAAAATCTGTGAGTTTTGCAAGTACTTCTAAAGTAGATTGTGCTATAACTGCCAAACGATATTCTGACAATGATTGCTTAGTATTCACTAAGAAACAAAGCTCTGATAATTTAACTTCTGGATGTTGTTCTATACTAAGTATAGTATTTTTAGCTAAATGTAATAATTCCTGTTGACTAGAAGCAGACAAGCAAAAAATTTGAAGAGGAAAATCTATTTTTGGTACTGAATAAACATTACACGATGACTCAAATTGATGATTTTTGGTTTGTGCTGTTTCTATCCAGTAACGTTCTCGTTGGAATGGATAAGTAGGCAATTCTACTTTCTGACAAGCATAATCTTGGTCAAACCCTAACCAATCTATTTTCGCACCCCGTACATACAACTGCCCTAAACTTAATAGTATTTGTTGCCACTCATCCACTCCCGGTCGTAATGATGGTAACCATTCTCCTTCACTCTCTGGCAAACATTGCCTTCCCATGCCGAATAAGATTGGTTTCGGTCCGATTTCTAGAAATATTTTATATCCTTGCTGATGAAGAGTTTTCATACTTTGGGCAAATCTTACTGGTTCTCGTACATGACGAGTCCAATATTCAGGAATAGTTATTTCCGCACCTACTTTTTCACCAGTCACATTTGATATTAGTGGTATTTTAGGTTGACTATAGGTTACTTCTTTAGCTACTGCTGCAAATTCTGCCAACATTGGTTCCATCAATGGTGAATGAAAAGCATGAGAAACTTGTAACTGCTTGGTTTTAACCCCCACTGCTTCTAACTTACTACAAATGGTAGCGATCGCTCCACTCTCACCTGAAATTACTATACTTTTTGGTCCATTTATCGCTGCTATTGTCACTTGGGAACTATATTCGCCTACGGCCTCTGTCACTTGAGATTCTGATGCCATAACAGATACCATCTCACCACCGGAGGGTAACTTTTGCATTAACCTGCCCCGCATAGCGATTAGTTTGAGACCATCTTCTAAACTGAAAACTCCTGCAACGCAAGCTGCTACATATTCTCCTACGCTGTGGCCCATTACCACATTTGGTTTTATTCCCCAAGATTCCCATAACTTGAACAAAGAGTATTCAATAGCAAACAGAGCTGGTTGAGTATAAGCAGTTTGATCTATTAAAGATGAACTTGAATTTTCAGCATCTTGATGATATAGAATTTCTAAGAGCGGATGTTCTAGATACGAACTTAGGATTTGGTTACATTCCTCTAAAGCTTGACGGAAAGTTGGCTGAGTTTCATATAGTTTTCTTCCCATATTCACATACTGGGAACCTTGACCTGTAAATAGGAAGGCTAATTTTGGATAACTACTATCACTTGATAGTTTTCCTGAAAATACTCCGACGACTTCCTCCCCTGCTTTGTGTTGCAAAAGTTTTTTCGTTAATTCTTGTGGGTTACTAGCAATGACTCCTAGTCGATGATTAAACTGAGCTCGCCCAGTGTTAGCTGTATAACATACATCTGCCAGTTCTAATTCTCTATTAGTTTCCAGATAATTTTGATAATGACTCACTAACTCATCCAAAGCTTTTTCTGTTTTTGCTGAGAGAGTTAACAAATGAGGTTGCTCCTCTAACTGTTGCGTTTTAACTTGAGTTGGTACTTCCTCAAGAATAACGTGAGCATTTGTTCCACTGAAACCAAAAGAACTTACCGCTCCTACACAACTTTCATCTCCATCATATTTTTCCCATAGCTTACCCTCCATCGGAATTACACCAGGAATCCCTGTCAAACTCATATAAGGATTCAGCTCTTTCAAATGTAAATGAGGTGGTATATATTTATTTTGCAGTGACAACACCACCTTGATTAACCCGGCAATACCCGCTGCCGCTTCAGTATGACCAATATTTGTCTTTACTGAACCGATCGTTAAAGGGCGTTCCGAACCACGATTGTTTCCATACACCACTTCCAGAGCCTTAATTTCTACTGGATCTCCCAAAGAAGTACCCGTACCATGGGCTTCTACATAAGATACTTGATTAGCTGATATTCCTGCTATAGACAACGCTTTCTGAATCACCGCTTCTTGAGCTGATTGATTTGGTGCAGTCATTCCATTACTAGCACCATCCTGATTAATTGCTGTGCCCCGCACCACTGCTAAAATTGGGTCTCTATCTTCTATGGCCTGTTTCAAAGACTTGAGAACTACAACTCCACAACCTTCACTTCTTACATAACCGTTTGCAGAGGCATCAAAAGTCTTACAACGTCCATCTGGCGATAACATCCCTGCTTGAGAGAAACTAATACTCAACTCTGGAGACAACAATAAATTCACCCCTGATGCCAAAGCTAATTCACATTCACCATTCCGTATACTTTGACAAGCTAAATGAACAGCACTTAGAGATGATGAACAGGCCGTATCTACTGTTATGGCTGGACCATTCAATTTCAAAAAGTAAGATAATCTTCCTGCACCGATAGCATTAGAACTACCTGTGGCAAAATATAGGTTTAAATCTTGCTCCTGATTATGTTTGTTCTGTAGCTGTTCATAATCATGAAAAGCAATACCTACAAATACTCCTGTTTCTGTTCCTGAAAGAGATTCTGGATTAATGCCAGCATTTTCTAGTGCCTTCCAGTTTTCTTCTAGTAATATACGTTGTTGTGGATCTATATATTTTGCTTCACGGGGGGAAATATGGAAAAAATCTGCATCAAATTTGTCAACTTCAGAAATAAAACCACCATAACGACTAGATATTTTTCCTGGTTGATTTTTATCGGGATTGTAATATTTTTCAATATCCCAACGATTCAGAGGTACTTCCGTAATTGCATCAATGCCATTACACAGCAGTGACCAATACTTTTGGGGGCTATCAGCATCTCCAGGAAACCGACAAGCCGTTCCTATAATTGCTATCCCATTTTCTAATTGAGCTGCCGAAAAACCTGAATCAGTTTTTTCGGCTTTTGGCTCTGGTTGTGCGATTTTTGGCAACAACTCAGAAATATTCTTGTGTTTAGCCTGTGTTTCTCCCTTAAAATAACTAGCGATCGCCTTTGGAGTTCCATATTTAAAGAAGAAGTTCGGCTCGATTTTTACTTCCAGTTTTTTCTCCAATAAATATTTCAGTTCTAACAGTTCCAAAGATTCGATTCCCATTTCCATCAGTGGGCGATCTGAATCAAAAGAGCATTTCTTATTCATTACTGTCCGAACACAACCAGCCACAACTTCATCTACATCTTCTTCTATTTCTACTTTTTCCTGCTGATTTTTTTCAACTCCTACACCATCAAAACGTTGACGATTATGGATATCGTATTCTATCAGAACACCATAACCTTGATTTTCTATATCCTTGGGCCTATAACCAGGAAGAACTTTTTGAATTTTTGCCCCATGTATTTGATGAAAGCGCAAAATCTGGTCTACCAGTAGTCCTGATTCATTTTTTTTGTGGATATATTCTGCCATTGGTATTGGGGAATAGTCTGGATAATTACGACAACGAGTTACTCCCACAACCCTTTCCACACCACCCATCACAGCACAATACTGAAGCATCCATTCCAGTAATTGATCCCCTAACCCTTGGTTTTGCAACTCTGGCAAAATATTCGTAGCTAGTAATTGTATCACTACTCCTGATTCAGTATGTAATGATGGCACTTCTACAAAGGTTCTATTCTCCAAAACTTCTGTCCGTTCGATCCTTTGGGAATAGATAGCTCCAACAATCTTATCCTCAAGCTCCAAAACAAACTGCCCTTGTGGAAAATTCAAAATCCGCCTCTGAATTTCTTCACTGTCAACCCGGAGATTTTCTGACCAACACAATTCCTCTAGTACTATTAGCTCTGGTAAATCCTTAATTGTAGGATGGCGCAACTTGTAAGGCTTTTTCTCAAAACAATTTAAGGTGATACGACTAAATGGAAAATTCTGAGGATATCGTTTCGAGAACTCCCACTTGGGGAATAAACCTACTTCAGCAGCACAACTGAGAAACACATCAGCTTCCACCAGATGTTGACTTGAGAAAGCTTGTAAAGCATCAAAATGCAGGTTATTACTACTGTCTAAAAATTTGTTTACTACTTCTGGTTCTAAACAATGAACTTCCAGAATCATCATCCCATTTTTAGTAACCACAGAAGACCATCTTTCCAGATGTTCTACCAAGCTTTGTATCATAATCTGGGCCGGAATCAAACCGCCGTCTGAATCTACATAAACCCCTGAGTAAGAAAGTTGACTCCGCTTTTTTGCTGCTTCTAAGTTTTGGGGAGGGATAAATGGGCGATCGTGGTCCAAAAAGGAGCGAATGTGGAGAATTTTTTCTGGCTCGTCAATTCCATGAGTTCTTAAGTCAGATATCATTTGTTGTGGGTTTCCAATATCCCCCTTCATTAGCAAGTTAGGAATACCTGCTAAAGTTAATGCAGATTCTTGCAACGATGCTTGGTTATAATCTACTCCTATCATCTGCACTGGATATTTGTCTAGCACTTTTCCCCTAGCAGATTTTGTACTGATTACTTGATAAACCCGTTTGAGTAGTGTACCATCACCACAACCCATGTCTACAATATAGTTTGGTTGTTCGTAATAGGGTAATTGATTAAAAATACTCAGAATTAATTCGTCTACATCAGCAAAAAACTTCTGGTGTTGAAAACCATTGCTCATTACGTTCAATTTTCGATCGATGTGACTTTCACTTCCTTGTTCGTCTCTACAAAATACTGTTTGACTTTTTCCAAATAATACGTCTGAAATCTGCAACAACATGGGAGTATAGGAAGCGGTAACTCCCGTAATTAGTATTCTCTCTACTATAAATTTACCCAGAGCGGTCAGGCATAAATTATTTTCATAATCATTCGATTTTTGGCTATGTTTTTGGACTGTTATCGAACTTTTCTCAGCCCATCCTTTAGCTATAAATAATGTTGATAATTCTTCTCGTATATGAGGACTTACACCAGAGAATAAAGGTTTTTCTTCCTGGTCTACTGCTAATAAATTATGCTTGTGAAGCGCTAGCATAATTGGTATTATTAGAACTCCATCTAAGAAATCTGCTATTGTTATATCATTAATATGCCACTGCTGTTGAGAAAGCTCTATCCAACTTTTGAGAATACTAGGCTTTTCTTTTCCTAGTAAGTAGGATTCTATAGGTAGGTTGTATAAGTCTAATATTTTTTCAGGAATGGACAAGTAAGCTTGAGAATTTTCTGTGAGGGAGTATTCACCAACTTCATTTTTTGATAGCCAACCTAGGGATTGCATCATTCTTAAGGCTACTTGCAGATGACCTGTGTTTGCTCCTAGGACTTTAGCTATTTGCTGGTGGGTTATTTTTTTTTTTTGATTAATTCAAATAATCCCTTTTCTCTACAGGCTAAAATTACAGGAATAGAAACAAAGCCGTGTTCGTAACGATTAATTAACTCTAACATTTTATCTTAATTGATTCTCATCCTTTCTTCTTAATTTGGTAGATTTTTGATAATCTTCTTTTATTTAAGTTTATAACTATAACTTGTAATCAGGAATTTTGGCAAGATAATTTTTGTTTGAAGTTTAGACTAAATAGTTAAATATATAGAACCCATTTGGTGCCTATTGGGAAATAAAAGTATTCTCAGGATTTAGACAAAGACACTACATACTCAAAACCATAGTTACTTTTTTTTATTTATTTTTCCGATAGCAAATACTATCGGAAAATGTGGTATCCAACCTTGAAACTGGAGCAATTGCTCTGTTCCATCACAGTCTTGTACTGCCTGTCTCAACAGCTTCCAAAACTTGTCCGAGTCAGCAAGGCTGACCACAAAACTGAATCTGCTTGAAATTGGAATGAAACTGCATACGCTTCAAGATCGAAAAACCACCGCCAAGCTTGATATTCATATTCCACCAGCTTCTCACCACTAGCAACCCTAGCTGTTCTATAATCTAATTCTTCAACATCATTTAAATCATAGGCATTACCTTGAAGAAACATTTCTGGTGGCTGGCCTTGAGCATTCAAAGCTGTAGGATTGGCATAAAGTTTTTTCTGAGTTGTGATCGCATTGATATATGTGGGTAAATCGGAATCTTCAAGTAATTGCAAGGTTATCAAGGGTTCAGGAACATTGATTAGCAATTCTGAACTTTCTGATGGTTCTTGTGGTGGTAGTGGTTCACTACTACGGCCACTTAAACTAAGTGAATTTTGGCTTGGTATATATGGTTATCTTTGGGGAATTGCCTGGGACTATTTAGTTGATATTGTTCAACAGATAATTAACCTTAATCCTCACAAAAAGTCTCATTATCAAAGGGGATTAAAAGCTCTGTCAATGTTAGATAATATTTAATTATTTGCCCGAAACGTTTTACCATTCATCTGATTATTAACAAATTTTAACAGGACTTACATAAATTTTCTAGGATTCATCTAATTGAACAATGAATCAACGTAATTGGTAATGTGGGTTCGCGTTGGCGGAGCAAGTGCGGCAGCTATATCGCGAACCCACATCACTACTAAGAATAATTATTATTCTCATAAAAACCGTCAAATTTAGGCAGAGTGGATATCCTTTAAATCCTGATCATACAATAGTTTTGAAGGGCTTGTCACCCCGTGAGCGATGCGATACTTATTTCTGAAATTTGTTGGTAGTTAAATTTTCTTGGCTGAGGGTAAAGCTGATTTTTCTGGATTTTTTTCTACTATATATGAGCGCACCTTTTCCATTATGCTTATCATATCTTGTCAAGTATTGTATGTCAAGGTAGAGCTTCCGTTTTTTAAGATTTTTTTGATAAGGCTTTTAAGCAATGTGCCCATTAAAAAATAAACTTAGTTGCTGAGAAGTGGTAATTATTTTCGACTAGCTAATAGAAGGCAATAAAATTGGTTGGCCTCCTCATATTTATTAGTTAAAACTAGGGCAAAAAGATTCAAGATAACCAGAGGATAAAAAAACAGTCTTATTCTTTTTTTCTTCATTCCGTCTAATATGTATTCAAAATCCCTGCCGTGGCTTCCTTCTTTCTGCCAATATACTATTGACATTCTGGAAGATAATATTTAAAATGCAAAAGATTCAAAACTTGTATATTTGCTAATTATCTGCTAATTCTGACTCTATCTAAATTAAAATTAATTATAAATTATGAGAATATATCTATATATTCTATCAGGAATTACATCAGCATTAATCGGCTGGAGTATAGGGCAATTTATCCTCAGCGATTTAGGCTGGTTACAAAAGTTTCCTGAATTAACATTATTTCCTTGCGTGGCAATTTCTCTAGCAGTTGGCATAGTTGCAACAGATATATTTTTAAGCAATCCCACTCGATTTAAACGCAACTTCAACAGAGGTTTAATACCCCTAAGTATTGCTGGGGGATTAGGATTATTAATTGGTATTGCTTCTGGGGGATTAGTACAAATATTGCTCAATCCACAACTACGAGATAAAGTTATAACTGTACCCGATAAATTTGTCAGAATAGTCGGGTGGATTTTAATTGGTGGAGCAGTGGGTTTAGCTGAAGGATTGACTTGGCGCTGGCGTAGTATAGAAGCAGGAGATAAACGGCGTTTTTTGCAGCGACTTACCATTAGTTTAACTACCAGTATTTTGACTGCTTTAGTTGCAGCAATTATCTTTGAATGGATACGACAAAAAATGGATGGAATGCCCACAGCATTACAAGCTTGGGAAGACACAATAGGTTTTTCTTTATTAGGGAGTTTATTAGGTTTCGTCTTGAGTTTTTCTACCTCTCCTAGTCATCTAGTTGCCCTCAGAGCTGGAGCTGGTTTTGAATATATTGAAAATGTCAATTTTAATCAGTCTGAAACACCAGGGAATTATCCCCATATTCAGAAAGAATTATCATCCAGAATTAAATTTGTGAGTAATGATTTGACCGATAAAATTGAGGAAGGATTATCAATTCAATTACCTGCAAGAGGTAAAATTAAAATTGGTTCAGCTCAGTTGAAAATTATGGGCAGTCAACAATTTGGTGTAGATATTTGTATCCCTGGTTTGCCACTGCATATTGCTGACTTAGACTTAGCATCTAGCCAAACAATTTTAGTACCTAATCTCAAATTTTTTAATAGAATAGAATATCAAGGCGATCGCTTGAAGGAAAGTACGCCAATCAAACTTAAACATAACGATTTAATTGCATTTTATGCCGAAAATGAGGGCTATAATGGTAAAAAATTATTCAGATTTGTCTACTATAATCGCTTCTTGGACCCGCAAGGTTAGTTTATCTTTGTTAATAGTAATTTCCTGCATTAATCCTAGCTTTGCTCAAGTAAAAAATGTAGAAATTATCGAAGCTATTCCTGAACGTAATGAAAGTAAAGTTACCCTGCGAATCAAAGCCTATGACCAAAACAATAAACCAGTAAGAGATCTACAAAAAGAGAATTTTAATTTAACAGTTTGCCCACCTAAAACAGAGCCAAAAACTGGAGAATGTCAAACTTTAAATCCAATAGATATTAATTGGAAAATTCCCCTACCCGAAGAATTACCTCCTGCTTGGGTAATTGTTTTATTAGATTTTAGTGGCAGTATGAAGCAATTAGATAGTAGTGGGGAAAAAACCAAATTAGAAGGGGCGATCGCTGCAATTAGAAAATTTAATCAAGATTTAGCTGACAAGGGAGAAAATACCAAAATTTCTATTGTACCTTTTGGCAAAGGAGGTAAAAATTGTCCGGGAAATCAAGTGACGAAAAAAGAACTAGATAATTTTGTTTTAGCAGGCAATAAAAAGGTTGAACAATCTCTCAAAAAAATAGAAAGTCAACTGGATAATCTTTGTGCAGCTACAGATATTTATGAACCTTTGCGTCAGGCAGTACAATTTTTTGGTAATTCCGAAGATACTCGTTTTAACCCACGCCCAAATTCTAATTTATCTCAACCAAGACGTTCGATAATTTTACTTTCTGATGGCTATCATAGTATTTATGGAAATAGAGAAAATGAACCAGAGTTAGAAGCACAAGACTTTGAAAAACTTGTGTTTATGTTGAAAAGTTATCCTAATATTACTGTGCATACTTTGGGTTATGGTTTGACTCCCCAACAGTTGCAGCAAAAATATGATTTAGAGGAACTTCCTACTATTAGAGATATTAGTGTAAGAGGAGGAAAAAAAAGTAATAATTATTCAGAATTAACGGAACTTGCTGCTGAAGAATTTGTTGACCAAAAACGACTACAACAAATAGCGGGAGTAACTAATGGTATTGCTGAATTTTCTGGTAATGCTGAGGATATTTCTAGTAGTTTAACTGAATTTTTAGAGGCTTTATTTGATGAGTATCAAATCAACTATATTCAGCCAATAAATGCCGACCGTGGTTCGTTACATAATGTGCAAGTTAGTCTCAATTTACCCAATATTTCAGTAGACTCAGAACAACAACCTTATGTATTTCCTTGGGTGTCGCGCTCCCTACCTTTTTTGACCAGATTTATCATTTTCTTATTTACTTTAGCAGTATTATTAGGGGGTGGTGTAATACCATTTTTATTGTGGGCAAAATCAATTAAGCGAGAGTATCAATAAAAGGTAAGCATTTCCTGCGGAATGCTGCGCAAACAGCTATTAGCGGTCAGCTATCAGCTTTTAGAGCTAGGGTTTAATCTGGCTGACTGGTGACTCTTAACCGCTTCTTTAAGTGATAATTTGAAGCACAGCAACGACAAGTTTAAGTTTTGAACTCATAGAATTCAAGCTAATAGCTGAGAGCTGACAGCTAAATGCTTATAATAAAAGTATAAGTTGAGTAATTATGAATATACAAATTAAATTGAAAGAGAAGCTAGAAATTGGGGAACAACTTATAAATCTAGGGAAGATATCGGAAGCAATAGAGCAATATTCTTTAGCTCTAGAATTACAACCAAACTGTACCGATGCTCTTATAGCATTAGCAAATATTTACGAGAAAAATCAAGAACTAGATAAAGCTATTAACTACCAAGAGCAGGTGGTAAAATTAATGCCAAAAAATAGTGATGCCAAAGTCAAATTAGGATCATTAATGTTAGCTGTGGGAAAAGCGGAAGAAGCCATATATTATTATCAGCAAGTCATAGCCATCAACCCAGAGCAACCAGCAGAAATATATTCTCAATTAGGGTCTGCTTTAAACAAAATTGGGAAAGCAAAAGAGTCAATAGTAGCTTACCAAAAAGCTTTAAATATCTCTGAAAAAAAACTTTCATATTTCCGAAAACAGCTAAGGAAAAAAGAAGAGCAAAAAGTTGTAGGAAATGTTGAAACAACAGGAAAACTAGCTCAGAAGTTAATGCAGGAAGGAAATATTACTGAGGCGATAGAAACATATCAACAAGCTTTAATTATTCCTGGAGAAAAACCTGCATGGATTTATCGGGAACTTGCAGATGCTTACCAGAAAAATGCGCAGGGAGAAAAAATAGAAACACTATACCGGGAAGCTATTTCAGTAAATATCCAAGAACCTTATTTTTACTTAAAATTAGCACAAATATATTCTCAACAAAATCGGTTAGAGGAAGCAACTTATGAATATGAACAGGTACTTTTTTTGAATCCCAATCATCTTGCAGCACTTAATCAATTAGGGGGGATAAAAAAGAAAATGCAAAAATATCAGGAGGCAGAAACTTACTATCAACGACTAGCTAAACTTAATCCCAAAAATCCTGGAGTTAGACTAGAATTAGGAGATGTTTTAACTAAGCAAAAAAAATGGGAAGAGGCAACAAAAGCTTATCATCAGGTAATAGATTTGAAACATAAACTTTCAGAAGCTTATCTAGGTTTAGCAAATGTTCTTATGCTCAAGGGAGACTCTTTACAACAACAGGAAAAATCTTCAGAGGCGATCGCTTCATATAACCAAGCATTGGATATTCCTACCAATATTCACATAGAAAAACAAATACATTCTAAGTTGATGTCAATTTATCTCAAGCAAGGAAAACTAGAAGAAGCAGAATTAAGTTACCAGAAATCAATTATTAATAGATACTTAATTAATCACAAGTTAAAAATTATCTATTGCCCCATTCCCAAAAATGCTTGTACTATGTTCAATACTATAATGGTTGAACACAGTGATTATGCTCAACAATACAAAGAGTCTTCTCAAGATATTCATGAATATATTGGCAGACTAGAGGTAGAAATGAGACTTACTGATCCATCCTATATGCAAAATCCAGACTACTTTAAATTCGTTATTTTGAGAAACCCTTTTAAAAGATTAGTGAGTGCTTATTTAAACTTAATTGTTAAAAGAGCAAAACCAATAAGTTTTGCCTATAAGCTAGTTATGGATGTATATAGAGATTTAGGGATGGAGCCTGATATTTATAAGTCTATTACTTTTAGTCAGTTTATTAATTATCTAGCCAACACAGATAATGATCGTTTAAATGCACACTGGCGTCCACAATACACATTTTTGTGCTTAGGGCGATTTCAGTTTGACTATATTGGACAGTTTGAAAATCTCAATCGAGTAAAAAAAGACTTAAATCAAAAATCTCAACTGAAAATCCCGGAAAATATCTTTGAATATAAAAGAACTAATTATAGTAATTATAAATTTGAAAATAAGTTACATAAAAAACATCCCGATGAGTTAAGAAAACTGATTAAAAAGGTAGGTGGATTTCCTAAGTATGAGGTTTTCTATACACCGGAACTAGAAGTAATGGTAAGGGAAAAATATGCGGAAGATATAAAAATATATGAGCGTGAATTTAACCAGGTAGTGGAATTTTAGTCAGGGTAAAACTAGCTCATTAATAGATATCTCCGAGGGGGAAAGTATTCATAGTCATAAAAAAAGTTCCCAGAGAATTTTTCGGAGTGATATAGGTGATAGTAGTTTTCAAAATTGTAATTTTTCAGATTATTTAAAGTTGAATTATTACCCGGAAGATATATTAAATTATTTTGGTTATCAATTAATAGATGAAAACCTAGAAAGAGGCTTTAAGCAATTGGCGGTTGAGTTAATTGCTCTCGATAAAGGAATAGGAATAGAAGCAGAAGAAGCAGAACAAAATTTATTATATGGAGCTGTTTATATCGGAAATATTTTGCAATTTGCGCTGTTGAAACCACAAGAAAAGCAAGTTAAGCAAGACCTAAGCTGATATCGAGTACCTAATGATTTAGAAGACTTAATAACAATTTCAGTAGCAATTATCACTGGAGTTAAAGAAGAGAATGAAGAGTAGATAAATAGAAAAACAATCACATTACTCTGTGTGATATAATTTATCAGGAAAGGCAAAAGAAAATTCTCATTGTTCCTTCTGCCTTCTGCCCTCTGCCTTCTGCCTTCGTTTATGAATAGACGATTTTTTCTCCAGTTAATATCGACAACATCAAGCTATATTTTTCTCAATAATTTAGCCAGCTTTGCCACAACTAATCCTCAATTATTAAATCAAACATCATCTTCTATGTCATCAAATTCCTCGTTTTATATGCCAGATGAAACCGAACCTCATTTGTGTACTTGGATGGCATTTAGCGCAAGTAAAGATATTTGGGGACGTAAATACTATTCTGGAGTACAAGATAATCTAGCAAACATCGCTAGAGCGATCGCCAAATATGAACCCGTAAAAATGTTAGTTCGTGAGGCAGACTATGATGTGGCAGCAGCTAAATGTAGCTCTAGTGTAGAGTTGATTGTTTGCCCTATAGATGACCTTTGGATTAGGGATACAGGACCAGTTTTTGTGGTGAATGAAGCAGGTCAGAAAGCAGCCATTGATTTTAATTTTAATGGTTGGGGAAACAAGCAATATCACAACCGCGATGCTGAGGTAGCTCGCTTTGTGGCACAAAAATCTGGAGTACCGTTAGTTAATACAAAACTTGTATTTGAAGGAGGTGGTATTGAAGTTGATGGTCGCGGCACAGCGATCGTGACTGAAAGTTGTATTATCAATAATAATCGCAATCCTGGTTGGAGCAAAATTGATTGCGAAACAGAATTGAAGTCTTTATTGGGGTTGCGTAAAATCATCTGGTTACCAGGTATCAGAGGTTATGATATTACCGATGGACATACAGATTTTTATGCCCGTTTTGTTCGTCCCAGTGTTGTTGTTGCTGGATACGATCCAGACCCTGAATCTTTTGACCATGCTGTTACCAAAAAACATTTAGAAATTTTGCGGTCCTCAACAGATGCGGATGGGAAAAAACTAGAAGTTGTTGTGCTGGAAGCACCGAAAAGAATACGACCGGGATACGAAAGTGATGACTTTGCAGCAGGATATATTAATTTTTATGTGATTAACGGTGCTGTTATTGCCCCAGAATTTGGCGATCGTCAGACTGACCGTCGTGCCAAAGAAACTCTAGCAGAACTTTTTCCCAGTCGAGATATTGTACAAATTAATATTGATGAAATTGCGGCAGGAGGGGGAGGAATACATTGCACAACTCAGCAAGAACCATTAGTTTAGTTAGGTATCGGTTAAATACTTAGGGTCTGCTGAAAAAATTGGTTGGTGGGGGTAGGACACGGGGACACGGGGACGCACCAGACGCGGGGACGGGTCGATTTGTGGGGGAACAGACAACGGTTTCGGCCATTTTATGTGAAGGAATTTTCTTGAATTTCAGCAGAAAATTTCAGTAAATTGATGCAAATAAGAGCCATAAACTTGGAGATCAACTGAATATAAAAAGCTCCATTACTGTAAGCTTTCCTGACTTTTAGCTTTATTCAGTAAGTCCTACTTATAGAACCCCTAAGCGTATCTTCATAAATATGCGCGTTTTTTTAGCTAGGAGACAGGAGACAGGAGACAGGAGGTAAGAGGGAAGAAGGAAGAGGGAAGATGTGGGGAGAAATAATACAAAAAATTCAACACTCCTTCAGATGATTTTTCTTCAAAATTGATGCGCGAAAAGACTTGACTAGCATAATTATATAGATATCAAATGGGTTCTATAAATAAATGACTCAGGAGTCATGACTCAGGAGTCAGGAGGAAATAAAGAAGAAGAAATGAAGGAAGAAGGAAAAAACAAGAGCAGAAAAAGGAGAAAGTTTTTTATCACTAATTATCCGGACGTAATATAAGTATTCAACCGGACATAATGTCACTCTTCTGTTACTACTTCAGGACGACCCCACAAAGTTGACTCGCAATTCAGTTCGGGGGGAAAATCTCCTGTTTCTACCTGTCCTCGCACATCCTCTACGTTTTTCCAAGCTAATAACTCAATATATCGTCGCGCCGCACCCAGGAGATTTCCATCCAAATCATAAGCTTCCAACCAACCATCATCACCGTCGGTAACGACATAAATAATCTCGATCGCTTCTTCTTCTACTTCCATCCTATAAACTATTACCGATCCCCAGTCTCCCATTTCCACCGTTCCTCTATAAAATTGATAGGCAGCATAAGCGTTTTCAGACAACTCTTGGGGGTTAAGTCCGCCATCGTCCCAAATTTGTTCATCAGTCTCTCGATCTTCAATATATTCTGTATAGCGCTTTTGCCAATAATCTAACAATTCAGTTGCTATTGCCTGTCGAATTTTAGTTTCGCGGTCTTCAAGAGGCAACCCAGAAGAATTATCAAATGTCATAATTACCTTCCTTATTCAAGTTAAAAAATTAACTAATATTTTCTACTACCTAAACCCCTAAACTTCCCAACTATACACCAACAAATACATCATAAAAGTATCGCCTGTATAAGTCACAACTAGGCATAACTAAATTATCTTCTAATTGTACAACCAAGCCCATACTTTTTAACTTAAATGCCAGTACCTGTTTTAACTCTACAGGAGTTATAGCTCGCAATACCTGTTCAAAAGCTGTTTTAAGTTCTGGATATTGTTGCAGATTTTGTAAATGTTGATGCAAATGGTTACTATAAATACCTGTGTCTGTAGCTGCTGTTTTGATTAAGCTTTCTAAACTGGCATGATGACATTTAATATGATAAAAAGTAGTATTAATTAGATAGGGATGACCACCCACTAATCGCATTAATTGATTTTGTTCTTGTGGTAATAGCTCTATTTGATAACGATGTGCTAATTCCTGGATTTGTTCGAGAGTAAATGGGGATAAATCTATAGCTATTCCCATATTAAAAGGTGATTTATTAATATTCATTGCAATATAAACTTCTGTGGATTTTACTAAAACTATCCGCAGTTTTTGCCAGAGTTTAACTTCCTTTGTTTCTCCATACCAAGAATGCAGCATTGACAGAAAATCATTAGCTATTTCTGGAGACTGAAAAATATAATCTACTTCATCTATTGCTAAAACTATAGGATCATCTATGATAGAAAGCAAATAATCTTGAAAATATAAAGTGCAGCTTTCTATACTACCAATATCTTCGTCCCAATATTCATTCAATTTAGATTCTAGCTGTAATTTTCTTGTTACACTAGCACAAAACCATCTTAAAAACTTATTGATATCTTTGATAACTGTACTATCAACTCTTCGTAAACTTAATCGTACTGTCTGATATTGTTGTTTGATAGCATAACCAATAGTTCTCATTAATAGAGAAGTTTTTCCCATTTGTCTGGGTGCTTTTATACGCAGAAATGATCCTGGTTTATTAATTTCTGAATAACAGATTAATTGTTCCTTACGTTCTATATAATATGGAGAACCCATAGGGATTCTACCATCTAGTAATTTACAATCATTAATTTCGGAAATTTCTGAATATTGGATTATATTTGTATTAATTAAGCTGGTTTGTGCAGCTTGCTTTCTATTTGCTTGATAAATCAATAGTTGTCTTTCTAATACAGAAAGGCAGTTAGTTTTGCTAATTCTTTCTTTGAGAATATTACTTAGTAACTTCCATAATTTAGGAGCCACATTTTGGCTAATATAATCTCGAGAGTAATCTGATTTGGAGGCTATTTGACTATAGGTTTTTCCAGACAAAGATAGTCGTAGAACTTCTCTTTCAATGTCTGACAGAGATTTACCTGTTTTAGCTGTTACTAACTGTTCAGTAAATAATGATATTGATTCGATGGCTGTCATGCTGACTCTGACCCTCCACTTGATGAGGGTATAGAGTGATTTTCCTAAAAATAATCAGAATTCATTTATGATCATAATTATAACATACTATTTCTTCTCTCACGCTTTTTAATTTACACTTTTACACACAAAAATATAATTATAGCAGTCATAAATAAGTTATGATACCATTTCTCTGTAATAATGCGCTTAATAATTCTTACCCAAACCTGAATTTTACTAATAGCTTTTACCTTTTATTAAGGGCAACTTCATGGAGAAATGGTATGAGATAGATATTGTCTCCTCTACTCGGTTATCATCTTCATCAGTGTCATCAATTATTCGGTGATTGGTATGGATATTTTGAAAATAGTTTTGATTTTTTGTATATACAGCAATTGCCATTACTACTCTTGACTTATGGAATATCTCATACCAAATTCACGCATTTGATGATATTTTGTTAATACTAATCAAGTTCTAGTTCCTTAAAAAACTAATTGAATAAAAAAAGTTTCCAAATTTTTAATTTTTGGAAACCCTTATACTTATTAATATTTGATTAATATTTGTACCATTGCCAGTTTTTTCAAACAAGCGGATCGATACAGATATTATGTTTACAAAGAGCTAGAAACTACCCAAACCTTTGATGTAAATGATTTTGATCTTGATGGTTCAAGACCCATGTTTGCTACTTTAGCTACAACTTTTACTTCCTGTATATTTCGGAAATATCCTTTTCTCTTGGTTTTAACTATATGTTTTTTCCAAATACTTTCTTGATTAATTTGAGCTAAATTTTTCATATTTTTTATTGAAGATAGAGTATCTTTTATTTCTAGAGAAAGCATTGATTTTTTCTTATTCAATTATGCCAATTACTGCTCAAGATGAAAATATATAAAAGTTGATATCTTCGATTTTTTAAGATACTTTATACCTTCATTAAATCTTTAAAAAAATCTCTATAATTTTACAGACTCTTTACATAGCATGGTTGCTTTGATTCGTAAAATTACTGATTATTTTTATTTCACAAAAATGTTAATTTGTCAATATATAAAAGTTGATAATATTTAATACTTTTAGCTCTACAATATTTAGATTGCAGTATCTAATCATAAAAATGTTAATTTGTCAATATATAAAAGTTGATTTATATTGATAATCGTCACTATCCGATAGTATTGTTCAGGTATAACAAAGAAAGAGTTGGTCAGGAAATGGACTGTAATGAAATTTACAGCGGTTTTCATTTGGGTAGACCACAGTAGGAACTTTCCATGGAACGTCCCTACAAAGTTTTGTTTGTGAAGATGTGGTTCATCAATTTGAAAAGCGCTGTAAAAAGGGAGATTTTTTCCCACTGTTGCCTTCTGGAGATGTTTTCTGCTATGGAAGATATTTTGACGATCGCGTAGAATACTGATAGTGGTATCTCAGTTCTACCTATCAATTAAGAATTATAGTAGTTTTTACTTAAGTAGACTACGGTAGGAAGGTTCCATGGAAGGTCTATACAAAGGTTTTTATTCTTTAGGAGTGCGTTCCATCTTTCTGAAAACTGCTGTAAATGCAAAGCAAAAAACTCTAACATTTACATTTGAGCTGTAAATATACTTTTAAGGGAAAGGAAATAGCTAATCTGGCAACAGTGGTAATAGTTTCAGGTTTTTGATCTATAGAAATTTTTTGTACTCGAAAATACTAATTTTTACAGGACTTACGGAGATACACCATATATAGTATGAGTTAACGGCAGTTAACCCCTACAGGTGGTGTATATTTTCATATTTTGCGTAAGTCCTGTTTTATATAAAGGCTATATACAGCAGATTCCATCAGGGGTGAGATACATCCAATAGCGGGCAAGATACCCGCACTGGGAACATTTAATCGTTAATATCTGTACTTCATATACTTGGAATATGCTGTATTTAACTGATACTAATTTGCTCTGGTTAAGTGGAAAGATTATTAGTATACATATTAACCTTCTTGTTCAACCTAGAATTAACTTAGTAATAACCGCCATAATTTTAATTTTACTAATTGACAAGCAAGCATAAATCTGATAGCTATAATCTCCTGGTCTTCAACTAATTAATATGTGGCAACCTCATAAAAAACAATCAAAATCAACCATTGAAACTCGGAAATTAACCAATTTACTCATTCTGTTATCTCCCGCAACTATATGGATCTTAATTTTCTTCATCATCCCTTTAATAATTGTACTTATTTATAGCTTCTTAGAAAGAGGTACTTACGGTGGGGTTGTTTGGCAATTCACCCTAGATAATTATCAACAACTAGCTCAAGGAATATACTGGGGAATATTTGGGCGGTCTTTCTTTTTAGCTTTAATTACAACTATTATTTGCTTACTAATTGGCTATCCTTTAGCATATTTTATTGCTACCCGTAGACCACCTTGGCGTAATGTCTTACTAATGCTAATAATCATCCCTTTTTGGACGAATTTTTTAGTTCGTACTTATGCTTGGATTGTATTACTTCGTACCGAAGGAGTATTTAATATTGCTCTACAAAGTTTACAGCTAATAAATGAACCTTTGACTCTTCTTTTCACCCCATTTGCTGTAATTATTGGCTTAGTTTATGGTTATTTACCATTTATGATTTTACCCTTGTATGTCACAATTGAACGTTTTAATTTTTCTTTGTTAGAAGCTGCTCAAGATTTGGGAGCAAATGATTTACGAACTTTTTTTCGTGTAGTTTTACCATTGACAATCAAAGGAATAGTTGCTGGTTCGTTACTCGTTTTTATTCCAGCATTTGGTGCTTTTATTACTCCTGATATTTTAGGCGGTGCCAAAACTATGATGGTGGGAAATCTCATTCAAAATCAGTTTATTAAAGCGAGAAATTGGCCGTTTGGTTCGGCATTATCAATTTTATTAATGGTAATCGTATTAATCCCAGTTATTATATATTTCCGGATTTCAGAAGACAAAAAAATTTCACTTTAAAAGCTAGAATGAAACAATTAGATTTACTCATTCGTTCTCTTGGTAAGTTTGGGTTATGGCTAAATGCTGCTCTGGGTTTTGCCTTTCTCTATTTACCAATTTTTATATTAGTAATTTACTCTTTTAATAATTCTCGTTTTAATGCTATTTGGCGAGGCTTCACTTTAGATTGGTATCGGAATTTATTACAAGGAGCAACTAATGACACTATTACAGATGTGATGATTTGGGAAGCTTTAAAAAACAGTCTTTTCGTAGCAGTAATTTCGACAATCATCGCCACAATTTTTGGTACTATGATTGCCTTAGCATTAGAACGTTTTCGTTTTCCCGGACGGACTGTATTGGAGGCAATACTTTTTCTACCAATCATTATTCCAGAAATTACTATAGGACTTTCTTTATTAGTTTTCTTTTCTCTAAGTTTTCAACTAATAGAAAATTTTTTAGGCATTCGTCTAGTGCTAGGTTTACCGACAGTAATTATTGGTCATATAGCATTTTGTATCTCTTTTGTTGTGGTAACTGTGAGAGCGCGGGTAGCTGAACTTGACCCAGCTTTAGAGGAAGCAGCTTTAGACTTAGGTGCTAATGAATGGCGAACTTTTTTTCGTATTACTTTACCTTTGATTTGGCCGGGAATTTTTAGTGCTGCTTTATTAGCTTTTACTTTGTCACTAGATGATTTTGTGATAACTTTTTTTACTGCAGGAGTAGGTTCGACGACATTACCATTATTTGTTTATGGTATGATTAAATTTTCCGTAACACCAGCAATTAATGCTATATCTACTTTGATGTTAATAGCTTCTTTGATGTTGGTAATATCTGTCCTTTTTCTTGAGGAATTAGGGAATCAAAAAAAACACCTAATATTCAATCCAGTTAAATACTTATTATATGAGATGGGGAGGTAGAGAGATGGGGAGATGAGGGGATGGGGAAATTTAATAATGGGATATCTACTTTGATGTTAATAGCTTCTTTGATGTTGGTAATATCTGCCCTTTTTCTTGAGGAATTAGGGAATCAAAAAAAACACCTAATATTCAATCCAGTTAAATACTTATTATATGAGATGGGGAGGTAGAGAGATGGGGAGATTTAATAATGCTATATCTACTTTGATGTTAATAGCTTCTTTGATGTTGGTAATATCTGTCCTTTTTCTTGAGGAATTAGGGAATCAAAAAAACACCTAATATTCAATCCAGTTAAATACTTATTATATGAGATGGGGAGGTAGGAAGATGGGGAGATTAGGGGATGGAGAAATTTAATAATGAAGTGTGGATAGAATTATAAACATATACTGTATAATACCAATTTAGAAAAAGAATGTTACAAATAATTTGGGGGATTAAAAGACAAGTGCAGGAAAAGCCCTTTTGACTAAAAAGATAAATTCAGACCTAATAAATGATATAAAAGCTATTCGTTATGACTCCTGACACCTGACTCCTGACTCCTAAGAAATAACCTAACTATTTGTGGCAAAAATTTATCAAATTGGTATAATACCAATTCCCAAAAATAATGCTATACTTCCGATGCAACTTCAGTTATTAAGTAATAATAGTGGTTCAATAATTTTTGTAAGGATTATTGGCATTAAGCCAAAATATATTATGTTTTTGAACCCTACTCCCTACTCCCTACTCTCAAGGAGATGTAGCAAGAATGCCTGAGATTTGGTCTAACCGGATTCTATATAAAATGATTAAATAAATATCTGTAAATATGAAAAAACTGATGACTTTTCTGCTGCTATTTACTATGGCTGTAATTTTACCAATTGGTTGTAGCAATAATAGCCCTAATACTTCAGAAATTAGCAATAATAACATCCTGAGTATTTATAATTGGTCAACATATATTGCTCCTGAAGTAATTACTGAATTTGAAAATAAATTTAATGTCAAAATTCAATACGATACCTACGAAAGTAATGAAGACCTCTATGCCAAAATCAAGCCAGGAAATCCTGGTTATGATGTAGCTTTTCCGGCTGATTATATGGTAAAAATTCTGGTAGCTGAAGGATTGCTAGAAGAACTGAATCAGGAAAATATTCCTAATATTAAAAATCTCAATGAAAAATTTATTAATCCTCCTTACGACCCTGGAAATAAATATAGTATGGCTTACCAATGGGGCACAATGGGAATAGGCTATAACATCAAAGCTACTGAAGGTGAAATTAATAGTTGGTCAACTATGTTTGACCCTAAATTTAAAGGCAGAGTTGCTCTATTAGATGATATGCGAAGTAGCTTTTCAATTGCCTTAATTTCCCTTGGTTATGACCCCAATACAACTAACCCTAAAGAAATTAATGAAGCTAGAGATTTTCTAATTAAAAATAAAGAGGCGATCGCTGCTTTTGCGCCCGACACAGGTCAAAATTTATTAGACCAAGGAGAAGTAGATTTAACCTGTGAATGGAGCGGAGATATTTTTCAGATTATGAAAGAAAATCCCAACCTTCGTTACGCTATTCCCAAAGAAGGAAGTATTCTCTTAACTGATAATATGGTTATTCTTAAAGGAAGTAATAATAAAGAGCTTGCAGAAAAATTTATTAACTTCATTCTCGAACCAGAAATAGGGGCAAAAATTTCCAATTTCATTAAGTACGCGACCCCAAACCAAACTGCAAAAGATTTAGGTTTAATCGAAGCTGCTGATTTGAATAATCCTACCATTTATCCCCCACCAGAATTATTTGCAAAACTTGATTATATTCAAGATGTTGGTCAAGCCACAATTCTATATGATGAAGCTTGGACAGAAGTTAAATTAGGAGTTGGTACTTAGTAATTTTTAGCTCAACTTTAGAGAGAGATTTATATTAAAAATAGCAGGGAATAGGGAATAGGGAACAGGGAACAGGGAACAGTAGGAAAAACATTTCCCTGTCTAAAAAATTATGTAAGCATTTCCTCCGGAATGCTGCGCAAACAGCAGTCAGCTATCAGCTATCAGCTTTATTACCTTTAAAGAAGAAAAAAGCAATTTTATCAAAGCTTCAGAGTACGAATCTTTAGGTTAAGAATGTAGTAGAAATTAAACGAATACTTGCTTTATTCATTAAAAGTCTGTTTGTGCAACATGGCCTAAGAATAGCTGACCGCTAATAGCTGAATGCTTACAAAATTATTATCAAAATAATTGGATCTAAAACCCCGCTTTTTAAGGCGAAATATTTTTGGAGGGAGGCTTAAATCCCCGTTACAAAAATAACTTCTGTAGGAGCGAATGGCCATTCGCTCCTACTGACTTCTGACTTCTGACTTCGTTAACAATCTATGTCCTAACCTATCTATTTATTGCTATAAATTTGTGTTCCCGTAGCGTTGCGCCAGCAAAACAAAAATCCCCCGTTATAATCTTTGATTTGACCAAAAAATTTGGGTAGTTACGCCTCCTCTTTTAAGAGGATAAAAAAAAGAAGATTCCGTATTTCCTTGCCTCCTTATTGCAGAGGTACTGATAACTGATAACTGATAATTGAAATGACGGTGGGAGTGTCAAATAACTTTCTCTCTGTTCCAGTCCTGTTATTAACAAAAATCAGGTACTAAACCCTACTTTAATTATAGATATATAGCGTTTCTCAAATTAGTGCGATACAGTTGTTTTTCTTTGTTTCTATCCCCTGTTTCCCGAATTACTACTCCCTAAGCTGTTGTGTATTTAAACCACTTATATCATCTCCGGTTGAATAGTTATAAATAAACGACAGAGGAGTCAGTCCTCAGGAGTCAGGAGAACAGAAAGAAGGAAGAAGCAAGAAAAAAGAGAAAGTTTTTTTTATCACTAATTATCCGGACATAATATTATTTGTTGTGTACCTAATTAAAAGTACAACCCCCTATTACTTCTGACTTCTGACTTCTAACTTCTGACTTGCTAAGGCGCATTTTAAATGCGTCTTAGCCTACTCCCTACTCCCTAAAAAAAAGGAATTTTGTACCTCACGCTTCTTGGGAATTATATAGCAATGATATAATTGAGTAGTTCAATAACTATATTTATGAAGGCAAAACTATAATGACTTTCAAAATCCTTAGTTTAGACGGTGGTGGAATTCGTGGAGTAATTGCAGCACGAATTCTGATAGAAATTGAAAAACAAATTAAAGAACAAAAAGGTCAATCTTTACATGAATATTTTGACTTAGTA
The DNA here is from genome assembly GCF_003838195.1 of Okeania hirsuta. Classification (GTDB taxonomy): domain Bacteria; phylum Cyanobacteriota; class Cyanobacteriia; order Cyanobacteriales; family Microcoleaceae; genus Okeania; species Okeania hirsuta. The sequence continues at coordinate 43,282 of NZ_RCBY01000032.1, forward strand.
GCTGGTACTTCCACTGGCTCAATTATCGCAGCGCTAGTTGCTACAGGAACAGACAGCGCTAATATTCTCAAACTATATCAGGAAGAAGGAATCAATATTTTTCCATATCAAAGTCGCTTGTCGCCCAAAAGATTACCCTTAATTTTGAAATATGGAATTTCTGCTCCTAAGTTTTCCAATGAAGGCTTAATTAAAGTCTTGAAAAAATACCTTTTACGACAAGATGGAACGGCAATTAGACTTGAGGAAATTAGTGAAATAAACTTATTAATTGTAGCTTACAATATGTTTTTGGAATCTCCGACTATTTTTGTAAATTATCATCCGGAAATACCTAAACAGACGATTTGGTATGACAATCTCCCTCTGTGGGAAATTTGTGCTAGTTCTTCATCAGCTCCTACTTATTTTCCAGCTTATGAATTGAAAAATGGAGATTTGAGTCTACCACATATAGATGGAGGAATAGCAGCGAATAATCCCACATTAGCAGCAATAAGCTATGCAATTAAACTAGGTCATAAACTAGAAGATATTTCGATAATTTCTATTGGCACAGGTGAAACTAGCCAGCCATATAGTTATAAGCAAATAGTAGAATGGGGGCTAGCTGAATGGGCAATCAAACTAATTAATATATTGATGAATTCTCAGTCTTCAGCTAATAGCCTTGTAGCAGAACAAATCATGTCTACAAAGAATCCTGAAGGTTACTTACGTTTACAGTTTGAATTAAATAATATTTTTCAGCAAGGAACAACTGAGAAAAAGGTAATTAACTCTTATATAAATGAAAAAGTAAGTGAAGCAATAGATGATGCTAGAGAACCTCAAATTAATCAATTAATCAGAGTCACAGAAGCATTTATTGAGCAAAGTAAAGTTCCTTATGTAGACTTAGAAAATCAAGTAAATTATCCCTTAGTTAAAGAAGCGATCGCTCGTTTTATTAATCTTAATTAGTAAATGATAAATCTGTAGATATTTGGTCTAGATAAAACTAACTTCTGTAGGTAGAGCGAACAAAAAAAAGTCATACAGTAGCATTTGAAATGCTTGAAAAATACCGGACTTTATGAAAATATTAATTTGCATTTATTTGCTGAAAAAAATAGGGGTGCTTCCTTCTATATTTCAAGGGTTAATCATAAAAATATGGGCGTTGGTGAAAAGAGGTATGATATTATGTCCGGATAAGAGCGCGAACAAAAAACTTTCTCCTTATATTCCTCTTTATTCTTCTTTCTTCCCTCCTGACTCCTGACTCCTGACTCCTGACTCCTCAATAATTAAGATTAATATCATACACTAATTCACCAACGCCAAAATATGCTATCTCAGACCGTCAAACTCATCAACATTTCCAAAGTATTCAAAAGTCAAAATCAAAAAAAATTTATCGCTGTAAATAACATCAATATCCAGATAGAAAAATCAGAATTTTTTTCTATACTAGGTCCTTCTGGATGTGGTAAAACTACGACATTAAGAATGATAGCTGGTTTTGAAGTGCCTACATCGGGAGAAATTTATATTCAAGGCAAACTAATGGGAAATAGTCCGCCATTTCATCGCCCAGTCAATACAGTTTTTCAAAATTATGCTTTATTTCCCCATCTCACAGTGGCAGAAAACATTGCCTTTGGATTAGAAATGGAAAATATTTCGCGCCCAGAAATAAATCGTCGGGTAACTGATACTTTAACTCAAGTAAAATTAACAGATATGGAAAAGCGTTATCCCCGACAATTATCTGGTGGGCAACAACAAAGAGTCGCCTTAGCAAGAGCATTAATTAAACAACCAGCAGTGCTATTATTTGATGAACCTTTGGGTGCTTTAGACTTGAAATTACGCAAAGAAATGCAGTTAGAATTAAAACAAATGCAGCAAAGGTTGGGTATTACTTTTATATATGTTACTCACGACCAAGAAGAAGCTTTAACTATGTCTGACCGAATAGCAGTTATGTACCAAGGAGAAGTTTTACAAGTGGGAACTCCGGTGGAAATTTATGAACAACCAAAAACTCGTTTTGTGGCTGAGTTTATCGGGGAAAGTAACTTTTTAACTGGGCGAATAACTGCACATCAAGAGGATAAAAGTTTGGTGTTAGTAGATGAAGATTTGCCTTTATTAATACCCTCTGCTAATCATCTGCCAATAGATACAATTATTACCTTAGTTGTCAGACCGGAAAAAATAGAAATTTATCCATCAACTTATACAGAAGAAGCAGATTTTTCAGCGATAGTAGAAAATATTGTTTATATTGGTACGGATACTCGTTATGTTGTGCGTTTAACTTACAAAACTAAGATAGTTATCCGCAGGCAAAATATTAATCGTTTTCATCTCAATCAATATGCTATTGGTGAGGCAGTTAAAGTTAATATTCCTGTGGAAAATATTAGTATGCTGGAAGAAAATTTATCAGAAAAAGAAAGGTTGAAGTTGGGAAAAAATTAGCATTTTGGTTGAAGTTTCAATCTCTAATAGGGATTTACTAAATTGCGACGATCACCTATACTCCTCCACAAAGCTCTAAACCTTGCCCAAACTTAACTTCAGCAATTTTTTTTCACCCTTGATCTTGTACAGCTACCCATCCGCGCAAATCAACCCCTCCTGTCAAACTAAGCATCAACCAGATGGCCAGTCCGGAAACTATTAAAAAAAACAGGATATATTAATAGGAGTAACAAATTAAACAAAACTCTTGACAAATCACAGTTAGTTTGATACAAAAGAAAACCCAGAGGATAAAATTAAATGGAATTAGGCGTAAAGAATACCACACAAGTATTAGAAGTTGCAGATTCAAGAATTACTGAATATTTTCAACGCTCCGAAGGTCAATGGCATTCAGAAAGACGTTACTATACTTTACCCGAAGGAAATACCCAAGAAATAGTCAGTCATTTAACAATTAAATTTCTCGAGCTAGGAAGTCCAGAACTTATAGAATTAGCCAAACTCCATAAACTACATAATCCTGAAACAGCTATGATTTGTGGTTCATTAGTCAGTTGGCTTAGTCAAGATTCCGTATCAGGTAAGAAACAATCTGAAGGTTCAACAATATTCGGAGTTCGAGGCTTAATTTTGTATCGCGATCGCGGTTTTGCTACAAGTAACCCCATCATAGCTGGATATCATCTATCTGACCCTAACACATTATGTCTCAGAACAGAGTACAATGGGTCTGTATTTGAGGAAGAAATTAAACAAATCGGCCATAAATACCGGACACGGCAAACTATTATTTCCCGTGCGGGCGAACAAAAAATGATTGGTCAATATCTAGAAAAGCGTATATTAAATAATCAGAAAAAGTGAAGCGACGGAATTTTTTAATCGGAGCTACAGCAATAACTTTAGCTGAATTTTTAGCAGGATGTGAAGGTCAGGGAGATTTAAATATTCAACTGTTAAAAAACACTATTCCTGCTCAAATGGTGTCAAAGTTTAAGAGGGAATTAACATCTCAGCCTAAATTAAACTTTAATCCTCAAGAAAATTTAACAGAATTATTTTCTCTGTTGCAAAGTTGGCAGAGAAAACTTTTATTAGAAGAGCAAAAATCATCTACAGAACAAACAAATATAAATATTGCTAATCTCGTTACTTTAGGAGATTATTGGTTAGCAAATGCTATTAAACAAGAATTAATTCAACCTCTTAATTCTGAAGCTTTACAAAATTGGAATAAATTGCCGGAAAAATGGCAAAAGTTAGTGAAGCGTAATAATCAAGGTTATGCAGACCCCCAAGGAAAAATTTGGGCAGCACCTTATCAGTGGGGTACAACATTAATTGCTTATCGAGTTGATAAATTTAAAACTTTGGGATGGCAACCTAAAGACTGGAACGATCTATGGAGAGAGGAGTTACGCCATAGATTTTCTTTGTTAAATCAACCTAGAGAAGTTATTGGTTTAACTCTGAAAAAATTGGGTAAATCTTATAATGCTAAAAATCTTAGTAAAGTTGAAAATTTAAAATCGGAACTGGTTAAACTAAATCAACAAGTTAAATATTACGCTTCCAATAATTATTTACAATCTCTAATTACTGGAGATACTTGGTTAGCTGTTGGTTGGTCTAACGATATTTTACCATTGGTTAAAACACGGAAAGATATTGCTGCGGTAATACCTACATCTGGTACAGCTTTATGGTCTAATTTATGGGTAAAACCTGCTGCTACTGTGGAGACTTCCTTAACAGAAAAATGGATTGATTTTTGTTGGGAACCTCAGATAGCAGAACAAATGTCTCTGATAACTCAGACTACCTCTCCAATTATACCAGGGATAAATCCAACTGAATTAACTTCAGAAATTAAAGATAATTCTTTGCTATTACCTCCAGAAGATATTCTAGAAAAAAGTGATTTTCTCTACCCACTGGCAGATAGTACTATTCAACAATATAGCCAATTATGGCAAGAAATTCGTCTATCTGTTGAGATGAAATCTGGTTAAATATTTTAATGACTTCTTGTAATATTAAATATAATTTTATGTTTTTGATTTTTTGTACCTATATCATTTCTGTTTGAATACTGAATAAACGAAATTTGGAGAAGATGAAAAAAGGAATAAAGGGAAAAAATGCCAAAAATGAGAGAGAGGAAAAAGTTTTTTCTGACTAATTAAGCGGACATAATATTACCGAGTAATATAATTTCTAGTATCAGTAGAGGTAAACGGCCGTTTGCCCCTAAAATTTTCACCTTATTGCTATAGCAGTCGAAGGAAAGGTTAAGACAGATAAAAAGCTTAAAACCCAGATAACGTAAGATTTTTCCTTCTTCCTTCTTCCTTGTGCTATGTATCCTAAATAATGCCAATACTATCGAATTTAATATTATTACTTAGGGAGCGATCGCTTGTTTACATCTGATAATTTTCACGACAAAAATAAACAAAGATATTCGTTATTACCACAACATCTATTTATCGGATTTATCTGTAGATCATAGCGTACTTTTACTGTATGAATAATTGATAGTATAGCGTTTCTCAAGCTCGTGAGGTACAGTGATCTTTTCGTATTTTTATTCCCTGTTCCCCGTTCCCAGATCCGGTGTTCCCTCAAACCTAAAATTTTGTACCTCGCCAGTATGGAAATTGCTATAATTCTTCTAAAAATTGTTTGAAAAATTGGGAATAAAGAAATCTAGTCATGATAAATATTCACTCTACTGTGGGAGGAAATGTAAAGCCTTTAGGTGAACGAAATAAACTTCTACCAAATCTATAATCAATTTCTACATTACAATTTAATGGAGCAGTTTCAAAGTCACAAAAATAGGCAGCAATTGGTTTTTTATTACGAGGTTCGCATACTTGTAAGTTATAGCCATATTCTCTAGCTACATTACCAAAATGGTTAATAAATTTATAACGTTCTAGGTAGCCTTTTTTATCCCAAATTAATTTTCTGACTACCAACATTACCCAAATATCATCTGAGTCAACAAACCAAGTATAAATAAGTTCTTCACCAAAGAAATCTTGGGTTAACCACAGACTAGGAATACTTGGTTGAGTTTGAGATAAAGGAGGTTGAGGTAGCTTAGAAATTTCATTTCTAGGGCAGGTGGGAAAAATAATTTTCGGTGTGGCAGTAGCACTCAGAAGGAAGAGGGAAGAAGGAAGAAGGAAGAAGGAAGAAATAATCAAGAACAGGGAAGAAGGTAGAAGGAAAAATTTAGTCATTATTCAGAAGTAAGAAGTAAGAAGGAAGAGGGAAGAAGGAAGAAGGAAGAA
>NZ_RCBY01000320.1 GCF_003838195.1 Okeania hirsuta
CAGGAAGAGGGCATTGCTCCTACTGGTCACTTATTTCTGCCATCCTGCACTAGTTACAGAGTTGAGTCTTCAAGACATAGCAGAGAAAAGAAGGAAGAAGGAAGAAGGAAAAATATTGTCTTGTCTGAACTTTAAACTTTTGATCTATCCGCGCCCTTCCCTTTGATTGCTATATATTATATATTCTAAGGAAAGTAAATTAAATAAGACCGGAAATTTATGTTTGAGATCTGATAAAACCTCTTAAAAGTAATTAATTTTATCTGGTTTTAATTGATTTTCATTCCTTAGTTAATTAACAAAAATTTTCTCTCTAATTCTACAATATTCTCACTCTTTCTCTATTCCCGATTGCTTAGATATACAAGAAAACTTCAATTTTAACATTCATATTTTTGTTTTGAACGACACCACATATTCTCTGCCAATAATACGAATTTGAAAAAAGAATGTAGTCGAATAATAAGTGTAATTAAAAAACAATTGCAGGAAATTTATGACCAAAAAACTGGTATAGAAGCCATTCATTCTGACTCCTATTTCACATTCATATCTATGTTTTGAACGACACCATATATTCTCTGCCAATAATACGAATTTGAAAAAAGAATGTAGTCGAATAATAAGTGTAATTAAAAGACAATTGCAGGAAATTTTCCTTTGACAAAAAAGAGAATTTATGAGCGAAGAGTTGGTATAGAAGCCATTCATCTGACTCCTAACTCCTGACTCCCGCGATCTAACAGATTAAAGATTTTTCTATTCCATTGACCTAAGCAGATTTTACCTGAGCTTTGTTTTCCAACAGACTCCTAATTGAAGCTTTTTCAATTAACCCAACTAAAACACCGTTTTCATCAATAACAGTTAATTCATTAATTTGCTTTTGTTCCAATAAAGAAACTACTTCTAAAAGAGAAGTTTTAGCTACCACAGTCTCCATATTTATTACAGGTTTCGTTAATTCTTTTACCATAACTAAAGGCCACTCAGAGGTATTAACTACTTTCAAATCATCAACGTTAATTACTCCTACTAACTGATCTACTTCATTAATAACTAAAAACTGTTTTCTACTATCTTTCCCAATTATATATTCATTCACAAATTCTCGTAGAGAAAGACTAGCTGAAACAATTGGGCGATCGAGAATAATAGCATCTGCTGCAGTTAAGTCTGCAAGAGTACCTTGGATTTCTGCATATTGGGCAGAACGACCAGCATTTTGTAGTAAAAACGAACCAATTAGAATATTCCAAATATTAGGAAAACTACCAGATAAAAAAGTAGGAATCAAACTAGAAACTATTGCCAACCAACCAAATACTTGACCTACTCTACTAGCAAAAATAACTCCTTTGTAAGGGTTATTTGTGATTTTCCAAACAATGGATTTGAGAATGTTTCCACCATCGAGAGGTAAGCCAGGAATTAAGTTGAATAATGCTAAAACTAAGTTGATGTAAGCTAAGAGTTGGAGAATTGCAGCTAATGGTCCGTTGATGGCTGTAAATGTATTAATTATAGTAAATAAACCAAATAAAACTATACTTACTAACGGACCTGCAATTGCCACCGAAAATGCTTCTCCAGGAGTTTTTGATTCTCTATCTAAACTAGCTAAACCTCCAAACAAAAATAAGGTAATTGATTTTACTTCTATTCCTTGAGATAGAGCAACAAAACTATGACCTAACTCATGAGCTAAAACAGAAGAAAATAATAATAATGCCGCTATTAATCCTAATATCAATGGTAGCATCCCAGTCAATTCTGGAAATTGCTCTGCCAGACTGCTACTATAAGTTAAAGTAACAAGAACTAAGACAAGGAACCAGGATGAGTTAATATAAAATGGTATACCAAATAGATTGCCGACACGAAAAGATCTATTCATAAATTTTTCCTCTAAGTTAATAATCTTTAAATTAAGGGAATTTTTTCCTCTTGAGAAATCTATATATTTACTGTAACAAAATGTAAATCAGCTTTGTAGTTTCTTAATATAGTGGTATCCCTCCCTCAATGTTCGGTCATAGAGAAATTAACTAAATTATTTTCTGATATTAAATTTATGATGATTTTATCATAATATAGCCTGTTCCAATTCATTCAGATACAGGATTTGGGATTTCAGGAAACAAGCAATAAATTAGATGTAACTTCACTAGATCATCCAGAAATTGTGGCAAATTTCACACTAAAATAACAATTATATGTGAATTATATGTGAATTAGAAGTTAATTTAGAAGTTAATATAGATACAGCAATCCGGCATGATTTATGAGAATTTTATTACTTGGGTATTCCCTATTCTCTATTCCCTATTCCCTAAAATCTACAATCTCTCACAACTCAAATAAGATTGCTATATTAATCATAAGTGACAGAATAAAATTAATTTTCAGTTGAATTCTTGTAAATTGTAAATTCTAGATGTTATTTGTATAGAAGTATTTGAGCAAGTCACAACACAATTGTATGATTCTTCACAAAAAATTATGAATATTACAAAGAATTTAGCAGAATCAGTTAAGCATTTTACTTTAGAAAAAACAGAATAATTATTGAGTTTCAGGTAAATTTCAAAATCTAACAATAGAAAACGTTGATGATAAATTAGACAGTAGGGATTAAGTAAGCACTTTTTTTAACTAACCTGGCACCTATATCTCGGTTTTATGTTTATTTATACCCACTTACTTAAGAGGCGATCGCTAGATAAATTTTATCTGAATCTTGAAGAAGAAAGAGGGAAAAAGAAAGAAGAAAAAATATTGCTTTGTCTGAGTTTTAAGCTTTTTATCTGTCCTAACCTTTCCTTCGACTGCTATATTATATTTTCCAAAAATTCAATTCTAAAAAAATATTTTTCAACAAGCCAAAATACAGTTATGAAAAGCTCAAAAAAATTTACCTCAGCTCTGGAAGATATCTGTTTCCTGTAAGAAAATATTGACGAATTTGAAACATTGATCGCCAAGCAATAGCATTATAATTAGTACGAGCTGATGCTAAATTATTTCCTTGAGTATCAAATACTTCAAGCCATCCATCAGCACCATCAGTAGTTGTACGAATAACTAATGTATCTTGACCTTCAATAGTTATTCTCAATCTATAAGCTTTACCCCAGTTTCCTTCTTCCGCTTTATGATAAAATTTGTAGGATTCCCAAACACTATTTGGTAGTTGATTCACTGTTGCTTCAAAATCATTTTCTCCATCAACTGCCATGCATTTTGGTATCTCATCAAATTTCTGCAAATCACTTAGATAAAGTCCTCCATAAACACTTACAAGGTTTTCAAAACTAAAGGCAAATCTTAACTGATACTTATATTCATCAACAAATTCTTTTTGTAGAAGTTATTCTGCTTTTTCAATATTTAATCCGTGAATATAAAAAGACAAATTTTCATAGGCTTTAATTACTTCAATATCTACAGGTTTTCCCTAATCATAGACTTTTAAATATTTCTGATAATAAAATCCTTTGGCAGTTTCTACAAAATTACTCATTGTTAATTCCAAAAAATTTTACTCAAAAAAAAATAACTATATAAAATTTAGAATAAATATTTGATTCTCTTGGCAATCCCTTTTCAGTAATCAACAATTTTTACTCGGATTAAAGTCAAAATTTTATCTAAAATTAAAATGATATTTCCCCACACTTCCCACAGCCAAAAATTTCACTTTCCATGCCTATATCTATAATTTATAGAGAAATTTTTGGCTGTGGGGAGTGTGGGGAAATATCATTTTAATTTTAGATTAAAGTCAAAATTTTATCTAAAATTAAAATGATATTTCCCCACACTTCCCACAGCCAAAAATTTCACTTTCCATGCCTATATCTATAATTTATAGAGAAATTTTCACTGCCAGAGGTAAAGGAAAACCGACGATTTTTCCTCACAGCAGAAATTCCCGACTCAGACAAAAGATAAATGGAGAAAATTCTCTGATCTTCCACAACCAAAAATTTCACCTTCCATACCTATCTATGGATAAATAGAGAAAAATCTCTCATCTCCCACAACCAAAAGTCAGGCATTGCCCAACCTATATCTATATTTATAGTTATTTAACTTAAGAATGAGATATTAAACTATACAATAATCACGAATAATTTCATCTAAAGATTTATGTGAATCGCCATACATTCTGGCTCTCTTTAATGCACTAAAATCATGTTCAATCTTATTTAAATCAGGAGAATATTTGGGGAGGAATATTACTTGATGCTCTGTTTATTCTACCATTTCTCTAATTATATTTTTGCCATGGATTGGAGCATTATCCATAATTAATACTCAAGGAATTTCTCATCAGGGTGATCAAAATATTGATTACCAGCCTTCAAATCCTTCTGCATTTAAACTTCTTGTGAATATCATTGGGGCAATTAAGTCCTTTTTCTTTTTATTCTCCCCCCTAATAGGTTTTCTCTTTTTCCTCCCTTTCCTTGATAGAGACAAGCGATCGCTCATCTCAATTCACAACGTTTCCCCAAATTCATCACACCAGAAAATCCAGAGTAAAGCTGATTATTTTCCAAGGTGAAATTTCACAACTTCTACTCCCAAACTCAACAGAAGGTTCAGCAACATCTCGTTCCAACAAATCAACAACTTTTCCTACTGCCAAACCAGCATCACTTTCCAAATTCAAAATTGCCTCTCTTCCCAAACATTCATAACACCTTAAAATCCAATATTGATTATTCTCTGACCGTTTCAACGCCATCAAAATTAAATTATCAGTTTCCCAACCTAAGAAACGATAAATTTGTGGCAACCTTCCACCAGATTTTTCAGAACTAATCCACGGCATTACCTTAACAAGTAAAGGCAGATTTAACTCATAACCCCGTTGCACAGTACCAGCACTTTCCCAACTTCCCAAATGAGGATAAATAGCATAAGTAAATTCGTGAATTCCCACATCAGCCTCCTCATCAGGCCAAGTCGAACCCCTTAATAAAGTTAAACGTAATTCATTCGACTTTGCATCATATCCATACTTACAATCATTCAGCAAACTTACCCCATAATTATCATCACTAATATCCGCCCAACGTAAAGCCGGAACTTCCCATTTTGCCTGATCTCTTTCTGTCTGAAACTTAGTCATTCTCTTAATAGCCCCACAAGGAATTTCATAAGTAACAAAATCCGTTTCTATATTTATAGGAAAAGCAGCTTTAACTAAAGTATGACTTTCCTGCCAATTTACCCAACATTTAATTTTTAGCAGTGGAGAACCAAACTCCAAAATATAATCCTGACAAAACTCAGACTTTCCTATTTTTCTAATAACTCGTAGACAACTTCTTAAATCTCCTTTTTCCATCCACCCAATATCTATTAATTTTGCAGCAGCTAAAGGATATTCTTGATAATTTGGATCGATATTCCAAGCATCCCAATATTGACCCTCATCTTGAAAAGCCTGCAATTCATTCCCCTTCCCTTTTCCCAAAACTTCCCGTTCATTAATCTTGTCAAAAATACTCTCCAAATTTCCCGTTTCCCCCTCCACCTTTACCCGTAATAAATCATTCTCTAAAAGCCATCTTTCACCATTTAAACTAACAGTATTGACAAACTCAAATTTTTCTGCTATCCTTTCTGTAAAATGGGGAATAGGTGTGCTCATATATAGTCTTTTGTCCAAACCAGAAAACCCGCAACATAGCCAAAACACTCGATAACCAACCCCAGGTACATCAGAAGCAACAAACAATAAATCCTTATCCGACACCTGAGAACTAACTAATTTTCCCTCATTGTCATAAACTAGCCAGTCATTTCGATCATTTTGCATACCAGCAGAATAATTATCCATATCCAAACCCTCTCCCTGCTGCCTACTCCCCACACCCCAACAATCCTTTTTTTCCGGAGGCGCTGGCAAAGCAACCGAAACCAATTCCGAACGTTGCCAATTCAGAGAATTAAAAACAATAACCCGATAAAACATCCCATCTTCACCAGAATCAAACGAAAAAGGCGGACAAAAATCAATATGAGAAGCGATCGCCTCCATCGCCTCATCCAAAATTTCCAACCCCAACCGTTCAGACTCCCTCCAACCATTATTAGCATCCACATAAACATCAGAAATAGCCGAACCAGGCAAAATATCGTGAAACTGATTAAACAAAACCCCCTTCCAAGCAACCTCCAAATCATTCTTCCGATAAAAAGCACCAGTCACAACCGAAGCAAAAACAGCAAACAACTCCGCCTCATACAACAAACCCTCACAACAACGGTTCCATCTCTTTTGATCAGCATGAGTCGTATAACAACCTCGATGAAACTCCAAATAAAGTTCATCCCCCCAAACAGGATAATCATCAGAACCTTCCCCCACCAACTCTACTAAAAAATTCTCAGCAGTCGTAAACTCCAACAAAGGAAAAAAACCAGACTCCCGCCATCTTTTCCCCACCTCCAACATATCCCTAGTCGGACCCCCACCATGGTCTCCCACCCCAGGCAACCACAAAACATTTTTTCTACTAGTTTTCACCAACCATTCACAAGCAAACCTTCCCATCTTTACAACATCAATACTTTCTCCTATCGGCGGTAACATCAAACTAAAAATTCGACTTTTATCCAAACCTTCCCACCAAAAAACCTCAAAAGGAAACTCCATAAAATCATTCCAACG
>NZ_RCBY01000321.1 GCF_003838195.1 Okeania hirsuta
TTACAGGTATCCAGTTTCGCCCCCCACTTTCACTGAGAAATTTTGCCGTTGCTGAAATTAGAAATTCTGGCGCATCTATTCCATCCCCCGGTTCAATTTCATCAATATACAGATGTATTAACTTACCAATATTACTCAAATTACTCATTGTAAAAAATATTCCTTAACCAAATCTATATAATATGTGGGAAAATCAAAGAATTAATCAATGACTTGATATTGCTCTTCTCCCACTTTTTTCACAATTACAGGTACCCAGTTTCGCCCCCCACTTTCACTGAGAAATTTTGCCGTTGCTGAGATTAGAAATTCTGGGGCATCTATTCCATCCCCCGGTTCAATTTCATCAATATACAGATGTATCAACTTACCAACATTACTGAAATTACTCATTGTAGGAAATACTCCTTAACCAAATCTATATAATATGTGGGAAAATCAAAGAATTAATCAATGACTTGATATTGCTCTTCTCCCACTTTTTTCACAATGACAGGTATCCAGTTTTTACCATCTGTTTTATTCAGAAATTTTGCCGTTGCTGACATTAGAAATTCTGACGCATCTATTCCATCCCCCGGTTCAATTTCATCAATATTAGATGTATTAACTTACCAATATTAAGTAGGTCGGTGTTGAAAATTATCGTTATGAAAAGGCAGGAGGCAGAGGGCAGAAGGGAAGAGAGTTTTTGGCAAATTTACTTTTCGTTACTAACTTGTTGTTTTTTTGAACTGTTCTACTTACTCAAATTACTCATTGTAGAAAATACTCCTTAACCAAATTTATATAATATCCCTTAGCTATTTTATCTTTGTAAACAGCAGGTATATGAGAAAAAGCAGAATTTGCAATAGAAGCATAATTAGGAAGTTCAAATATATCTGTATTTTTGTTTGCTGCTGTATAGCGGGGATAAAAATATGGTCTAAGGGCAAATTGATGATTTGAATTTTCTTGAGCTTCTCTAATCAGTTTATTGATATGCAATTTAGCACCTTTCTTTTGAGCGTCCGTCATTTTCTCACCATTAAAAAAAATCGGTAGAGCTACTGGTCCGAAATCTTCATTTTTTCTTCTTGCTGCATCTTTTATTCTTGCTTTTTGAACTGCTGGAATATATTCTTTAATAGCTATAGCTGCATTTTCTAGGGAAAATAAGTTGTTATGTTTTGCTGGAATTAGCACTACATCTGCTGCATAAACAGCACTAACACTAAATATTCGCCAGTTGGGAGGAGCATCAATGAAGATATAATCATAGCTATTTTTTAGTGTGTCTAATAATTTGCTTAATCTATCAAAGGTAATTTTTTGCGCAACATCGTCCCAATCGCCAAGTTTTCCATGTACTGGAATGACATCAAAACCAAATGATTTTTTTGATTTTTTACTATTAAGTTTGTAGGGATAAATGACATCTGTGACATTAATATTTTTATCTACTAAACAATCATAAAAAGTAGGTGTACCTGGTTTTATTGCTAGAGAATTTGTCAGGTCTCTTTGATTAGGGTCAAAATCAACAATCAAAACTTTCTTATTATACAGAGATAAGGTTGCTGCTGTATTAACTGTAGTTGTTGTTTTTCCTACGCCACCCTTATTGTTATAAACTGCTACGGTTAATACTTTTTGTGGCTTATCAATTTTTTCTTTAATTGATGTAGCTATTTTGATGATATTTTCTGGATTAATTTCCAAACAAACTGTCGCCGGATGAATAACTTTTCCATGCTTTCTAAATAATTGAATGTGATTAGCATTGGTAATTATTCCCCACTTAACTGTTTGACAGTTTTCTGCTAACAAATACCGTTTAATTTGCACAACTGTCTTTTGATATTGTGTCGAATCAGGAGTTAAATTAACATTCCGAGCTTTCAATTCTACGAGAATATCTGGATTAGTCTTTGTTTGGGAAAATATATCATTTTCCGTACTATGACGGATAGCATAATCAACAGCATCAGTACCACTTCCTGTAGGAAAAGAAGGTACCTGCTCATTTAGTTCAAAACCTAAAAACTTGAATAATTCAGAAGCAAAAATCTGATTAACTTGAGCTTCAGATGCGTCCTCCGGCAGATTTTTGACCAAAGCATCTACAAGGGCTTGATTTTTCACAGCACTATCCATCTGTCGTTAATTTTTTTGACTTTAACTATCAGCCTATCACGACAAGTATGGCAAAAAATCTCAATTTTATCTACTTACTTACATCTATATATATTTATATGCTCGATTAGCACTAACCGGATTAAAATTCGTATCTACAAATTGCACCGGACTATAAGTATCAATCCACAAATGAGCTCCACATCCAGCCGGGTTGTGAGGTCGATAAACAATTCGACAAGGACCTTTGATTTCTAGCTGATAACCATAGTTATTGTGATTAGTCTGCTTCACAGAAACTACTGGTTTGATATCTTTTAGTGGGTGATTTGCATTGCGCTGAATGATATGCTGATTAACATGAATCATAGTCGGTTTAGTACGCCTCCGCTTACACCAAATACCTTTCGGTCCTCTGGTACCAGGATAAATTACAGGCATTTCATTGTCTTCTGGCCCATAAATGGGAATTTTCCAGAAGCCATTTTCTTTGTAAGCATTTTTCACTCTACCTTGAGCCAATAATATCCGCAAACGTTGACCGGAAATACCCAATAAATATGCTGCTTCTCTAGTTCCAATAATTTTTTCTTGATCCATTGCACAATAGTTTTTTGATATAGAATTTTAATTAATAATCAAAAAATACTTTAACTTAATTTTCTAGCTAAAAACCACTAACTCCACAAAACTTAATCTAGACTTTCTATGTAAATAAATTTTTGAAAATTTATTATTTAACAAGATAAGGAAAATAATTCTTTCAGTTTATTTGGTTGCTGATCATATTCTGCATCCCTATTGCGATCGCTCTTACTATTGAACAATAAGTATAGCAATGTGCGCTGGCATATTTACACATTATTTTTTGTACACCTTTTCCCTTACTGCACTTTGAGCTAGACATTGTAAATACCTGAGCGCTCATTGCTATATTTGAGATTATTCAATTTTTATTTTGATAAACTGTTTTTCTACACTGCAAAACTTATGGCTTATTTACCTAGCGGGACTTTAGCAAAAAATACCTTAAAAATCGTTTTAAATCCTTGCTGTGTAATGCTTTAAGGTCAAAATAGCCTATTTATTGTACAAGCTAGATTTGAGCCATTTTTAGCCAGAGCAACGAAAACACGTTGCTACCGTTGAGTTTGAAGCCATTTTCAGCCTAAAAAATATCAAAGTCCCGCTAGCTCCTCCTCATTTAACAAAAAAGGCAAACTAGGTTTTTTTATTTTTTGATTCTTGATTTTAAGTGAAACTTGAGGTTAGAAATCAAGATTCTTCTTTCCTTCTGCTATCCTAATCTAAATAGGCAGTTATACAGTAACCCTACCTGTAATTTCTTTAATTTTTAACTTTTTACTTTTAATTTTTGACTTAAATTTATGCTCAGAGCTGGAATTGTCGGACTACCCAACGTCGGAAAATCTACCTTATTTAACGCTTTGGTTGCTAATGCTAAAGCGGAAGCTGCTAACTTTCCATTTTGCACAATTGAACCCAATGTTGGTGTGGTGTCGGTGCCAGATGAGCGGTTAAATGTGCTGACTAAAATTTCTAATTCTGCTCAAACTATTCCTACTAGAATTGAGTTTGTTGATATTGCTGGTTTAGTAAAAGGTGCTAGTAAAGGAGAAGGCTTAGGTAATCAATTTTTATCTAATATTCGAGAGGTTGATGCTATTGTTCAGGTAGTCCGTTGTTTTGATAGTGAGGATATTATTCATGTTTCTGGTTCTGTCGATCCAGTGCGAGATATTGAGGTAATTAATTTAGAATTGGCTTTGTCCGATTTAGCTCAAGTTGAGCGCCGAATTGAGCGGACTAAAAAACAAGCTCGTACCAGTAAAGATGCTCAGGCAGAGTTGGAAGTTTTGACAAAATTAGAGGGGATTTTAAATGAAGGTAAGTCGGTGAGAATGGCTGACTTAAATGAAGAAGAATTTCTGTTAATTAAGCCTTTAAATCTGTTAACTTCTAAGCCCATAATTTATGCCACTAATGTGTCTGAGGATGATTTGGCTAGTGGGAATGATTGGGTTGAAAAAGTCCGCAATATTGCTGCGGTGGAAAATGCTCAAGTTGTGATAATTTCAGCTCAGGTAGAATCAGAATTAATTGAGTTACCGGAGGAAGAAAGAGCTGATTATTTAGAATCTTTAGGAGTAGAAGAAGGTGGGTTGAAATCTCTGATTAAGGCAACTTATGAATTGTTGGGATTGCGTACTTATTTTACTACTGGAGAAAAAGAAACCAAAGCTTGGACGATTAAGGCTGGAATGTTAGCTCCTCAAGCTGCTGGTGTAATTCATACTGATTTTGAAAGAGGTTTTATTCGAGCAGAAACAATTGCCTATAATGATTTAGTAGCTACTGGTTCAATGACTGCTGCTAAAGAAAAGGGTCTGATGAGGAGTGAAGGTAAAGATTATGTTGTTAAGGAAGGAGATGTTTTGCTCTTCCGATTTAATGTTTAGATTTCTGTTAATTTAAGGAGAAAAAAATGGCTACTGAAGAGATTGTTAGACTGATTGTTATGTGGTTGATTACTGCTGTTAGTTTGTTTATTATTTCTAAGTTGCCTACTGGGGTAGAAATTGATGATTTTAATATTGCCTTGATTTCTTCGGCGATATTTGGGCTGTTAAATGTATTTGTACGTCCAATTTTAGGAACTTTAGCTTTACCAGTTAATATAATTCTTCCTGGTTTAGTTACTCTAGTTGTTAATCTTGTTATCTTTGGTTTAGCTGCCTGGTTAGTAAGTGGATTTCGACTACGTTGGGGATTTTGGAGTGCGTTAATTGGTTCTTTAGGACTAACTTTTATTAACTCTTTTCTTTATGAGTTACTTAGCAAAGGATTAGTCAGTTAGGCAGCAGTTAAATTATCAAAAATTGTGGGTAATTTTAGGTTTCTTGAAAATTGATATCTAGTAAATTACCCACTTTTGCTGTAGAGAAGTAGGGAGTAGGCAACTACTAATTATAGTCATTCTGAATAAGACTGGAAAACTTTTTTAGCTGAAACTCTTTCAAGGCAAGAAACCCTTGTCTCAATCTTAACTGGAATGACTATATATCTACCTTCTCTACCATTAGTTTCATATCTAAGCCTTACCTACAGTGCATCAATTAGACAGAGTTTTAATTCCTCTACCAGGATTATCAATTCCATTATTCTGAGTATTAGTTTTATTTCTGAGCGTTTGAACGAGTTTGATTTTATAGTAAAAACCTAATTATATTAAGCCCAGCTTCTCAAAGTAGAGTTATAATTTTTCTCTGTTATCCATTTCTTCACTTCTGTTGTTAAATATTTTGCTTAAACCTATTGCAGAAAAATTAAAGGAAGAACAGGAAAATATTGCTGAAAGTTTTGCCGAAGTAACTATTTTGTTTGCTGATTTAGTAGGTTTTACTCAGTTATCAGAAAATATTCCTCCTACGCAGTTAGTTAATTTACTTAATGAAATATTTTCTTGTTTTGATGAGTTGACTGATAAATATTATTTGGAAAAAATTCAAACTAATAGAGCTTATGATAATATTGAAAGTCAAATGATGACTGCTGAAGTGGATAACTAGAAAAAGTTATCTGCTATAAAATAACTAAACTACCAGAGGAAAATAGGATGGAAAACACTGTAAATTGTGCAGAAGCTTGTGTTAATGGATGTGTTTTAGGTGACAAATGCCCGAATCAGGAATATGTAAAAGAAACATCAAAGTTTATTGATGATACTCCCTTAGATAAAATGTTGGAAATAGCTGAAGAAGCAGTTATGAAGAAAAGAATGGCTCCTCCTAAATGGGTAATTCCTGAGTTTCCTGAGTAAAAATAATATGAAATTAAAAACGATAGTGTTCAGCACCTCTGACACGATCGCCAACTTTTTAATTAATTTAATTAATTAATAGACATCTGGTGGAAAATAAATAAATCTTTTAATTAGATCAGCTAAGGAAAGAAAAATTTACCCTAAAAAATCCTTTTTAGTGCCTTCGCGCGTAAAAATATCTTACCTGTTGCCTGTTGCCTTTCGGAGCTGTTGCCTACTCCTGCAAAAAATCTATATCTTTTTCACGCCTAGGTCTAATCAATAATATAATTTAGGCGATCGCTATTTTCTCAGACTAAATCCTCTTTCCTCTTAAATTACTTGAATCAAGTCTTTTCAAGCTATACATAAAAAAGATATAAACGGGTTAAAATCAGTGAATAATCCACTGATTTTAACCTCGATAAAACTTAAATTTAAACAGACAATAATTTTAGTTGTTCAAGTAAACTGGGTGATACATTCGAGTTTACTGAGACTATGTTCAAAGAAATTAAATTCTTTGATTAAAGAGGATTTGGCGATTATTTATATAAGTAGCTTATCATAACCGAATTTAGCATAAATCAAAATTTTAAAAATTTTACTGAGACTATGTTCAAAGAAATTAAATTCTTTGATTAAAGAGAATTTGGCGATTATTTATATAAGTAGCTTATCATAACCGAATTTAGCATAAATCAA
>NZ_RCBY01000322.1 GCF_003838195.1 Okeania hirsuta
GCGATCGCTGGTGTTTGTGTGCGTCTCGTTGGAAAGAAGCTCTAGATTCTGGAGTTGCACCACCAGTAGTTTTGTCAGGAACTCATCAAAAAGCATTAGAAGTAGTACCTTTGGAGGTTTTGCAGGAACACGCACTTATTTAGGTGGTAGGTCTGAGTTATAGCAGTCGAAGGAAAGGTTAGGACAGGTCAAAAGCTTAAAACTCAGACAAAGTAAGATTTTTCCTTATTCCCTCTTTCCTCTTCCT
Source organism: Okeania hirsuta (assembly GCF_003838195.1). Taxonomy (GTDB): domain Bacteria; phylum Cyanobacteriota; class Cyanobacteriia; order Cyanobacteriales; family Microcoleaceae; genus Okeania; species Okeania hirsuta. The sequence goes on from NZ_RCBY01000322.1 coordinate 248, forward strand.
TCTTCCCTCTTCCCTCTTCCTTCTGCTACTACAAAACCACACCTAATGCAGTTTCTTGAGATTGACTTTCCAACATCAAACCATACTCTAAACTTTCAACAACCGCCTGATAAGAAGCATCCAAAATATTAAAAGAAACCCCAAGAGTCGTCCACCGTTGCTGACCATTACTAGACTCAATTAACACCCTAGTTTTAGCAGAAGGAAGAGGGAAGAGGGAAGAAGGAAGAGGAAAGAGGGAATAAGGAAAAATCTTACTTTGTCTGAGTTTTAAGCTTTTGACCTGTCCTAACCTTTCCTTCGACTGCTATAACTCAGACCTACCACCTAAATAAGTGCGTGTTCCTGCAAAACCTCCAAAGGTACTACTTCTAATGCTTTTTGATGAGTTCCTGACAAAACTACTGGTGGTGCAACTCCAGAATCTAGAGCTTCTTTCCAACGAGACGCACACAAACACCAGCGATCGCCAGGTTTTAAACCAGGAAAAGAATATTCTGGTCTAGGTGTACTCAAATCATTACCACGACGCTTAGTAAATTCCAAAAATTCTGCTGTCACTGCTGCACAAATAACGTGGGAACCAAAATCTGATGGTCCAGTCTGACAAAACCCATCCCGATAAAATCCAGTCATGGGAGAAGTACAGCAAACTTCTAGCTTTTCACCTAATACATTTAGTGATTCTATCATTTTAAAATAGTTCCCCTTAATTTAGTTCAGTTTTTCAGTTTACCAGAGAGATTCACTTTAGTACTTTGGAAGAGAGGGAGTAGGGAGTAGGGATTAGGGAGTAAGGGGAAAGAATTGATAATTTCTGTGCGATAATTAATTTGATTTTTTATGATCACCAGATGTCTATTAAATAGGGTGTTTTGATGGGCGATCGCTACTTTTTTGTCCTGTTCAATAGATATCTCCGGAAAAGAGGGAGTAGGGGGAAAGAATTGATAATTTCTGTGCGATAGTTGATTTGATTTTTGGCGTTGGTAATTTGAGGCATGATATCATGTCCGGATCAGAGCGCGATAGAAGTCCATGACCTTTACGCGACCAAAAAACTTTCTCCTTCTATTCCTCTTTCTTCTCTCCTGACTCCTGACTCCTGTTCCCCTCCTGGGAGGGGGAGGGGCGAGGGGTGGGTTGACTCCTAAGTAATTAAGATTAATATCATACACGCGCTTTACCAACGCTAATTTTTTATTATCGGAGATTCCTAATGAGGCACACCTATCTTTGATTTCTATTCTATTCCCTATTCCCTGTTCCCTAAAAAAAACGAATTTTGTACCTCACTCTTTTTGGGAATTGCTATAGCTCAAGTCTGATTATTGATTTGCTACTTGAGTTTCAACTTTCTCAAGTATTTTTGCACCTATAGCTTCTGGAACACGAGTATACTCAAGAGTATTGTTCAAGTTTTGACCTTCCTGTAAAACCCAATTGACCATTTTCTTAACTGCAGTTGCTTGATCTGAAGTCTCATAATTTTCCTTAACTAATAACCAGGTCACTCCAACTATGGGGTATCCATCATCAGGGTTAGCTTCGTTAGCAGGGGTAAAGTCTTGATAAAATCTCAGTCCGGATAATGCAATATTCGCCTCTTCGAGAGTAGGTTCGACAAACCGACCCTGTAGGTTCTCCAGCATTGCTGTTGACAGGTTGTTTTGACGAGCAAAACTGTCCTGTACATAACCGATCGCCCCTTCAGTTTCTTTCACTAAAGCAGCTACTCCATCATTTTTGTCACCTTTGAGGGGATTTTTTGGCCAATCAGGTTTTCTGGATGCACCCACTTCTCGACTAAATGTTGGACTTGCAGCACTCAGATGCCTGGAGAAAATGAAAGTTGTACCACTACCATCAGCTCGTACTACAGTTTTAATAGGTAAGTCAGGTAGGTCAACTCCTGGGTTGTCTTGAGCAATTCGGCGATCGTTCCATTTAGTAATTTTACCTGCAAAAATATCTGGCAATACCAACTGAGATAGTTTGAGTTCAGTAACTCCTGGCAAATTATAAACTACTGCTACAGCACCTCCTGCGGTAGGTACCATAACTACTCCTTTTGGCATTTGTTCTATTTCTGCTGCAACTGGTGGCGCATCTGTACCTGCAAAGTCAACGGTATCTGAAATAAAACTCTCAATACCTTTGCCACTACCCACAGAATTGTAATTTACTGTAATTCCTGTATCTTCTTTTAATTTTTGAAAGTAACGCTCATACAAAGGAGCGGGGAATGATGCTCCTGCACCTTCAATAGTTTGGGCGATGACTTCACCAACAGTGCCAAGTGAAAGAGTAACTGCTGCAACTGTAACTGTTAGAGCATGGTGCCAAATAGTTTTTAATAAAACCATATATGAGCCTCCAGAAAAATCTAATTATTTATAAGTCTCTAGTTTATTAATATCTCTAGATAATAACGAGGATAGAAGTTTGAATACAATAGACTTTATTTATCTTACTAAATCTTTATATTACTATATATTAATATTTTTACATAGACACCATAGACGATAATTTAATTAGATAATATTGTCAAGATTTTGCCAAAATTTTAATCTCTTGTTAACCTTAGTCAAAAACTTTTATTCTGTACTCTCTATTACCTGACTAAAAAATATTTTAGCCTGAAACTAATAGACATGTCCAAAAATCAAAAATAAAATCAATTATTATCCATAAATTATCAATTATTTCTCCCTATTTCCTATTCCCTGACTTCTGCCAGAAGTCTAATAGTTCTCCAAATCAACATCTTCATCATCTAAACTGTAGTTATTATTATAGTTCAAGATATTAGGATATATCGACAAAATATGAACAGTCAATATATATTTATGTTGGTTGGATTTTTATTAGCATCATATTCGATTGTAGCTAACGATGCTATACAAACCCTTGGCACATTTTTAAGTTCTAATTCTCAGCGCCCTTGGTGGGTATTATGGCTGTTTATTTGCTCCGTTTTGTTAGTAGTTTTTTTCTATGGCTGGATTACTAATGATGGAGATGTAGCTTATGGGCGTTTGGCAGAATTTCCTTTTCCTGAAAATTTTAGTTGGATTTATATAGTTCCTCCTTTCGTACTTCTATTTTTAACAAATTGGGGAATTCCTGTTAGTACCACTTTTCTAATTATCACAGTTTTTGCTCCTAGCAATCTCATCAGTATGCTGACTAAATCATTTTTTGGCTATGGGTTAGCTTTTGTCACAGCTATACTTATTTATAAATTCATCACTAAAGCTTTAGAAGAGAAATTTCTAAGTACAGCAGACAAAGAAGCACCAATTTATTGGGTGATTTTGCAGTGGGTATCAACAGCATTTTTGTGGAGTCAATGGTTAATTCAAGACTTGGCAAATATCTTTGCATACTTGCCACGAAATCTTGATGCTTCAATGCTATTTTTTTCCATGTTTGTGATGTTAATTTTACACGCAATTATCTTTTACAGAAATGGTGGTGCAATTCAACATATAGTTACCAGTAAAACTAATACTCAAGATATTCGTTCGGCAACAATTGTAGATTTGATTTATGGATTAATCTTATTATTATTTAAAGAATGGAGCAAAATGCCGATGAGTACAACTTGGGTATTTATCGGTCTTTTAGCTGGAAGAGAAATAGCAATAGCTCACAATTTCCAAAACCGCGAAATGAAGGATGTAGGTAAGATTATTTTTAGTGACGCTTTAAAAGCTTTTGCTGGTTTAGCGGTTAGTATTGTTATTGCCTTTGGACTTCCTTTTCTAGAAAAAATGATTAGCAATTAAGTTATGGCAGGGAACAGGGAATAAGGAATAGGGAATAGCGGTTCGACCCCCCAGGTTGTGGCAAGAAGTCGGAACGAAGTGCCACCAGGTTGCGCCTGAGTCGGAAGTTTTGCTAGCAAAATAATCTCAAATTTCCTGCCAAAACTTTGTTGAAGAAGGAGACAGGAGACAGGAGACAGGAGACAGGAGGAAAATTACATGGGGATTCGCTCCCCCAAGTAATGCGTGAACACCCTGTAGACGGTGGGGTATTAAACCCACAAAGAAAATGATAAACTATCCAAATGTGAAATCATCAGCGTCACACACCGAAAATTAAAATCTAGATGGTGCGTTAATGAAATGTAACGCACCCTACTGGACTTACTGACTCCTCAGAAATAATACCATTTCTCAAAAACTTTTCTACATTTTGTTGAGTAGGGGACCCACCCCTAACCCCTCCCAGGAGGGGAAATAGGGGAGTGGGGGAGAAGCAAACATAAGAATAATTAGGAGGTATTCGGAAAAATTGTCCCAAGATTGTTCTGCTAAAGCGGAGATTTGCGTCATAAATGGCCATTCGCCCCTACAGGTTTTTGTTTATGACGTGAGGTCATCAACCTGAAAAGCGCTGTATAGCATTCTAAGCAAAGATTAGGACATATTAAAAGCTTAAAACTCAGATAACGCAAGATTTTTCCTTCTTGCTTCTTGCTTGTTACTTCCTTCTTCTGTTATAAACCAAAAATAGCCGTGAGGAGTGAAATAGATGAACAGACCTGAAGATAAAGATGCCTTATATATATTAAAAGAAACAAGTCGTACTTTCTATATTCCTATTAGTCAATTACCATCTGGGCTAAAAGAGGCAGTTACATCGGCCTATCTTTGTATGCGTGCCATTGATGAAATTGAGGATCATCCAGATTTAGATAGCTTCACGAAGGCAAAATTGTTGCGAAAGATTAGTTTACTTTTACAAGAAGGAGTTAACCATTCAAGTTTCCCGAACTTTTCCGCAAAGTTAGACTTGAATATGACTAACCTACCAGAAGTAACAAAAAGAGTAGGAGAATGGGCAATACTGGCTTCAGATACAATAGCACCCAGGATCTGGGATGTAACAGCAGCAATGGCAGACCGGATGGCTTATTGGGCTGAAAATAATTGGGCAATTCACACTGAATCAGATTTGGATCGTTACACTTTTAGTGTGGCAGGTGCAGTAGGTTTATTACTTTCCGATTTATGGAGTTGGTATGATAATACTAATACTAATCGTACTCAGGCAATTGGATTTGGCCGTGGTCTACAGGCAGTAAATATTCTTCGTAACCATTCAGAAGATTTAGTTAGGGGCGTAGATTTTTTTCCTAACGGTTGGGTTGCCAAGGATATGCAAGCTTATGCTCAACGTAATCTATTATTAGCTGATTCTTATACTAACTCTCTTCCTTCAGGACCTGCTCGAAATTTTTGCCAAATTCCTCTGACTCTTGCTCATGCTACTCTGGATATTTTAACTATGGGGCAAGAAAAGCTGAGTCGTTCGGAAGTGATGGAATTAATTTATCGTTGCAATAATTCTGCTTAATATTCTTGAGTGTCTTATGATTGCTCAATTCCAGCCAATTAAATATCGATATTAGATAATTTGGATACAAATTCCATGAGAGTTTAGTAGTATCTATAAAAATATAGTTAAGTGCTAGACAGTACAAACTTCTGGGAAAAATTATTACTAGCTAAAGCTTTCGGCGCTCTCAAGGTGACAAACCATATTATATATTATAGAAAGTTTATTTGCTGCAAGCCCTTTTCAGTAACACTTTCAGCTTTGAGATTACAGTACTTTGCGCGGATGGTGAGGTATACTTGAAGACTAATCTCTCTTCCCTATTTACTAAGGAATGAGGATTTATTAACTTCCAAATTTCCTGCACAGAAGCATTTGAGTACCATACTCCTAGCCAAAAACTGTGGATCTTATTTAATTCTCATTTCTAAGGCAATAAAACTTTGTATCTAACTAACTCTGAAACTCCTGTAAGTAATATTTTTAGAATAACTTTGTAGTCTTTAGTCTGTAAGGTAGGATTGCTCAATTCCAACCAATTAAATATTGATCTTAGATAATTTGGATACAACTTCCATGGGAGTTTAGTAGTATCTATAAAAAATAGTTAAGTGCTAGAGAGTACAAACTTCTGGGAAAAATCATTACTAGCTAAAGCTTTCGGCGCTCTCAAGGTGACAAACCATATTATAGAAAGTTTATTTGCTGCAAGCCTTTTTCAGTAACACTTTCAGCCTTGAGATTACAGTACTTTGCGCGGATGGTGAGGTATACTTGAAGACTAATCTCTCTTCTCTATTTACTAAGGTAATAAAACTTTGTATCTCTACTAACTCCGAAACTGCTGTAAGTAATATTTTTAGGTAGTTGTGTAGAAGTAGTGATTTGTGCATTTTTACTCCTTACTGTGAAAGGATTTTACTTATAAATATCACTACATCTACAGGACTACCTATTTTTAGAAGAACTTTGTACTCTTCAGTTAACTGCTAAAACTCAAAAAAATATCTCGAGAAAAAAAAA